>CAYYNB010000166.1:0-12118 GCA_964472565.1 uncultured Anaerolineaceae bacterium
CCGTGAACGCCACATCCATGTCACACCGCTGTATGTTACCTGGGGGGGGACGTCGCTAAAGGATGGCGTGGATATTCTGGAGCCAGAATTCTATGCGCGATTGGCGAGTTCAAACGATATTCCAAAAACGTCGCAGGCTTCACCACAGGATTTTGTGACGATCTTTGAAAAGGCTCGACAAGCGGAAAACGCCGATGAGGTTGTTTGTCCGGTGGTTTCGAGCGATTTAAGCGGCACCTATGCATCTGCGATGCAGGCAAAAGCGATGGTCGATTTTCCGGTGCATGTGGTGGATACACGGCACGTGTCGTGGGCGCTGGGACATGTGCTGCTGGCGGCGGCAGATGCACGAGATGCGGGCGCACATGCAGCGGAAATTGTAGAAATCGTAACGGAAACTGCCGGACGACAGATGCTGCTGTTTACCATTGAAAGCCTGGATTTTCTGCGGCGCGGTGGCCGAATTGGGAATGCCAAGCGGCTGATGGGAACGATGTTAAAAATGCAGCCTGTGCTGGAAATCCACGAGGGGATTGTGCATCCGGTGGATACGGTACGGACGCGGAAGCGGGCACTCACTCACCTGCTCAAGGTGGCCGATGTGCGGGGGAATGTCCGGCATGTCAACCGATTATCCGTGATTCACGCTGAAGCGGCGGATGATGCGAAACTGCTGTTTGATCAGGCGGTTGAAAAACTGGTGCCACTGGAAACCCATTTTAGCTATGCAACTACCGTGATAGGCGTACACACCGGACCGGGGGCCGTTGGGCTGATCTGCGAATGGGGAGCTTAATCCGCCTCAACCCCAAAAGCTATATCCAACAAACCCACATAATCCCACTTATCCCACGATCAGTGGGATTTTTTGTGGGATAAGTGGGGTTAATCCAAATCCCACATTATCCCACACCATGCCGCCAGGTTGTGGGATAATGTGGGTTAAGGCTGCGCCACTATTTTCTTTAGCTAATCATTACCCACAAATCAGGGATGAGGGGAAAACAGGCGTTATGCGGGGCACGGCGCGGTAAGCCGACGCCCCTATAAAAGGTGGGCATTGAGCGCGGGGCGCGTGCCAGTCCGTGTCTCAAAAGATGTGGAGAATTATTTTCTAACTCGCCTGAACCTGATCCAAACGCAGTTTTGCCAGAATATCCAACAGGTTATGCTGCCATTCTGTTTCGTCTGGATTGTGATAGGGAAACCAGACGGCTGTCCGGCTGACACGCACCGCATGACCCAAGCGGTTTTGTAATGCCTGACGATCTACTGTTGCCAGATAGGGGAGGCGGATGCTGATCTGGCCGTTCTCGCTGGCGATGGCGGTTGCATTGGCGTATTGGGCTAACAGCTTGACGCGCAACTGTAAAAGAAGACCCTGAACCGCGCGAGGAAGAGTTCCAAACCGATCCGTTAGTTCGGCTTCCATGTCGGCGATACTTTGCATGTCTTCGAGTTCGGCCAAACGGCGATAAAGCTGAATGCGGAGCGAGGGTTCGGAAACAAAACTGGTGGGGATGTAGGCCGGAAGCGGCAGGTCAATGGTGAGGGTGGGAGTCGCTACGGCTAACGTGGGGGCGCGGCCTTCGCCTTTGAGATGGCGCACAGCCTGAGCCAATAACTGGGTATAGAGATGGAAACCCACCGCGGCAATATGACCACTCTGGCGCGTACCTAACATATCGCCTGCGCCGCGAATTTCAAGGTCACGCATGGCAATCGACATGCCCGCTCCCAGATCAGTCTGTTCGCCAATCGTTTCCAGCCGGGCACGGGCCTCCGGCGTCAAGCGGCTGGTACGGGGGTGGAAAAAGTAGGAATAGGCCTGATTGGTGCCGCGCCCCACACGCCCGCGAAGCTGGTAAAGCTGGGCCAGCCCGAACCAGTCGGCACGGTCGATGATCAGGGTGTTCGCGTTGGGAATATCCAGCCCGCTTTCGATAATGGTGGTACAAAGCAGCACATCAAAATCGCCTTTGGCAAAGGCGGTCATCACTTTTTCAAGCTGGTGTTCGTCCATCTGACCGTGCGCGACTTCGAGCCTAGCTTCGGGAATGAGGCGGCGCAGGCGGGCGGCCATTGTCTCGATGGTCTGGACACGATTATGCACAAAATAGATCTGTCCACCGCGATCCAGTTCACGCAAAATGGCCTGCCGGATCAATTTGTCATCGTTGACGCCGACATGAGTTACGATGGGCAGCCGTTCTTCGGGCGGGGTCTGGATCATGCTGATGTCGCGGATACCGGTAAGGCTCATATAGAGAGTGCGCGGAATCGGTGTGGCGGTGAGAGTCAGAACATCCACTTCGGTGCGGAGCGTTTTCAACTGCTCCTTATGCGTCACACCAAAACGCTGCTCTTCGTCGATGATGAGCAGGCCGAGGTCTTTAAACAGGACATCCGATTGAAGCAGGCGGTGGGTGCCGATGAGGATGTCGATCCGGCCTTCGGACAGTTCGTAGAGAATGTGGCGCTGCTCGCCGGGATTGCGAAAGCGGGAAAGCATTTCGACTTTGACCGGGAAAGGCAACAACCGGCGTGAAAAGGTGTTGAAGTGCTGTTGGGCTAAAACGGTCGTGGGGACGAGAATGGCGACCTGCTTGCCGTTCATGACGGCCTTAAACGCAGCCCGCAAGGCGACTTCGGTTTTGCCATAACCCACATCACCACAGATCAGCCGATCCATAGGACGGTGGTTTTCCATATCGGCCTTGACTTCATCCAACGCCTTTAACTGGTCGTCGGTTTCCACATAGGGGAAAGAGGCTTCGAGTTCGGCCTGCCAGGGTGTATCAGGACTGAAGGCGTGGCCCTGGACCTGTTCACGGGCGGCATAGAGTTCCAGCAGTTCGCGGGCGACTTCTTCGACGGCGCGCTGGGTATTCTCTTTGGTGCGATTCCAATCCTGGGTGCCCAGACGATTGAGCGGTGGGGGAGAGTCGTCGGCACCGACATAACGCGAGATGCGATCCGCCTGATGGATGGGCACATAGAGCAGATCATTACCCGCATATTCCACAATCAAATATTCACGCTCGGTGCCGTCGAGTTCGCGCTTGCGTGCGCCCGCAAAACGCCCGATACCGTATTCGATATGAACCACATAATCGCCAATTTCGAGGTCGGCAAAGGTGGACTCAGGAGACAGGGCGCGGGGCTGCTGGCGGCGGCGGGGTTCGGGACGCTTCCAGCCGAAAATTTCGGCATCGGTCAGGATATGAAACCGACTCTGCATGATCCAGCCTTCACCTAACGAGCCTTCGATAAACGAGAGGCGGGCCAGATTATCCAGGGTGTCTACGTGAGTAACCGGCGGAGTGTATTCATCCTGCTCGCCCCATAACTCGGCTAACCGCTGGGCCTGCTGGGTGATAATGATCGCATTTTCGCCACGCTCGTACAAGTCGGTCAGTTCGGTCATGACCATTCGAAGCTGACCGCCGTAATGGGGACCAGGACGGAACAGATCACCCAGCGTGGGGATGTTCGTGGCGGGGAATTCGGGATTAGAACCGAGATGCAGCACCTGACGCGCGGTAAGTTCGTCCTGAAGTTCATCCCAGGTGAGATAGGGCAACGGGAAATCGGGCGGAAGCTGTTTCGAGGCAATCCGATCCTGGCGAATGCTGACGGCCTGTTCTTCGAGATCGGCAATACTGTCCTGCAATGCGCCCCAGTCTTCCACGATAATCAGCGCATCATCGGGGGCGTAATCGAGCAAGCTGGCGGGATAGGAATAAAGGTAAGGCAGATAAAACTCAAGGTGTGGGAAAGCCGTACCCGCTGCTAATGCTTCCTGGTCGGGGAGGGTGGACACGACATCTTCTTGGGGGGCGGGCTGTTCGGAAAACCACGCTGCTAAACGCTGGGCCGCATCGGGCGCGAAACGCGGCAACGCTTCACGCGCGGGCGCGATTGTCACCTGATCGATGCTGGCGGCGGAACGCTGAGTCGCCGGGTTAAAGGTGCGCAAACTTTCGATTTCGTCGCCAAAAAATTCAAGACGCACCGGCAGAGTGGCAGACATCGGGAAGACATCGAGAATACCACCACGACGGCTGAACGTGCCGGGTTCGGTGACGATGGAAGCCGGGGAATAACCGATGTGCAGCCAGTTGCGCAGCAAGGTTTCCGGCTCGGCTAACGCGCCCACTTTCAGCAGGCGGGAGTTAACGCGAAATTCGCGCACGGGAAGGGTTTTTTGCATCAGGGCGTAGGCCGAGGTGACGATGATAGGCGGCGAAACGGGTTCATCGCTGCGCGCGTTTACGGGCCTGACCAGGGTTGCCAGGGTATTAAGGCGGCTTTGGATGGTGGAAATGGTCCAGGGGGCGTGTTCGTAAAAGATGGCGCTCGGTTCGGAGAAACGCTCGACTTTACGATCCGGGAGCCAGACCGGGAGCTGTTCGGAAATGTTGTAGGCGCGATCAATGCGGCCTGTGATCACGATCACCGGATGGCCGAACTGCTGGGCCAGAGCCGCGATCAGATAGGGGCGGGCGGCACGTAATACATGCTGATCGGGCACGGCCTGTTTGTTCTTCAGGCTGTGCATCAAGGTGTGAAATGTGTCTGTCTGATGTACTACATCGAGCAAGCCCATTAATTGCATGAAGAGTTCCTTGCTTAGTCGGGTTCCTGGCGGCTTTCGCTCGTCGTGCCATTGTAATGATTCATTGCGGCATCAATGCCTTCGGAAAGCCATGTTTCAACTGCTTTGACGGCGCGCTCCAGGGTTTGTGTCACGAGCGGGATTTCATCGCCTTCGAAACGGCGCAGCACAAAAGCAGCCGGGTCCATTTTGTCGGGGGGACGACTGATGCCGAAACGGATACGGGGGAATTCCTGGGTACCCAAGCGCTGAAGAATATCGGTCAGGCCACGATGCCCACCGGAACCCCCTTTTTTACGGATGCGCAGAGTCCCAAGCGGGAGATCCAGATCATCAAAGATCACCAGAATCTGTTCGGGGGGAATCCGGTAAAACGTGGCTAAGCCCTGAACCGCGCTGCCGCTGAGATTCATATAGGTCTGAGGTTTGGCGATCAGGATGGATTTGCCGACGATGGTTCCGACGGCAATTTTGGCTTTGGACTTTTTTTTCGCGTCGTAAGAGAGCGTGTGCGCTTTCACCAGCGCATCGGCGCAGGCGAAACCCACATTATGCCGGGTATTTTCATATTCGCGGCCCGGATTGCCCAGGCCGACGATCAGATAACGTTCGCTCATAGGTTTCAGCTTTGATTATTGTCGAAGTCGTCCTGGGACTGCCAACGGTGGGTATAGGGGCGCAGCGGGCCGCGCAGCAATGAATAGACGAAAAGGACCGCAAAGAGGGCCACCGCCAGATAAACACCGGAACAGAATGCACTGCGTACACGCGAGAAATTGATCCGCGTGTTAGAGGTTTCATTCGTTTCTTCCAGAATTGGAGTCGGGTTAACCAACGGAATAACTTCACCCGAGGGCGTATCTGTAGGATTGTTGCTCGGCGGTTGTTCGATCAGCGGGGCCGCCGGTGTCGGGCCGGAGGGCGTCGCAACGGACTGATCACCAGCAACCGTTGGAATCGGGGTCGGTTCGGTATTAACGACACGCAGGTTAGAAACCGTATACTCGCCCACCTGACCATCGGTTAAAAAGACGCGCAGGCGTAATTGGTAGGAGCCATCGGGTATAAGAGTCGTGTTCCAAACGCCCAAAATGTTGTTATCGACCTGCTGCGAAACACGTTCCTGGGCGAGAAACCACTGCAAAGCGGGATCACTCAGGTCATCGTATTCCAGGGTGTAGCTGGCAAACAATGAGGGATGACCCGCGCTACCTTGAATTTGTACCTGCCCAAAAAGCTGCTGGCCGGGAGTAGGCGAGGTGATCTCAGCGACCAGCCCTTCGGCGGTTTGAGCTGAGACTACGCGGCCTGCGAACAGCCCTGTCAAGCAGCAGATCAGGAGGAGGCCCAGCCGTCGGATCATGGCCGTTGTCCTTTACGCATAAAAAGAAGAAGAAACGTAACCTGTCGAGTTTATCAAGCGGGGCAAGATCACGCAAGGCGGGATTGAGAGACTCGAAACAGGGAACACAGCGGATTGATCTGTGTCCCCTGTGAAGTCTATTCTGCGCCGGAGAAGGGGGGGTATTGGTCGGTCATCATGTTCATATAGGTTTGTACGCGAGTCGCCCAGCGGATGGTCCCGACGTTAAAGCTGTGGAAAGATGCGGGGTAGTGCCCCGTGAACAGGACCGCAAACCAGGCCAAGATAAACAGGACATAACCAACAATAAAACGGAAAAACAGGCAGAAACCATGTGGAATGCCGACATAAAAGCCACCCAGGAAAACCTTGAGGAGCAGCAGCAGGCGGCTTAAGCTGGGCGGGTTTGTGATGTCGAACTGCACTTTGTCGCCGGGGGCTTCCAGGCCAAAGGGGGGATAACCATCGACCAGATGGAAAAAGCGGGCCTGGACACGTAATCCCCACGCCATGAAGCCTTTTTGAAAATCAAACATACTCTGGGGATATTTGCCGGTAAAGAGGATGGCGAAAAAGGTGATGAAATTCAGAATGGCGGCCACTAAACCCAGCAGATATAAAACAATGCCGTGCGGAATACCGATATAGAAAAAGCCGAAAAAGGTGCGAAGCAAAAGTTCAAGACGTGAATAAGACGGTTGATGTTCGATGTAGAGACGCATTGCTTATCCTCCCTGATGCAATGACCAAGCACTTGTTGTAGTGTAGCATAAAAATCAGGGGGGATAGGCCAAGCCATTTGTTCAAGAGCGCCGGATAAACCGGGGTTATTAGGATATTTTTGGCAAAAATTAATTGACAGAACGGGTGGTCTGTGTCATAATCATTCTATCCGCTCAACAGTTGGCATAAGGAAATCTGTTGT
The DNA here is from genome assembly GCA_964472565.1 of uncultured Anaerolineaceae bacterium. Classification (GTDB taxonomy): domain Bacteria; phylum Chloroflexota; class Anaerolineae; order Aggregatilineales; family Aggregatilineaceae; genus DATAMF01. The sequence continues at coordinate 6,907 of CAYYNB010000166.1, forward strand.
GAGGATGTACTTTTCAAACTTGCCATCCCTAAAAGAAGGAGGTGGTGTCGATGAATGGTAGTACCAAACTTGGCGCTGTGACACCCCTCCTTACTAAGGAAAACTAGGTGTCACAGCGCCCATACCCAACAAGTCCCCAGAATTGCTCTGGGGACTTTGTTGTTTTATACCACATCACCTTTTGGCTGTTCTGAAGCTTCGCGGTAAAATTCGCCCGTTGTGTCTGGTTGGCCCATAAAATGAGCCATTTTAGTTTTAAAATCCTTACCATTAGGAGGGGTTACTGTATTATGTTTCAAATGGATGGTGTCGCGCTTTATGAGAAAGTGATGATTTTCATCGTCCTTTCGATTGCGGGCGTGGCTCTGTGGTACGCGATGTGGCTGAGGAACTATATCATGTCCTCGGACAAAGGCAATGCAGAAATGCAGCGTATCTGGGGCTATATCCGTGATGGGGCTAACGCTTATCTGCGTACCCAGCTCAAGACGGTTGTAATCATGATTGGGTTGCTGACCGTTGCCATGTTTTTAAGTGTATTTGTGGTGGAACCCACACCTGAAGCCGAAGAGTTTTTTGATAACAACAAAGATACAGCCCGGATCGTCATTGCACTGGCGCGCGCGCTGGCGTTTGTGATGGGGTCATCGTTCTCGGCGATGGTTGGTTTCTTCGGCATGAATATGGCCGTGCAGGGGAATGTGCGTGTGGCGGCGGCGGCTGAACGGGGGGGATACCAGGAAGCCTTGAAGATCGCCTATCGTTCGGGCACGATCACCGGCATGCTGACCGATGGTTTAGGTCTGCTGGGGGGCACCCTGATTTTCATTATCTTTGGTAAAGCCTCACCGGATGTTCTGCTGGGCTTCGGCTTCGGCGGCACGCTGCTGGCACTGTTCATGCGCGTGGGTGGCGGTATTTATACCAAAGCGGCAGACGTTGGCGCCGACCTGGTGGGTAAAGTCGAAGCCGGTATGGAAGAAGACGATCCCCGTAACGCGGCTGTGATTGCGGACCTCGTTGGTGACAATGTGGGTGACTGCGCCGGTATGGCAGCCGACATTTTTGAATCCTATGAAGTTACTATTGTGTCGAGCCTGATTCTTGGTTTGGCCCTGACGGCGATCAACGGCGAACTGTACTGGATCGTGCTGCCGCTGTTAGTGCGCGGTATTGGCGTGGTGAGTTCGATTGTTGGTACCTATGCCGTCTCGTTGTGGAAAGTGGACGACGCTGAAGAAGCGATGTTCAAGAGCTACGAAGTATCGAGCGGTATCACCATCGGCTCGACGTTCCTGCTGGCGTGGCTCTATGCGGGACAGCTCTCACTGGCGACCCTGGTGGCGATTGGTGTGGCCCTAGCGGTAATCTTTAACCCGCTGACCTCCTATGCCACGAGTGCGCAAAGCAAGCGCGTTCATACTATCGCGGCATCAACGCGGTTTGGACCGGCCTCGGTTATCCTCGAAGGTCTGTCACTGGGGTATCTGTCGAGCGTTTGGGCGCTGTTTGTGATTGTTGGCAGTCTGACGGCTTCGATCCTGGTGTACAGCTTCGACTTCCCGGATGAGTATGAACTGATCGCCGTGTTAGCCGGTGTGGCGCTGGCAGCCTTCCAGATTATTCGCGGACAGATGCGCGGGCATCTGGTCGAAGGTTTCTTCTCCGCGATGTGGATTATGGTGGCGGCGGTGTTTATCCTGAGCATGCACGAAGTGCCTGATGTTCATCGCTACAGCTATATTCTGTTTGGTGTCACGCTGATCGGTGTTGGTATGCTTTCGCATACGGGCAACAACGTGAGTATGGACACCTTTGGACCGATCTCGGATAACGCCAATGGTATTGGCGAAATCGCGGGGATGGGAGCGGAAGCCCGCCAGATTATGGCGGACCTGGACGCGGCTGGAAACACGACCAAAGCCATTACCAAAGGTGTGGCAATTGGCTCGGCGGTGATCGCGGCGGTGTCGCTATTTGGCAGCTTCTTTGCTGATATTCAGCGCGTGAACCCCGACTTTGAAGAAGTGATCAATCTGGCGGATCCGGTTGTGTTCGTCGGTTTGCTCATCGGCGGCTCGCTGCCGCTGCTGTTCAGCGGTCTGCTGATCAAAGCCGTGAACCGCGCATCGGGCGAGATCATGAACGAAGTTCGCCGCCAACTGCGGATCCCTGAAATTGCCAGCGGCAAGCAGACGCCTGACTACGCCAAAGCTGTTACCATTTCGACTCAATCTGCGCAGATCGAACTGATCCCGTTGGGCCTGATCGCCGTGCTATCGCCCATCGCCGTTGGTTTGCTGCTGAAGGAACAAGCCCTCGGTGGGTTCCTGGCTGGCGTTATTTTGGCCGGACAACTGCTCGCGGTGTTTATGTCGAACGCCGGTGGCGCGTGGGACAATGCTAAGAAGTACGTCGAAGACGGACATTTTGGCGGCAAGCGCAGTGAAAATCATAAGGCCAGTGTGGTGGGTGATACCGTTGGTGACCCGCTGAAGGACACCGCTGGTCCCGCGCTTAACCCCATGATCAAAGTGATGAATCTCGTGTCGCTGATCCTGGCTCCCATCGTTGTCGAATATGACGGCTATGGAATCGGGATTATTGTGGGTGTTGCAGCTTCGGTTGCGCTGATTCTGTGGTCGGTGCGCCGGAGTGACCGCGAAATCAAGATGGTCGAAGATGCAGCTACGGAGCGTGTTTCGACGCTTGGGGCTGGTGACTAATCTTCGGCAGTAAAAGTTAGCCCATTTACAGGCGACTTGCTCAGGCAGCTTGTCGCCTGTTTAATTTAAAATCCAGGGAGACATATCCAAATGGCAACCGGTTATGTATCCGACATTCGATTTAATACCCATACGCTCCAGGGACATCCTGAATGTGCAGAGCGGTTGGCGGCTGTGCATAAACAATTGGGCGCAGAAGAGTTATTTGAACGATGTGTGCGAATGCCTGTTGATCCCGCACCGATTGACGCGCTGCGTGAAGTTCATACGTCTTCTTATCTTGCTAAGCTGGAAAAAACAGCCAGGGTAACTATGTTCGGCGCAGACACCTATGTCTTGCCGCAATCGTATGAAATTGCGCGGCTGGCCGCAGGGGGAACTTTGAATCTGGTTCAGGCGGTGATGCAAGGTGAGGTTCAAAACGGATTTGCATTGGTACGCCCACCGGGACATCACGCTACGAGCGCGCAGGGAATGGGATTTTGTCTGCTGAACAATACAGCAATCGCAGCGGCCCAGATTCAACAGCGGGTGCTGATCATGGATTACGATGTTCATCATGGGAATGGTACCCAGGACATCTTTTATAATAACCCTGATGTGCTTTATATTTCCACTCATCAATCACCGCTGTATCCTGGAACAGGCGCGCTGGATGAAATCGGAGCGGGGGCGGGAGTTGGGTATACACTCAACATTCCCTTAGCGCCAGGAGCCGGTGACGACAGTTTTGAGATTGTATTTGAGGAGATTGTGATTCCAGCCAGCCGGCGATTTAGGCCACAGATGATGCTTGTCTCTGCCGGATTTGATGCGCACTGGATGGATCCGTTGGCGAATCTTACCGTCACACTCACGGGATTTGATCGAATGACGAGGGCATTGATTGCCCTGGCAAACGAATTGTGCGATGGGCGAATCGTGTTTGTGATGGAAGGGGGATATGATTTGCAGGTGCTGGGTTACGCGTGGAGCAATGTGGTCCGGGCGCTGCTGGGGGATACAGAGACGGTAGACCCCCTGCGTTCCAATCGATTACTGCCAGAACCGTCGATTGAACTTCTGCTTCAGCGCATCAAACAGGTTCATCACTTGATTTAGTGTGTTGCGTATTTATTTTTAGCATTGCATAATGAAGAAAACGGACAGTCTGAAAGATGGAAACCAATGGCTAATACCCTAACCCTCCAGGCATATTTGGATGAACTCAACCAGATGTTGGAAAGTGAGTCTGCGACCAAGGTTGTCAGCCATTGCCGCTATATATTGCAGCATTATCCTCAAAACGTGGATACCTATCGTTTGCTTGGGAAAGCGCTGCTCCAAAGAGGCCAGCATGAGGGCCTGAAAGAACACTTTGATGAAGCGGTTGAAGTCTTTCAGCGAGTCCTCACCGTACTGCCGAATGATTACGAAGCGCATATCTGTCTGAGCGAAATTCGGGCTGAAGAGAATGCACTGGATAGGGCGATTTGGCATCTGGAACGGGCCTATGAGCAGATGCCGGGCAATGTTGAATTACAAACCGCCCTACGGAATCTTTATGTTCAGCGACATGGTGAACAGGGCAGCCATAAAATACAACTGACGCGAGGGGCATTAGCACGCCAATATGCGAATGGACAGCTTTATGATCAAGCCCTGATTGAACTCCGTAAAGCGCTTGAACAGTCGCCCAAGCGGATTGACCTTCAACTGTTGCTGGCTGAGACGTTGTGGGAAAGTCATCATCCGGTGGAAGCGGGCGAAATGGCGGTTCAGGTACTGCGGAAACTGCCCAACTGCCTCGCCGCGAATCGGATCATGGCGCAATTGTTTTTGGACTATGAACGTCCGTCGGATGCACAAAAATTTTTGGATCGAATAGAGGCCGTTGATCCTTATGAAGCGCTGGAGGTTGTGCGACCTGGGGTTGAGCCACCGCAGAATATGTATTTGCTTGAACGCTTAGACTATTCCGCTAAGGTCGTGGGAGCTTTATCGACACAAACGCCGGATTGGGTTGAGGAATTGGGTGATTTGGATTCGTTTGGAACGATGGAAGATGCGTTTATCCAACCGGCCCCTACTCCCGCTCCGCCGCCCCAACCTGAAGCAGGACCTGATCGAATTGACACCGAGGCCGTTTTTGGCAACCAACCCACTGGCCCCGCCGCACAGGTTCCCGACTGGTTTGCAAATCTGGGATTGCCAACCAGTACACCGCCGCAGGCTGAAATGCCTGCCGCGCCTGCGGAACCTGACGGTATCCCTGATTGGTTCAATGAGCTTGTCCAGTCTGAACCAGCAACTGCGGTTACTGAGCCGAAACAGCAGTTTGCCGACGAGATTCCTTCGTTTGATGAACTGACAAAACCTGATGCATCGACGGAAGCGCCCCTGGATATGGGCTGGATGCTAAATGAGGCGGAGGAAGATATCCCTTACTTTCAGGATCTAACACAACCTGAGGCCGCGCCGGAGGCCCCTCTGTAGATGGGCTGGAT
>CAYYNB010000166.1:12128-13011 GCA_964472565.1 uncultured Anaerolineaceae bacterium
GCGTCGTTAGATGAATTGATAAATCATGATGTATAGTCTGAACCAGCTCTTGATCTTTGTGTGACGATTCAGGAGTTTGACGAAGATATCCCTTCGTTTGATGAATTGACAAAACCTGACGCATCCACAGAAGCGCCTCTGGATATGGGCTGGATGTTAAGTGAGACAACACTTCCTTCCTTTGAAGAAACACCGCAACCCGAAGCCTCGACGGAAGCGCCGGTTGATTGGTTGTTTGCTAGCGATTTACCCACACCGGAGCAACCTGTCAGCGGGGGATTCACTGATCTGCTGGGAGAGATTGAGAGCGCTCGTTCGTCATTTGATATTGGGGCAGACGCTGGCAGCGAGGCTGAGCCAATACCGCCGGATTGGATTCGCGCCTTTGAAGATGAGCGGGTGTCGGATATTGTAGAAGAAACTATTGAAGAAGATCCGATGGCGTGGATGAAGACGCTGAATAACGCATCGGAAGACAACCAAGATGCAGGCAGCAGCGTATCAAGTCAAGAACTGGATGCGTTACGACGAGCATCTATGCCGCCCTCCTCGCTCGATTTGGAAGCTTTTTTTGCGGAAGAAGAGATCGCTCTGGATTACCCAGTTGAATCTAAGTGGGATACAACAGCGGACAGTCAGGAAATACCCGCTAAGCCAGACACGGAGATCAGCGACGATTGGCTGGCCGAAATGGAAGCGTTCGACGAGTCGGGGTTCCTGAGTGCGCTGGACGAGACGGGGACACCTGCCGCACCAGAAGCCGAGACTGCACCGTCGGGTGACATGGGTGGTGATTGGCTGACGGAGATGGAACCGCTGGATGAGGCGGGGTTCCTGAGCGCGCTGGAAGAGACGGGTATACCTGCCGCACCACAAGCCGAGG
>CAYYNB010000167.1:0-12938 GCA_964472565.1 uncultured Anaerolineaceae bacterium
AGGCGGAGTTCGGGCGGCTGCTCAAGCTGCTCACTATCCGCGAGGACGCGCTCGACCCCATGACCGAGATGGCGATCCAGTCCCAACAGGGCAGTCTCACCGAGCAGGATGAAGAGGAACTGGAAAAACAGAAGAAGGAAGCGATTGCTGTGTGCCAGCGGCGGATTGATGCTGCCGTGCACCTGTACGGCGACGGGCGTATTACCCGGGAAGAATACCTGCGGCGGGTGGAAATCAACGAACGAGAGATTGCCCACTGGCAGGCGCGCACCACCGAAACCCAGCAGAAAGCGCTCGAACTGTCCATGTGCATCGAAGCGGTGAACCGCATCGCGCAGATCTGGGACACGGCTGACGACGAAGACCGCAAGGGGCTGGCGCAGTACCTGTTTTCGGAGATTGTGTTTGACCTGGATACGCGCCGCATTGTGAGCTACAAGCTCAAGCCCTGGGCGGATGAGTTCATCACCCTGCGTATGGAACTATACTATCAGGAGTTTGGAGACGTGACTGAAGGCACTGAAGGCTACGAAAAAGCCCTGGAAAAAGAAGATTGCAACGAGCTTCTAGGCTGTTGCAATCCGATGCCCCATAGGGGCCTATTCGACAGGTCCGTATTCCAGCAGTTACACTATGCGGCGCGCCGCATGATGGTCGAATTGTACCTCGGAATCGTCCTTCCACCTCATCCTGTCTCCAAAGTCACTCCCCAAAAACATGTACGCAACGCTGAGATCCGGGCACGTCACCGTGCGGGTGAGTCATTGAGTACCCTCGCCGAAGTGTTCGGGATCAGTGAGCAGCGCGTTCACCAGATTGTACAGGGGCGTCGGAAATGAATAAGCCTACATCCTCAAGATCACTGAAGAACGCTCAAGATGCATTGGGAGGTGCACAATGGCACTCGACATCCGTCCCCTGACTCAGGAACAGCGCCAATCTGCTCGCCAGGCTGCGCGCGAAGCGGCTCTCCGAGCAATAGGCTCAAAACCCGTCCGGGAGCAGTTCGCTGGTGAGACAATTTCGAAGTATCCAGTTTCCATGACCCGCATGATCACCCTGCTGTGTTTGATTCTGCTGTTGGCCGCATTTACCCCGTCTGCCATCCGGCTCTACGTGATCGGTTCGCAAACATTCAGTCAGGCAGTGCCGAATGAAACGGCCAAAAACGCCGTTGGATTGGCAACTGTGCTTTCGGCAGAGGTCGGTCAGGTCGTGTTTTCGCTGGCATTAGCGACGTTGGGGGCATCCCGTTCGGCCAGAAATCTGCTCTACACCAGCATGGGCATTACCACTGGGTTTGCGCTGCTGGGCAATGTACAGCTTGCCCTCCCCGGTCATATGGAAAGTCCTTTCGCCTGGTTGGAGTCGATTGCTCCACCTTTGCTCGTTTTATCCACCGCCTACGTGTTAAAAGAGCAGTTATTAGAGGCCATCCAGCACCGTCATGCGACGGAAAAAACTTACCAGATGGCATTGATTGAATGGCACCAAGCCACCGCTCACCCTGAAAATCATGCGCAGTGGTCGCAGTTCTATGCCAATGCTTTACGAGATATGTTGAGCAAGGCGAATAACCGCCGTCAGGAGACGCTGGCCGCTCTGACAACTGCTGACTGGCGTGCTCTGGTCTATCGTGAGCTTCAAACTGAACACTGGTACGCGGCTCCGGAAGAAGGCATTGCTCCAGTACGGATGATGCAGGAGATGGAACCTGTCCCTTTATCGGTGTTAGCCAAACGAAACGGGAACGGCGCCCACGCCAGCGTAGGCGCTGTTTAGTCTGCGGAGCTATGCTGCCCGAACCTTCTCCGGTAGGGGGAAGACGCCGCCGTTATTGCAGTAATCGATGCAAACAACGCGCCAAGTGGAACCGATGGCGTGTTCAGGCCAGACGCGTTATCGATGGTTGACCCTATTATATTATGGGGCAGTGGCATTTCTCGCTGCCCCATTTTGATCAGGGAATGATTGATGTTCTCTGAATCACGGGACGCGGAACTAAGGGTCTGTAAAAAAATAACTTTCCTGGTCGCGCCCAAATGGTTCCTTGTAGTGGCGAATGCGAGCATCATCAGGCAGTAACTTATTCTTTTACGGACCCTAAATAGGCAGCCCCCACACCTATATAGGTCGAAGCTTGACCACAAAAGTTGTGCCAACCCCAACGGCACTCGTAACAGAAATCGCACCACCATGCGCCTGTGCGATTTCGTGAGCAATAGTTAGGCCGAGTCCAGCTCCTCGTGTGGTGCGTGAAGCATCAACTCGGTAGAAGCGTTCGAACACATGAGGCAGGTGGCTGGGCGGAATCCCACAGCCGGTATCCGCGATGGTGATTTGCAGCAACCCGTCCAACGTATGATGCCCCTCCACTTTAATGGTTCCTTGCTCAGTGTGCTTGATTGCGTTATCCAGCAAATTGACAAAAAGCCGGATCAGCCTGTCGCTGTCGCCCTGGAGTGACAGTGGTTCAGAAACAGCGAGAGTAAGCGTGAGTCCCTTGTCTTCGGCCAAAGGGCGCAGTGATTCAGTGACATCGCGCAGGAGCATGGTTAAATCAACCTGTTCACGGATAGCAGGGCGACCCACTTCTCCGCGTGCCAGGACGAGTAAGTCCTCGGCCACAGCCCGCAGCCGGTCGGCTTCTTCGGCAATATCGACTAAGACCTGTTCATATTCTTCCGGTGTGCGACTTTTTTCAAGAGTGGCTCCTAAGATCACTTGAATCGCAGCAAGGGGTGTGCGCAGCTCGTGCGACGCATCCGCGGTGAAGCGACGTTCTCGCTCAAAAGAGTTGTCAAGCCGAGCGAGCATATCGTCAAAGGTCATAGCTAACCGCCCGACCTCGTCGTTTATGGGGGGAAAGCTAAGTCGCGTGGACAAATCCTCGGCGGAAATACGGCGCACAGTACGTGTGATTTGGTCGATACGTGCCAGCGCACGAGCCGCCAGCAGATAACTCCCCCCACCAGCGATCAGACTGAGCAGCGGCACCCCGATCAACAGCGCGGCTCGAAGCTGTCCAAGGGTGTCATCAACATTTTCGAGGGACTGGGCGACTTCGAACATGCCCACTACAACGCCATCTTGAATCAGAGGAGCACTGTAGATACGAATACGCTCATCATCATAAGGATCCGGAATTGTGATAAATGTGTCTTGATGTTGCCGGGCAGCCGATAACCTGTTTGGATTGAGCGGAAGCGCTGCAAACGCACCTGATGCCTGGATCAAGTCTCCATTAGGGGCGAAAAGACGAAGGGTTAATCCTCGTTCCTGTAACTCGGCGGCTAAAGTATTTTCAGGATCATCTTCAAGAAGATGAATCTGGCTACCATCATATTCAATGGCGGCGACGGCCTGGGCCGCGCTCAAACGAAGCATATCGTCGGTAGCTGTCAACAACCCCTGCGCCAGCCGCACATAGACAAACAGGCCGAACAACACCAAAAGTGCCAGTAAAAACGAAGCGACCCACAGCGCAAAACGAAAACGCAGAGTATGCCAGAATGCCAGTCTGGGGCGAATAATTGGAAGTCGACTAACCATCTGTTTCATGATCGGACAGCCGGTAACCAACGCCGCGAACCGTATGGATCAGTTTCAACTCAAAGGCATCATCAATTTTGCGACGCAGGTTGCGAATATACACGTCGACTACATTGGACTGGTTATAGGTGTCGTAATTCCAGACATGGTCGGCAATCTCGGACCGGCTGATGACGTAGTCAGGGTGCCGCACCAGGTATTCTAAAATGGCGAATTCTTTGGCAGTCAGTTGAATATCGACGTCCCCACGCCGAACGCGATGCGTTGTTGTATCCAGCATGAGATTGGCGACCTGCACGACAGTTGTTTTTGGTGCTTCCTCTGACCGGCGTGACAGCGCCCGCAGGCGAGCCAACAGTTCCTTGAGCGCAAACGGTTTGACGAGGTAATCATCGGCTCCGGCATCCAGCCCATTGACGCGATCATCCACCGCAGCGCGGGCAGTGAGCATCAGAATCGGGACGCGGTTTCCACGCTCGCGCAGGATGCGGCAAACGGTCAAGCCATCCATTTCAGGCAGCAAAATGTCTAACACGATCAAGTCAAACTCAACCGTTTCCACCCAATCCAGAGCCTCGCGCCCGGTGTAAACGATATCAACGGCGTACCCCTGTTCTTCCAGACCTCGTTTGACATAAGTGGCGATTTTTCGTTCATCTTCAACGACAAGCACACGCATAAGGCCATCCCTCTATTTCATAAAAAAACTATACCACCGTAAGATGAAATTGAGATGAAGAATGCCCCGGCTTGTTAGACAGGGCATTCGGGTAGAGGTGGGTAGGGAGTATCTGTAGGTCAGGAAGTGATTAGTCTTCGTCCGCCTCAACACCAAGGACGGTGCCGGTCATGGCATCGACCTTGACGTCACTGCTGCCAATTTCCACGCTGTAGACCAACTGGCCGTTTTCGTCATCCAATTCAACCTGGCTGGCGGAACCGGCGTTCAGGTACGCTTCGGCTGTTTTCTGAGCCGTATCTGCCGTGATTGCAGGTGTACCGAGCGGTGCGTCGTTTTCTTCGGCTTCGTCTGCTTCCGCACCGTCATTAGCCTCGTCCTGGTTTCCGCACTCGAGTTCCACATTGTCAGTATCCGGGCCATTGTCCTCAGCTTCGAGGGCTTCATCGTCCTGATCTTGTCCAGCGCAGGGATCGTCTTGGGCGCGAACTGCCGTATCTGTCGGGGATGAATTTTGGGCGTGTGACCGCAGTGTGAAAGCGCCCATTGCTGCAACGATGAGTAGAGCAATCGCGGCCAAGGCGACAAATCGATTGAGTTTCATTTTATTTCTCCTGTTCCCATGTTGGTTACGTTGAACTCAGTTTGTACGCAACCATCTGTTGATGTTTACACTGTAACCTACCAACATGAAGTCACAATGAAATGCCAGGAAATTCGTGAGCCGGAATCTGCGTGAAGCAGCTGACAAAACACGTGATGCCTCGATCCATTGGGTTAAGGCATCACGTGCGCCACAAGGATGGCGTTCGAGTAGAGTCAGTCTTGCTCGGTTTCAACGCCAAGCACTTCGCCGGTCATGGCATCGACCTTAACGTCACTGCTGCCAATTTCCACGCTGTAGACCAACTGGCCATCTTCTTTTTCCAACTCAACCTCATTGGCGGAACCTGCGTTCAAGTGCGCTTCGGCAATCCGCAGCGCATCAGCCGCTGTAATAGCGGGTGTACCGACTGATGATTCATCTTGTTCGTCATCGCCGGTTTCATCGCCCTCATCGGTGTCACTTTCCATATCATCATCCGGGCTGCCGGTCACAATGTCGATCAGTTCAGTCCGGCCTGATCCACCTTCAACGACTTCTTCCAACACGAGACCCACGCCAGCGGCATAGTACTTATTTTCGGCGACGCCCAACTCTAATGGCGTCCACTCTTTGGTCATGAGCAGATTGTCGAAGGAGCCATAGGGTACGCTGGTAGATTCGTCCAGACTGAGTACCTGCGCCATGTCTTCAGCTTCGCCCACATAGTATTCCTGGCGGTACGGTTGACCGATTTGCGGAGCAGCCTGCATGACGATTCCCGGCTTGGCGTTGTCTATGCCTGCTTCCCATGAACCCGCCGTACTCACCATCTCGCCGTTTTCGTAGCTTTTTGAGTCTTCGCCCATATACCAGACGTTGCCTTCTACATCCTGGGCATACCAATCGTAGGTATCTTCAACGAGTTCGCCATCTACGGTGACGGTATCCCGGACGACGACACATTCTATGCCAAGAATCTCCCTGGTATCGTCCGTAACAAACACCTCGATATGCTCGGTACCGTCTTCTGTTTCCCCTTCGTAAATGAAGGTGGTGCCAGGAGTGAGCGGGAAATAGGGATTATCGACACCCTCCACGAAGTTATTTGGGTCGATGACCGGGTTATATGGGCCATCACCTTGCGCCAGGACTGGAAGTGCGCCCATGATAGCTGCTGCGACGAGCGTCAACAGCGCGATGATATGTACTCGACAGAACATGCTCTGTTTCTCCTAATGCACTTATTGGATTTGGCGAGCTGCTAGTCGCCCTCGCCGCCCGATTTGTCCGCATCGTCAGTCTCGGCGCCAAGAATCTCGCCGGTGTGCGCACTGACCATGATTTCTTCGCCCGTGTCCAGCCCGACGTCGTAGACGAGATCGCCCTCGCCTTCACCGTCGAGATCGATTTCCTGGATGGTGGCGTTGGGATAGGCGGCCTGGACAGTATCCCTGGCCTGTTGGTCGGTCACATTGATTGCGCCAGGAGCGATGTTTTCAATCTCGCCGCCAGATTGGATATTTCGAACCTTGTCAGCAGCAACAGCAACTCCGCCGCCGATCGCTGCTAGCAGCACTAGCGCAACCACAATCCCGATGAACATTCGTTTGCCTAAATGCAGTTTTCGTTTGATAGGTGTTTCTGTGTTCACGATGACCTCCATTTTGTTTTGCGAGTCGGCTAACGTAATGACGTTGAAGGTAGCATAACAGGTCAACATGAAGCCCAGATGAAATGGCCCTCAACTATCCACTCTTAAGGCGACTCCGGCGCTGCCTTATGTTGATACCTATCGTAGACGACCATCACGGCGAAAACCCACAAGACACCCAATGTCAGCGATCCAAGCACATCGCTGGGATAATGCACGCCAAGATAGACACGGCTTAAAGCGACCGCCAACACCCACAAACCAGATAGCAGCCCCAAGCCGCGATGATGTGCCCGCCACAAAAGGACTGCCAGTAAACCATAAAAAGCAACCGCCGTGCTGGTATGCCCGCTCGGAAAACTGTAACTGTGTTCAACCGCCAGCGGTGGAAACACAGCGGGGCGAGGGCGCGCAAACACCAGTTTCAGGATGGTAGTGATCGCCACCGAACCACTCAGTGTCACGATGCTGGCGAGCGCATCCAGTCTTCGTTTTTGCCAGCGCCAAAGCCAGAGGGTGAGTCCGGCTGCCAGGACGATCACTACACTGCTGGCCGTAAAAGTAATGCTTTTCATGACGGTATCTAACCAGGGCGTGCTGAGGCGGTGAACATCTCGCATCAGAGGCACATCCCATGAAAATCCCTCGTTGAGCCAAACGTCTTCGGCTAATTCCAGAAAGGTGAATGCTGCTCCAAACACAAGGATCAGACTCAGCAGCCAGTGTGATAACAGGGAATAGAATGGGACAAAAATCGAGAACATCCCATGCAAATGATTTATTATACGTTTATCCTGCTTCAATAGATTGATCTCCTGCTTGCACTGCCGGATTGACCGGCAGCACGACGATAAAGGTTGTGCCTGTTCCAGGTTCACTGGTGACGTCAATATGCCCGTGATGCGCCTGGACAATCGCCTGTGAGATCGCCAATCCTAACCCAAAGCCGCCGGTCGCACGGGCGCGCGCACTGTCAACGCGGTAGAAGCGCTCAAACACATGCGGCAGATATTCCGCAGGGATTCCCGGACCGGTATCCGTAACGGATATGCGTATGGTCTGCCACTGGCGATGTGCAACGATGGTAATCTCACCTTTTTCGGGGGTGTATTTGATCGCGTTGTCAATGAGGTTAAGAAAGACCTGGGTGAGTTTCTCCGCGTCACCCTGCATCTGCCAATCGATGTGTGCTGAAATGGTGATGTCCAGGGTAATGTTTTTTTCGTGTGCTGCGTTTTGAAGCTGGGTAACTGCCTGTTCTAACAACTGGTCCAGGGCGAAAGGCGCGAACTCGGTTAATCCACGCTGTTCCACGCGGGCCAGAGTCAGCATTTGTTCAATCAGACGTGTCATGCGATCCACATCACCTTCCATATTGGCCATCATGCCGAGCAGTGTTGAGGCATCACGGGGACGGGAACGACCGAGGCTTAACTGCGTTTTGAGCATCCCCAACGGCGTGCGGAGTTCATGCGACACGTCAGCCGTGAGCTGGCGTTCACGCTGGAAGGCGTGCTCTAGGCGGTCCAGCATGGCGTTGAAGGTGCGCGCCAGGTGGCCAATCTCATCGTCGGGCAGGTCGAGTTCTAACCGCTGGCTGAGGTCGGCGGCGCTGATGTGCGCAGCGGTGTGTGTAATGGTAGCGACGGGAGCGAGGGCACGGCTTGCCAGGAACAGCCCCCCGGCTGCCGACAGCGCCAACACGATAGGGATAGCAATGCTCAGTCCCAAAAGAATCTGTTTGATAAACGTCTGGCTGTCCCGCAGCGATTCTGCGAGGACGAGTGTTCCCAATACACGATCCCCTTCATGCAGCGGCGTGACGAGCAAGCGCACCGGTTCACCGTTGGGCAGGCGAGTATCTGCTAGGCGGTCAGCGGCGGGCAGTTTGCCTGGCAAATTCGCTTGTGTTGCGTCCCCTACACTACCGCCAAGCTCGCCAGTGGGTGTCAGAATCCAGGCCAGAACTCCCCGCGTGCGGAGGTAAACCGTATCGTCCGGCGCGACCAGATACTGGTTGCCGCGTATATCGACTACCGCGTTGAGCTGTGAGGCGCTGAGATGCAGTGTTTCCTCGATCTGGCGATTTTGCTCATTACGCAGCACAAAAATGAAAACGCCGGAAAAAATGAGCAGCAGTACTGCCTCGATCATGACCGTCCACAAGACCAGCCGCACGCGCAGCTTACGCAGGTGTTTCATCGGCAGATATCCTGTAACCTAAACCACGCATGGTCTGGATCAGCTTGCCAGTATGGCCGCTGTCAATCTTTTTGCGGAGCGAATAAATGTAAACTTCAATCAGCTTGGACTCGGCTTCGAAATCCATATCCCAGACATGCTCGATAATCTGGTCACGGCTGAGGACCTGGTTGGGATGTCGCATCAATGTTTCCAGCAGGGCGTATTCCTTGGCGGTTAAGTCGATGAGATGATCCCCCCGGCGCGCCTGTTTGGTTGTGGTATCCAACACCAGATCGCCCACGACGAGTTCGGGGGTTTTGCTAGGACCCTCGCGGCGGCCCAGGGCGCGGAGCCGGGCTGTTAACTCTTCGATAGCAAACGGTTTGATCAGATAGTCATCCGCGCCGCTGTCCAATCCTTTCACTTTGTCGAGCAGGGTATCGCGTGCCGTAAGCATCAGGATCGGCATGACATACCCTTTGGTGCGCAGTTGTTGGCAGACCGCGATGCCATCCATGCCGGGCAGCATGATGTCCAATAAGACAATGTCGTAGTTGGCGCTCTGGACCCACTCGATCACGTCCCGTCCGTTTCCGACTACATCGACCGCGTAGGCCTCTTCTTCCAGTCCCTGGCGAATAAGAGCAGCCATACGCGGCTCATCTTCGACAACCAGAATGCGCATCGTCTCTCCCTTTTGTTGAATCCTATGCTCCGGCAGACTGTTTGACAGCCTGCCGGATTATTTCTATCAGAAATTATACTGGCTTTAGTCGTTACCCCCTTCAGCCCCGCCCGGGTCTTTGTTGACGCTCGCTATTTGGGGCGCGAAGCCTGTTGCGTGCAGTGTGACATCTACTGTGAGCGCGTTCTGGTCGGTGTAGTACAAACTGTTGGGGTTGACGCTGTAGTGATCCGGCTGGTCGGTGTTATCGAAATGCAGCGCCTTCGTCTCGCCTGCCGTGAGGGTGAAGCCGGGCAGTGTGCGGTAGTAACTTTGCGTCTGGTTGGTGGTCGAATCGGTGATGGTGTAGTACACCTCAAAGTTCGTGATGTCGCTGGTCGTGGTATTTGTGACCGACAATTCCAGGTGATCCGGGGCATCTGCGCCCTGCGCGTCGACGTTGTTTTCGACCAGGATGCTGCCGATAGCAAATCCTTCGGTTGTGCTGGTTTCGGTCATCGGGTTATCGGCCTGCATGGGGGCAGAGTCTGCCAGGTCATTCTGTCCATCACCATCGGTATCGGGATTGTTCGGATCGCTGCCCAGCACGGTTTCGGCGCTGTCGGGAATGCCATCCCCGTCAGTGTCAGACTTCGAGTCGGCGGCACTGCTGGATTGACCACTCGTAGTTGGTTTGGGTGTGTTGGTGTTCGACGAACTACTCTTGCTACCGCAGGCGGCTAGCGCCAGAGCGGCGACCATAAGTACGGCAAGCAAGGTGAGAACTTTTTTAGACATTGGGAGATTTTCCTTTTTTACGTTGATCGAGCGATAGGGTAAACGAGAAACTCAGGTTTCCTGGCGCAAAAACACAACATACGATGCGCCCATCAGCACAATGATCGGAACGAGCAGCCCCACCAGATCGATGGTCTTGAGTTGGAGGATTTCGTTCCAGGTGTTGTCGGTGAACTGGGTTTTAACGCCTAACAGAGCAAAGGTCATACGCTCGTAATGTTTAGTTGGAGACATTTCCTCAACCCCGTCGCGCACTTTTTCGTACCAGCGGAACTGCTGTAATGCGGCATCTTCCTGGGTCTTGTCCATGCCCATGCGGGCGAAAAAACCGCCGGGAAGTTGGTTGTCGAGGTCCATCGTATCACCGATCTGAGGCAGAATGAACGCAAAGACCAGCCACACGATCACCGTCAGCAGCAGCGCGTTATTGCCTTTAGGCACCCACAGCGCGAAAAACAGCGCCAGCAGGAAGAAGATCAGGATGTACAGCCAGGACATGACCATCGTTAGCCCCAACTTGATCGTCTGTTGAGCGGTCAGCGTAACGCCGCCTATAACACGCAGCACACCAACTGTCGCAATGCCAACGCCCAGCATGAGCAGGGCAAATAACACAGCGTTTCCCAGCATTTTGCCCGTCAGAAACTGGTCACGGTAGACCGGACGGGAGAGAATCACGCGTAGTGTGCCCGCCTGACGTTCCTTTTGGATGGTAGTGAAACCGACAATCATGCCTAGCAGTGCGCCTAACATTGCCAGGTAGTTGATGAAATTCTTCGAAACAGCGATCGGGTTGAGCGCGGGCATGGGCGGGATGTCGGTGCGTCCCAGGTCGCGCAGCACCTGCACCGATTGGTTGTATTCCGCGATGCGGTTGTGGACAGTTGTCGCGCCCAGGCTGATTGCGATCAGGGTCAGACCCAACAGCATGACCATCGCGACCAGGAACAGCCGGTTGCGGAAGGCGTCCGAGATCTCTTTGCGGGCGATGATGCTCACCGCCTGTGAGGGCTGGCGGCGATGGTGTGGTTGGTTCAAGGTTATGGTAGACATTTCACGAACTCCTCTAGCGGCGGCCTTTAATACGGAAATAGACGAACACCCCGGCCACCGCCGCTAACACAATGGCCCCCGCTGGCAGCAGGTAATTGGGGTTGTTTTGCACGCGCACCATGAGCGTGCTTTCGGGACTCGCGACCTGGTCACTGGTCAGGACTAGCGTAACCGGCTGGTCGATGGCAATCTGTGAAGCGGGAACAACAACCTGCACACGAAAATCAATGGTGCTGCCCGGTTCCAGGCTATCAACGCTGGCCGGATTGACTCGCACCACCCACTTCGACGGCGCATCGAGCGTGAGTGCCAGGTTGGTCACCGGTGCGGCTCCTGTATTCGAGGCGGTGGCATCAAACGTGAATTCCTTGCCGCTGAACGTGCTCAGGTTCACGTTCTGGCTGGTAATCTGGATGGCGTAGGTGTTCTCGACGTTCAACGTGATCGGCGTAGTCACGGCGACACCATCGTCACGCATAGCGGAAACATCAGCCGTGTAACGCCTAACTGGGGTGTCGATGGGAACATCCACACGCAGCGTAAGCGACTCGTAGCTGTTGGCTGCAACGGTGATCTGTTGGATCACGGGACCGCCCTGCGTGAAAGTGGCGGTGAGCGTATCCGGCAGCCCGTTCAGAGATAGATCATACTGGTGCTGCTGCGCCATTTCGTTGCGCAGTTCGATGCGAAAGGTGGCGGTCTGGCCTGCCTGTACTGTCTGTACTGGGACAAGCCCATCTGCCAATATGATCTGGGCAGTAATGCCGGCCAGAGCTACCAGGACTATTGCGATGATCAGGAAACGTTGCATGGGATTCGCTACTCCAACGTCAGGGTTTCGTTACGCAGAAAAATGGCATATCCGGCGGTGATAAACACCACACACGGCGCTAGCAATGCGAGCAAAGCCATCAGGCTGTCACCGGCAAGCGCACCAGGACTCAGCGTTGTACTGCCTGGCGTGACTTCCAGCAGTTCCGCGCCGATGTCACGCAGATGCCAGGTGGGCGATAAATCGTTGAGCGCACGCGAGAGGGTGGTGTCCTGCGGAATCTGGTTGGTAGCTCCACTGATGCTGTTGACGACGGTGCTGTTGGACATCTGTGTATCGGCCATCTGCGGAATGACAAAACTCACCAGCATCCACAACACTAGCGCGACGAGGAACACGTTGGCGCTGCTTTTCATGCGGATGCTGAGCAGCATTGCGACAGTCAGGAAGATCGCCATATAGACAAAAGACAGACCGATGAACGCGGCCAGCCGGAAAACTTCACCCTCGGTAGGCCAGACCCCGCGCACTGCGACCAGCAGCGTCATGTTGAACACAAAGACCATTCCGAGCAATGCCCCAATCACGGCGGCATTGCCCAGCAGCTTGCCAGTCAGCAAGCGATCACGGTAGACCGGGCGCGAAAGGATCAGCTTGAGTCCCCCGGATTCCTTCTCTTCGATCAGGGTGTTATACCCCAGGATCACGGCCAGGATCGCCCCGACGATGCTCACATATTCGGTCAGATTTGCGAGAATCGAGAGCGTATTGATCTCCGGCTTCGGGGGTAGGACGGTTTTTCCCTGGGCGGTGAGGCTTGTGATCGTATCGTTATAGAGGCGCATTTCGGCATGTTTAGTCGTGCTACCGATATATACTGACAGGATCGACAGCGCCAGAAACAACACTGCGATGATGAGGAACAGCCGGTTGCGGCAAGCCGCCTGCCATTCCCGGCGCTCAATAACCAGTAGCGTATGCCTGGTTGGGTGCTGAGGC
>CAYYNB010000168.1:0-12913 GCA_964472565.1 uncultured Anaerolineaceae bacterium
TTTTGGCCTTGTGCGGCAACTTCCTCCCCCTGTGGCTTAGCTTAATGCCTATGGGACCGAGGGGGTGAGGTTCCCGCCGATTAACCATCCAAGTTAACCATCGAAGTTAGCCATCCGATGGTGATGACATTTCCGAACATCCGTGCTATCCTGTTTGTATCGCCCACCATCGCACGTTAGGCCGATCCAAGAAAATAATCATCCCATTCATCCGGTTTGACTCCCCTTCCCTGAGGGAAGGGGCAAGGGGGGATGGGGTAAGGCAAATCTTGGCGCAGCCTTACCAACAGATCAACAAATTTCCCCGTGAGGCGTCGCGAGATCTCCAATTTCTCCCGTGAGACGTCGTCAAGGGGGGGGCGGGGATACCACCATCACCCATCTTTCGTAACACATAAACTAACAACTAATAACTAACTAACTATTTTCGCCGCTGTCCGCGTATAACGGGACAAGACACCGCCACCAGGAAGGAATTATTCCCGTGAAAAAAACATGCCTCATGTTGCTGCTGCTGCTCAGCCTGTTACCGTTGCCCGTCCAGGCCCAGGACGCGTTCCAGATGGTTTCGCCCACCGGACCCTACCGCATCGGGCGCACCGCGTTTCAGTGGTTTGATGCATCCCGCGAGGAAGTTCATACCGAAGAAGAAGGCGATTTCCGCGAACTGCTGGTCGAAGTCTGGTACCCCGCCGCGCCCACCGCCGACGCCCAGTTCGGCCCCTACATGGAACCCGATATGGCCGCGTTGTTTGCCGCCCAGGTAGGCCAACCCGCCGCAACCGTCAGCGCGATTCTCTCCAACGCCTACCCCGACGCGCCGCTGGCCGACGATTTAGTTACCTACCCGGTTGTGGTTTTTGATCCCGGTTTCAGCCCGGCCCCGCGCCAGTACAGCATCATCATCGAAGAACTCGCCAGCAATGGGTATGTCGTTTTTGCCGTCTCCCATCCCTATGTGACCACCGTGACCGTTTTCCCCGATGGCCGCGTGATCGAACCCATCAACTCGAATCACCTTTCCACGCTGTGGGCACCGCACGACATCTACGACGGCGAATTTGAAAATGTCTGGGTTCCCGATACAACCTTTGTGCTGGACCAGATCGAAGCGCTCAACGCCTCCGATCCCCGTTTTGCCGGACGCCTTGAAACGTCGCGGATCGGCATGGTCGGCCATTCGCAGGGCGCGCGCACTGTCTCCGAAGTCTGCCTGCGCGACTCGCGTTGTGTGGCGGCGGTCAATCTTGACGGCTCCCGCTCCGCCGATGTCGAATTTAAGTTGACCAAGCCCTATATGCTGCTGCTGGCGGATAATGGCGTGGCCGCCTTCGCCAACACCTATCAGTTCGGCCTCGAAGCCCTGACTTCCGATTTTTACGTCCTGATGATCCCCCAAACCAACCACATGAGCTTTGAGGATTCGGTCTTTTGGGTGCCCGTCGTCAGCGGCACCACCAACGCGGCTGGCGTCGAAGCGGCGCAGATTGTGCTGCTCGACTACCGCGAATACATCCGCGCTTTCTGCGATCAATACGTGCGCGATCTGACCGATCCGCTGCTGGAAGGCCCCAGCAATTCCCATCCCGAAGTTTTTTTCCTGCGCCGCGACGAGCCGATCACCCCGCCCACCACCAATGTCGAGCCGCAGCCCGCCGCATTAGGCAGCAATATCGGTGAAATTGCGTTGGGTGAAGCTGATGTCTGGACCTATGAAGGTCAAGCGGGCGAAATGCTGGATATTTCGCTGCTGGCCGACATGCCCGCCGAAGCCGCTAGCCTCGAACAATCCCAGCAGTACGGGCTGATGGATACGCTGCTCGTCATCCGTGCCCCCGACGGTTCGATCCTCGCCGCCAACGACGACACCGGCCTGAGCACCAATTCCACCCTGGAAGGCATCGAACTTCCCGCCGACGGCACCTACACCATCGAAGTTCGCACCTGGGAAAGCCAGACCGCTGGCGGTTACACCCTCGTGCTCACCGCCGCCGCTGAATAATCCGCCTGTTCACGGGGAACACGTCCCCCGCCACACCCGCCAGATCCGCACCCGCCACGCCTCCGTGGTGCGGATGCGCGGGTGTTGGAACTCCCCGATTTTTTCCGCGCACAACCCATCGATCCGCTCGTGCAGCGGCGCATACCCGCTCAGCGCAATATAGGCCGCTTCGCCTTCTGGCAGCCGCGAAATTTTCCCCCGCAAATCCTCCAGCGGATGTTCATAATCCAGACACGTCAGGTTCCGCTCCGCCGATAAATACATCAGATGGCACAGCCACCACGTCACATAGATCGTAGCTTCCGGCCTCGTTTCTGCCCCCAGCGTCTCAACGCCCTGCTGCACCGCCGCATCTGCCGTCAGAAATCCGCTGATATACTCCGTAAAATTCGTTTTGCCGCGCTCGAAAGGCAGTTCGTCCGGCTGATTCCAGCTTGTCACCGCGAACGGCACCGCGTACACCGCCAGCCACGCGCCCACACCTGCCGTCGCTGCCAGCCGCCCCGCCCACCGCAGCCACCGGATTTTCCATTCTTGCAGGCTGGTGATCAACCGCCCCACGATCACAGCAATCGGCGGTGCCGCCGCCATAAAATACCGCATCGTGATCAGCCGCCCGACGAAATACGGCAGAACGCCCACCAGCACGATCAGCCACACCCACAGCATCAACCCCGCTTTGGCGTCCGCCCACCCGTGCAGTGGCACCACCAGACACACCAGCGCCACCCCCACGATCATAAACAGCGCCGGACTCAGCATTTCCTCAGCCAGCGGATAAAACTCGCGCCAGTATTTTTCCGGCGTGCGTGGATCGTCCTTGTCCTCGGACACGTTAAATGAGTCCACCAGGTTAAACGGATCGCCTCGTTGGTCAGCTATAAAGGCTGGAATCGCTATCGGCAGCCACACGCCCACCATCGTCACCGCCGCCACACTCAGCGGCACACCATACGTTTTGATCCACTGTTCAAGCTGTTCGCGCAGGGTTCGCCCCTTGAATGATCCATAGAGCAGGATCGCCACCACTGGAATAAACGGTGTCAGCCCCATATTCAGCTTGGTGATCGTCGCCAGCGCCAGCAGCACGCCGACCCCCACGCCTTCCCGCCAGCGGGGTCGCTGCGCCAGAATGACGCTGCGCCACACGATCAGCGCTGCCAGTCCCGCCGTGATCGGATCGGCCATCGCCATCCCGTCATAGAAAAACGCCAGCGGGATAACACAGTACAGGCCCAGCGCTACCAGCCCTGTCGCCGCGTTATACAACCGCCGCCCCACCGCATAAATCGCCGCCCCAGTGATCAGCGCAAAAATGCTGATCCCCATCCGCCCAACAGGCAGCGCAATCGGTGGTTCCGGCTGGAACAATCCCAGCCAGAAATACAGGCCCAGCTTCCCATGCGAGGATCGCGCCGGGTGTTCGTCCAGGTCGTACACCACTTCCGCCCGTTTGAGGTGAAATCCCTCATCCAGGTAGGCTTCTTGTCGAGTGGGGTTGTGAACGCGGATGAAAAATTCTAACAGCAGCAAAATCACGATCAGGGCAAGCTGAAGACGACGCATAGAGAACTCTTATCGGATGGTTGGGGCGTATTGCGCTACGCCCCATCAGGCTTTAACGCTCCGGCGCATCGGGTGCGGTTGGCGGTATGTCTGGACGGTGCGGCAGAATCATCGTGTCATCATTCCCCGACGACTCAAACTCATCCAGCATATCAAGCAAGGGTTTGTCTGTAAACGCGAAGGTCCGCTCTGTCACGCTCAGAATCCCGCGCAGCGTTCCGTTTTTTAAAACGATCAGCACGCGCCCAGGGCTGTCTTCCAGCATTTGCAGCGCGCGCGCCGTGCCCATCGCATCCTGTTCGACCACGCGCGGCGCCACCACCCCAGGCCGGTCCGGTTGATCCAGCGGCAGATCAGACAGCGGCGTGTTCATATGGACGCCTGCATCCGGGTCTTGCAGCAGATCGCGCAGCACGCTGAACCGGATCGCGGCATAGCGGTGGTCGTTGGAGGTGATAATCAGCCACCACCATTCATAACTTCCCGGCTGCTGCCGCCAGTATTGTAAGGCAGCATGGACGGACTGACGAGCCGGGCGGACAATATGAGCATTCGACGGTTTATTCAGTTCACTGTCAGCAATAGGCATCGCGCTTCCTCCCCATGTGGTGTATGGCTGCATATTAGCACGACCGCCGCCAATCCTCACACCTCGCCACCCAGTACGCATGCCCCACCCCGCCAGCAGTCCCCCACTCACCACCGCCACGCCGCCCCCCAGCGTATAATGCAGCGGCGGCGACCACACCGGATACGCATCCACCCCGCTCCACGCCGACACATTGATAAGCTGCGATCCATCGGGCCGCACCGCGAACACGTCCCGGTTTCCGCTCCGTGTCGAAATAAAGGCAATCCATTCGCCGTTCGGGGACCAGCTTGGCGACAGATCATGACCGGGATGCTGCGCCATGCAGTGCAGGTCGGTGCTGCCGATTCGCACTTTGCATAGTTCATATTGGGTGCCATATGCCGCCGCAAAAGCCACCCACTGGCCGTCCGGCGACCACACCGGCCCCAAATCGAATCCCCACCGCGCCGACAGATTTTCGATGCCGGTCCCATCCGCTCGCATCACATACACATCCTGGTTATCGCGGTTGAGTTCATACACAAACGCGATCCGCTTACCGTCCGGCGACCACGTCGGGCTGAAGCCCCGCGACAACCACTGCGGCTCACCGCCTGCCACACAGGTTCGATAAATCTGCGGCAGCCCGCCCCGCACCGACACATAAGCGATCTGCTTCCCGTCCGGCGACCATGCCGGATCATAATCGCGCCCCGCAAAATTGGAAATATTCCGCGTGTCCGAGCCATCCGGGTGCATGATAAAAATCTCAGCATTTCCCTCGCGATCCGAATTAAACGCGATCCACTGGCCGTCCGGCGACCAGTTCGGTGCCGTATCGAAGGCGTAATGCTGGGACAGGTTGCGCCCGTCCCACCCCGCGCGGCTGATGCTGAATATTTCGATATTCCCGTCCAGCCAGCCCTCAAAGGCCAGCCGTTTTCCATCGGCAGACCAGGTGAGGTGGGCTTCCGCGATGGTGCGCGGCCCGATCATCCGCTGCCACGCCACGCCCGGCGCAGTGATCAGGGTATTGGTACCGTTGAACATGCCTTCCCGCGTAAAAGCGATCAGCGAAGGCCCAACCGCCGCCCGGTGAATTTTCACCCAGCCTGTCAGCACCAGGACCAGCACAGCGACCATCAACCCTGTGCTGCGCAGCCAGAATTTCATCGGCGTTGTGCATGCCTCCGGCCCATAATCATCAGGCCCCCAACCATCAAACCAACCACAGCAGGCCGGAATGGAAATTCAACCGGCGGCGACCACACCGGCGACGTGTCCACCTTCCCCCGTCTTGAGACATTCGTCAATCCGCTTCCGTCCGGGTGAACTGCCCACACATCCCGGTTGCCCGTTCGCAGCGACTCAAACGCAATCCAGCGCCCATCCGGCGACCACACCGGGCCGAAATCAACGCCAGCGTTATCCGTGAGATTGTGTAATTCCGAGCCATCCGCCCGCACCAGATACACGTCCAGATGCCCATCCCGATCCGATTCGAACGCAATCCATTCGCCATCCGGCGACCACGTGGGACGGTTATCCCGGCCTGCCCCCTGCGACACGTTGATCAGTCCGCTCCCATCAGGCCGGATCACATACACGTCCGAATTCCCCCCACGCTGCGACACAAACGCGATCCGCTGGCCGTCCGGCGACCACACCGGAGCAGTATCCGCCGCCGGATGATCCGTGATCCGGCGGTTTTCGCTGCCATCCGCCCGCGCGATCCAGATTTCCGGCTCCTCATCCGGCAGCCAGGTCGCGGTATACACCAGCCATTGGCTGTCCGGCGACCAGCCCGCCAGCGTATCCGTCGCCCCGCTGTTCGTCACGCGCACCGTCATGCACACAGTTACGCCGCTCGCTAACGTCACCACATACAGTTCGCTGTTGCTCACAGGCAGCCGGTCCCGGTACGAGATAAACGCGATTTTTTTGCCATCCGGCGACCACAGCGGCATCAAATCATAGGCCGGATGTTGGGAAATATTGTGCAGCGTCCGCCCATTGGCGGCGACAATATCCGTAGAGGCACTCTGCGGCGCGCTGAAACTGATCCAGGTGCTGTCCGGCGACCAGCTCAGGCCCAAATTTTGCAGGCTGATAGTTCCAATCCGTTCCGGCGGCCCCTGATCCAGGTCGCTCACCAACAGGCTGGCCGGGTCCATTTCGATATACGCCAGCCGGGGCAAGGTCGGTGCCCACTGCGGAAACAGCAGATCATATTGTCCGGCAATCACCCACTCGCGCGGGCGTTCGCCCGGCAGTGTAATCACAATGGAGGAACGGTCCGCGGTAAAAGCCACCAGCGACAGCCCCGGTGCCTGGCGCGAAACAGCTAACACCATACCGGCTGCCGCAAGGTTCATAGCCGTGAGCAGGAGTACCACACGTATCAAAACCAACACCCCACCGTTCCGTTTATGAATAAATTGTGAAATTAGTACTGGTCATGTTGATTTTAAACATTTTGCATGTTAGGATAAAAGTGCCTTAGGGTAATCATCTATCAATCACCAAGGAGAAATCATCATGCTGTATCAACCACGTGAAGAAGGTCAAGGCCTCGTCGAATACGCACTCATCCTGGTTCTGGTCGCCGTTGTCGTGATCATCATCCTGGCCCTGCTTGGCCCGGCCATCGGCAACATCTTCTCGAACATCGTCAGCCACCTGTAATTTTTATCCCGTTCTCATTGCAGTACCCAAGCCCCGTCTTGTACGGGGCTTTCTTTTTAACTTTTCACGAAACGCTAAGCAAACGTAGGGTTACGCTTGCTATCTTTTTTGGTAAACTAGGACGAGTCATACCACGACGCGCGGAATGAGGAGTTAGTTATGCGTTTTCGGTTTCATCTTGGTCTGGTCTTGCTTTTTACCATGACAGCGTGCAGCACCATCACCAGTGACACGCGAATTGACGAGCTAGAAACTCAGGTTGCTCAACAGAAATCCACCCTGTCCGCGATGGAAACACTATCCAGTTTTGGCGGCGGCAGCGGAGATGGCGCGATGGCAACCCAAAACGCGGTCATGGCGGACCAAATGGCCTACATGCAAGCAACCATCGCCGCGCTAAGCAGTGGAGGTGGCAGCAGTTTTGTTCCACAGCCCACCCCAATGGTAGCTAATCCCGGTGGCAACACCGTCCAGCACACGCCTGATGCAGGCGGAGGCAACGTCGCCGGTGGTGGCGTTCCGGGTGGTGTCACCCCCAACGCCCAGGCGACACCCATGACAACCACCAATACCACCTTCTCCCAAACGACTACGGCAATGGGCATTTTGCAGACCGACGGCTGCCCCGCCGATCGGACGGCGGTCTTTGACACCACCGAAGACGAAATTTTCGTCGTGACCACCATCAGCAATCTCAAAGCCGGATCAACGCTCGGCGCGCGCTGGACCGCCAACGGCACCGTTTTCGCCTCGGATGACGAATGCTGGATTCCGGGCGAAGATTGGGCGCAGGTCTGCGCTTACTGCTCTATCGTGAATGAAACAGGCTCGTTTGAGGCCGGAAGCTGGACCGTCGAACTCACCCTGGACTCACAGTTGATGTCCCAGGCCCAGTTCCAGGTTGCCGCCCCCGCTCAATAATAAGCCATTCCGCCCGGTCCCCTTAGCAAAATAAGGGGACCGAACTTTTATCCCCCAGGTAATTCCGCAGTCGCCCCAAATTCTGCCGCTGCACGCCCGCCAATCTGTACTGGCAAAGGGTTATTTAGCCCATTCGCGCAAATCAAGATTGGCGTCATATCGGCATTCTTCACGCATCCATTCCGGCACAGCCTGGATCGAATCGAGTGCTTCCACAAATCGTCGTCGGCACTCTGAGCATGGCCCATATTTGTAGAGGTTGATCAGAGTCTGAGACGCCTCTGGCTCAGGATGCGCTTCGAAGAGTTCCCGAATATCCATGCCCATTCCATGATAATCATCCGGCTCGAACGTTTCCTGCGTCAGCGCTTCGAGCACAGACCAGTCGCTGTTCTGCCAGTTGGACTTGAACAAGATTGCAACGTGGCTTATCCATTGACGGTTTTCGATCAATTCGACAGCAAGCTGGCGCACGTCAGGATGGCTGACGTTTCCCAGGGCCTCCAGTGCCGCCATCATCAGGCGTGAGTGTGGTGTAAACTTACCTGTCTCATCCTCAGTTAGCGGCTGCTGGCGAGCCTGAGATGCCACTTCAATCAAGGGCTGTGGATCGAGCGGAAACTGGCGGTCGCGGAAGATCCTCAGGTATTTCCGCAGGAGCACGGCATCTTCTTGTTCGTTGAGTGCCAGCAGATCGGTGGCCGCACGTTCCAGCTCGGCTTCGCTGGCCCGTTCTCCCCACATTTCCAGGCCGAATTCGCGGTCACTGGTCACTATCTTGCGTTTGAGTTTGTCATAGGAGAGCGTACTCAGCGGCTTACGCCGCCTGGATCTGTCAGGTTCTTGTTTTTCATGGCGCTCAAACTCGACATAAGCTGCAACATGAGGATTATCTGCTGCACGCGCGATGGCTGCATCCCAATAGGCGCGATCATCTTCATCCCATTCCTCGTCTTCTCGCGGGAAAAAGTATAGCGGACTGTATTCGCTGGCCTTAGGTAATCGTTTCCCAAACCATTCCGCAGCGAACAGAAAACCGTCAATACCATCCAGGACGATCAAATCGTGAACACGCAAAAAGCCATTGCAATTGTCGCTGTTGATATGGGCAACGAAATGATCATAAACCAGTTGCCGTGCCTCTTGATCACCCTGTTCAGCAAAGCGAGTTGCCAGTCCAGCTAACTGGTCTGTGTCGTTCGCATTTGGATCAGGGGAGTTCCTGAGGGCTTGCAGAATCGGTTCGCGGAAGAATTCCAAAAAGCCGGTCAGGGTGATAACCTCAAAAAGATACGTGCTCCGGCGATATTCCATAATAGAATGATACCGGGTGTCGTGCAGGCAGGCATCCAGAATGGCCTCGCGATAGGGTGTGGCATCGTGCGTTTGCAGGAACAGGATGGCGCGCCCCAGCCCGATCTCCAAAATACGCTTGAACTCGCTTACTTGCATTATTCCTCCGGGATATTGAGCTAACAGCATATTTCTGAATAGAGCACCCTAACTCAGGTTGCATAGATCGTAGCCAGAAAAGCCTGAGGGGAACGGCAGGTGAGGATTCGCTTACCGAAGTACAGTCTATGGAGCCGTTACTTGCCCAGATAATCCCGCAGCCCATTCGCGCAAATCAAGATTGGCATCATATCGGCATTCTTCACGCATCCATTCCGGCACAGCCTGGATCGAATCGAGTGCTTCCACAAATCGTCGTCGGCACTCTGAGCATGGCCCATATTTGTAGAGGTTGATCAGAGTCTGAGACGCCTCTGGCTCAGGATGCGCTTCGAAGAGTTCCCGAATATCCATGCCCATTCCATGATAATCATCCGGCTCGAACGTTTCCTGCGTCAGCGCTTCGAGCACAGACCAGTCGCTGTTCTGCCAGTTGGACTTGAATAGGATGGCAGCGTATGCTATCCACTGACGACCTTCAACTAACTCAAAGGCAAGTTGGCGCACGGCTGGGTGAGAGATATTCGCGAGTGCATTCAGCGCCGCCAGAATCAAGCGCGTGTGTGGGGTAAACCGGTCATGCTCATCACAGGCTGGCGACTCATGACGAGCTTGCGATGCGAGGTCGATCAGTCGCTGTGGATCGAGCGGAAACCGGCGTTTGCGAAAGATCGAGATGTATTTTCGCAGGAGTACCGGGTCCGATTGTTCTTCCAGCGTCAACAGATCATTTGCGGCAAGCATCAGATCGGCTTCATTGGCACGCTCGCCCCACTTTGCCAGGCTGTATTCGCTTGTTCGATGCGTGATCTTGGGTTTCAACTGATCATAGGACAACGAAGTGATCGGTCTTGGTCGTTTGGCCTTGGTTTTCCAATTAGCACGACGCTCCTGCTCAAATGTGACATAGGCCGCCAGATGGGGATTGTTTGCTGCACGCTGCGTGACTGCCTCCCAATAGGCGCGCTCATCGTCATCCCAGTCTTCTTCCGACGCAGGAAACCAATACGGCGGTTCTTGCTCGCTGCACGCGGGTAGTCGCTTACCAAACTGCTCCACAGCGAAAAGAAACCCGTCAGTGCCATCCAGCGAGATTAGATTATGCGCGCGTAACTCATCGCCCAAGTCATCACTGGTGAGATGAGTTACGAAGTGATCGTAAACCAGTTGCCTGGCATCTTGATCCCTTTGCTCTGCAAATCGAGTCACCAAGCCATATAACTGAAGCGAGTCATATGTATTCGGATCAGAAGCATTTTCCAGGGCTTGAAGAATAGGTTCCCTATAGAATTCCTGGAAACCAGTCAGAGCAATAACATCAAAGAGGTAAGTAGCGCGGCGTGATTCCACGTAGCCAGCATACCGGGTGTCGTGCAGGCAGGCATCCAGAATGGCCTCGCGATAGGGTGTGGCATCGTGCGTTTGCAGGAACAGGATGGCGCGCCCCAGCCCGATCTCCAAAATACGCTTGAACTCGCTTACTTGCATTATTCCTCCGGGATATTGAGCTAACAGCATATTTCTGAATAGAGCACCCTAACTCAGGTTGCATAGATCGTAGCCAGAAAAGCCTGAGGGGAACGGCAGGTGAGGATTCGCTTACCGAAGTACAGTCTATGATACCTCGCACCCCGGCAACGCGCCAATTTTGGGGCCTCTTTTTCCCCCTGGATTCCTGCATAATGAATGCTTGTATCCACGCAAAAAGGAGCACAAACCATGCAATCACTGGCAGGACAGATCGCACTCGTAACCGGCGCGAGTCGCGGCATCGGCAAAGGGATCGCGCTGGCGTTGGGCGACGCGGGCGCAACCGTCTATCTCACCGGGCGCACCGTCGATGAAGCACAGGCCGCCGTGCCCCTCCCCGGCACAATCCACCAGACCGCCGCCGAAGTCACGCGGCGCGGCGGCACCGGCATCGCCGTGCGCTGCGACCACCGCGCCGACTCCCAGGTACAGGCCGTTATCGATCAGATTCGCCGCGATCACGGTCAGCTCGACATCCTGGTTAACAACGCCTGGGCTGGCTACGAAGGTTATGTCACCGGAACCCACTATCCGCCCAACCACCCGTTCTGGGAAAAACCACTTTCGTACTGGGACGACAATCTGGATGGCGTGCGTTGGGCCTACGTTGCATCCGCGCTGGCGGTCCCACTTCTGATCCCGGCACGCGGTCTGATCGTCAACCTCTCCTTCCCCGCCCCGCTCGGCAATCCGCCGTATGGGGTCGCAAAAACGGCAGTTGACCGGCTGACGGTGGAGATCGCCCAGCAGGTCCAGCCGCACCAGATCACCGTCGTCTCGCTCTATCCCGGATTAGTCCGCACCGAAAACGTGCTGGCGAACGCCCAGTATTTTGACCTCTCCAATTCCGAATCGCCGGAATTCACTGGGCGTGCCATCGTTGCCCTCGCCGCCGATCCCCAGCGTCTGGAGAAAACAGGAAAAACGCTCGTCGTGGCGCGGCTGGCCCAGGATTACGCTTTTGACGACATCGACGGCAAGCGCCCCACCCCAGAGTTCTAAGTTCTACCCGCCCCTTGTTCGCGCGAGAGAGAATGGAGTATGATGAGAATGACGCTCTTTCTCTCTCAAGCGAGTTTCGCCATGAACATCCGCCCTATTCAATCCGAAGCGGATTACCCCGGCATCGTCGCGGTGATCAATGCATTCGAATCCGTCCCGATCACCGTCACTCAGTTCAGCGGCTGGCTTCTGAACAATCCCCCTGAGCGAATTCACTACCGTAGAGTTGCCGTCAATCCGGCCAATCATATCACCGGCTACAGCGTGACGGTTCATGAAACCTTCGCGCCTGCGGGTCATTTTTATGTCTGGGTTGGCGTCGCTCCCCAATGGCACAATCAGGGTATCGGCTCCCTGCTTTACGACGATGCTGCCGCGTTTCTGCGCGATCACGCTGCCACCCGTCTGAAAACCGAAGTGCGCGACGACAGCCCGCCCGCCTTGCGCTTTGCTGAGCAGCGCGGGTTTACCATCCAACACCACCTGTTTGAGTCTGTGTTAGACCTCACCACCTTCGACGCGGCCCCCTATCATGCCCTTCAAACGTCGCTCGCCGCCGCCGGTATCCGGTTGTGTTCGGTGGCCGATTTTCACGATACGCCCGCCGCCCGTCACAAGCTCTATGAGGTCAACCGGATCACCTCACTGGACGAACCCGACGCCGATGGCACATTTATGCCTTTTGACGAGTTTGAAAAATGGGTTTGTGGGTCCGAATGGTACCGTCCAGAGGGCCAGTTGATCGCCCTGGACGGTGATTGCTGGGTTGGTCTGGCCGCTGTCCGCCTCATCCCCGACCAGCAGGAAGCCTACAACCTGATGACAGGTGTCCTCCGCTCCCATCGTGGCCGCCAGATCGCCCAGGGATTAAAATTAGCGGCGATCCGTTACGCGCAGCAGCACGAGTGCCGCACTATCCGCACCAACAACGACTCGCTGAATGCGCCCATGCTCGCCATCAACCAGAAATTGGGCTACCAGCCTCAGCCGGGCAAGTTTATTCTTGTATCGCGGTAGTTTTCTAGGTCATGTTGCCAGTGAAATAACTTCATCTCTATAATCAAATTTAGATTTGATTATAGAGCGAGTGCCGCCATGCCCCGCCGCCCCGCCCAGCAAACCGTCCATCCCGAAGCCATTTTACGCGCCGCCGCGTCAGTCTTTCACCCCCGGGGCTTTCCACC
>CAYYNB010000169.1:0-12902 GCA_964472565.1 uncultured Anaerolineaceae bacterium
ACAGGCGCGTTTGCCAGCCCGGCTTCAATGTCGGCGACCAGTTGGGCGCGGTCCGCATCGGGCAGGAAGGCCGCACGCGCGGCATTGAGAATACAATCCTTGATCATGTGGAAGGGTAAGCCCATGCCGACATGCGCCAGCATCAATTCATCGGTGAGGGTGATGTTGCTGAGGGATGGATCGTCGGTGTTGATGGTGGTCGGCACGCCGAGATAGATCAGATCGGGGAGCGGGTGATGCTCAACGCGGCGCACAACGCCGCTGTGTAAGTTGCTGGTCGGGCAGACTTCAAGCGTCACGCCGCGATCACGCACCATTTGCACCACGAGCGAATCTTCGACCGACCGCACGCCATGCCCGATCCGTTCCGCGAGGCTGTGTTCGATGGCGTCAGCAACATTCTCCGGCCCGGCCCACTCCCCCGCATGGACGGTGATATGCAGGCCCGCTTCACGCGCCCGGTAAAAAAGCGACCGGAAAGGCCGCGCCGAATGACCCGCCTCTTGCCCGGCCAGGTCCATCCCGATAATTTGCGGATCGTTCACTTCCAGCGCGGCATCTAAAACCTGCTCGGCAATTTGGACGCTTTCATGACGGTTGACCGAAACGATCAGGCGGGTGGGAATATTAAAATCGGCGGCGGCGCGGGCGGTTTCTTCGCACACGGCCTCAATCACTGATTGGTAGGTGTAATTATTCTGGCGGGCCAGGGCATGGGGCGTGAACCGCATTTCAAAGTAGCTGATATGATCGCTGGCGGCATCTTCAACCGCTTCACGCGTGATGCGGCGGATGAGTTCCATCGAGCGGTAAAACTGGCGCAGGACGTTAAACTTGCTCAGAAAAACGGAAAAGGTCGGCTCGTCGTCCTCCACAATTTGAACGTGCGGGCGAAGATGATCCAGATCGTAAGCAGGCAAGGGAATATCAAATTCGGCAGCGGCTTCGAGGAGCGTGGACAGCCGGATCGCCCCTTCGAGGTGGCGGTGGAGTTCGATTTTGGGCCAACGCCACAGCGTTTTCCAGAGTTCGCTTTCCCGGTTGATCATGTTATGGATGTTGAAAGCCACCGGATTATTCCCTTTCTGAAAGTGGAAGCCCAAATGTAAACGTGCTTCCTTTACCTTCTTGACTCGCAACGGAGAGGGTGCCGCCGTGTGCTTCGATAATACGCTGAACAATCGATAACCCCAACCCGGCCCCGCCAAAGCGATGCTTGATGGAACGATCCGCCTGGAAAAAGCGCTCAAAAATATGCGGGAGCTTGTCGGCGGGAATACCGATGCCGTAGTCGGTGACGGAGACATAAATCCAATCCGGGCGCTCACCGTAAGCGGACTGCACAAGAATAGTGCCGCCGTCGGGCGAGAATTTAGCCGCATTCCCGATCAGATTATCCAGAACCTGGGTCAGCCGATCCTGGTCGCCCTGGACCCAGTGCGGGCCGGGAAGCAGATTCATCTCAAAATGTAAATCACGGTTGGGGAAAACCAGCGGCGCGCCCGCGATCACGTTGGCGCAGAGATCGTTGATGTCCAGCGGCGCAAGGTCCAGGTTGTCGGCGCGGATTTGCTCCAGCGCGAGAATGTCGCTGATCATGCGGGTAATTGAGTCGGCTTTTTGGTCGATAACGGTGAGAGCTTCGCTCTGTTCGGTGGTAAGGGGGCCAAGTTCCCCGGCCCGCATGAGGCCGGTCCAACCGCGCACCAGCGCCAGCGGGCTGCGGAGTTCGTGGCTGAGGTTGGATACCAGTTCGTTACGCAGTTCGTGCAGCGCTTCCAGGCTGCGGTTAGCATCGGCCAGTTCAGCAGCATGATGGCGGGTTTCTTCGAGCAGGCGAACCGTTTCGATAGCAGCGGCGATCTGGCCCGCCGCAATCACCAGAACACGCTCGTGATCGGGCGTGAAGGCGAACGGCACCTCACTGTCGATGCCGATCGTGCCGATAACGCGATCCTGCACTTTGAGCGGCACACAGATCATAGAACGAATGCCGGGATCGATCACACGGAAATTGGGATCGGCTGCCGTATCGGGGACATAAATAACCTCACCCGTCGCAGCGACTTTTCCAGCGACATATTCACCCAGTTTGAAATGTGCCTGATCAAGGTACTGCTGTTCCAACCCGGACGCAGCAACGATAATCACTTCCTGTAATTCGTCATCCACCAGGGCGATAGAGGCGGAACGACATTGATATACATCGCGCAGCGTATTCACGCTCAATTCCAGAATATCGTCAGACGATTGGGTGCTACTTACCCGGCGCGCTAATTCTTGCAGGGCGCTTACTTCGTCCAAACGGGTGCGGAGCGTGACGTAATAGCGGGCGTTTTCGAGCGCCGCGGCTGCTTGAAGCGCGAGTAAATCCAGGGCACGCAGCATATCGCGCCGGGCGATCAGCGGCTCGGCATGCAGCAGGATCAACACTCCCAATAATTGATCGCCGCGCAGAATCGGATGGGCGATGGCGGCCTGGACCAACCAGGGGGTTTTGAACTCGGTTTGAATCTCCGCATGGCCGCTGAGATCGGTCAGAATCATGGGGAGTTGGGTCGCCTGGACACGCTCCACCAGACTATCGACGGACGGGCACTCATAGGAACGGATGCGGGCATTGCCCACTTCGCTCGTATAGTGCGCAACCCACAGAGTCGCATCCCAGGTATGGTTGGCGGTGACATACAGCCGGACCTGATTGGCATGAAACAACGCGACAGCGGCACGGGCGACGATTTCGGCCACCGCTTCACGCGTCTGAACCGCCGCTAATTTGACGCCGATCCGCTGGATGGCTTCAATCGCGGCGAGGCGGCCCGCCGTTTCGTTATAAAGCTGCGCATTTTGAATCGCCGTTGCTACCATACCGGCGATAGTTTCGAGCATGGCGACATCATCCGGCGAATAGGCGTTGGGGATGTAACTCTGGACGGAAATAACGCCCAAAATCTGGTCCTGGGTGATGAGCGGGACCATCAGCACACAACGTGGCATGGGGCCATCGACGATGGTTTCTTTGGGAAGTTCTTCTTTGGTTGTGTCGTGGATAAAAATACTTTCGCAGGTACGCAGCACCAGCCCGGTCAGGCCAGCATCGGCGGGTTGAATTTTATCCTCAGCGGGTTGGCCGTCATCGTAGCCCCCGACAATACGGATCACTCCGGCTTCGGAATCATAAAGGCCGATATAAAACGAAGTTGCATCCATCAGGGCGCTGATTTTGAAGTAAACGACATCCAGCACGCTGCGCAGATCGAGGCGGCTGATCGCCAGGTTGACCTCATTCAGGGCCTGGTAACGCTGGGCACGCCGAAGTTCCTGATCATACCGGCGGGCGCTGTGCAGGCGGGCGGCAACCTGGGCGGCCAGCGCCAGCGCGAGTTCGGCATCGGCGTCATTGAAAGCATACGCAGTCGGACTGTCGAGATCGAGTTCGCCCATAAACTCGTCTTCGTGAATCAGGGGGACGCCAAGCCAGCTTTTGATCGGGCGGCGGCCCGGCACTTCCACCCAACGCGGATCGGCAGGACAGTCGTGGATAAGCACCGGTTTGCCTGTTGTCCGAATGATCTGGCGGATTTCAAATTCGGGCTGCTGCCGTTCTGTGGAAAACTCGTAATTTTCGATCAGATCGTTAATCGAGCGTTTGACCTGAACCGTATTATTGGGTTGAAAAATATAAGTAGTGCAGGCATGACACGGGATCAAACGCCGAATCTCACGTTGCACAATATCGAGCAGTTCATCCAGACCGAGGGATTCAGCGACTGCCGCCATAATCGAATAGAGAGTTTGCAGCCGGTCACGGACCTGTTCGGCGGCATGGTGGATCAGCATAAACAGGTCGGCATTGGGCAGCCGCCACACGGATACCTGGACACGGACGGGCAGCCCGGCAGCAGAGATAACCGTTACCGATAATTGTTCGGAAGGTTGGTTGGAATTGTTGAGAAAGGACTGCCACCGTTCGAGCGCCTGCGGCACTTCGGGCGGGGGGATAAAATCAAAGGCGGACCGTCCAATCACCTCAGCGACGGCATAACCGTAATAACGAACCGCGTTGGGAGTGGCAAACTGGATGATGCCGTCGGAGTTGAGAATATAAATCGCCTCATAGGTAAGCGCTTCGGGATGAAGATCAGAACTGGTCATGGTGGGGATCATAAGTTATTGAGGCTTGGTGCGGTGCGGTTTAACAGGATGCTGACCTTCGCGGGCATACACAAGCCAACCCCAATAGCGCCACGTGATAAAAACAGCGAGGACAATACTCAGGGCATATGGAAGGTCATGAAACAGTGTGCTGTCCGTACTGGCATCGGTGGGATCATCCAGGCCGATAGTCAGCAGGCGCATACTGAGCGGAAAAAGCAGGAAGAGCAAGGCGACATAAAAACCCCGATATAAAGGCGGACGGTGGGTGACTTCACCAAAGCGCCGGCTGATCTGCGCCATGACCCATAACATGATCATGAGCGCGAGAGGCGCTGCTACGCTTAGGAGGGTGAAGAAATTTTGAAGCATAATCTGTCCTGGCTGAAG
This sequence comes from uncultured Anaerolineaceae bacterium, assembly GCA_964472565.1. Lineage (GTDB taxonomy): Bacteria > Chloroflexota > Anaerolineae > Aggregatilineales > Aggregatilineaceae > DATAMF01. Next base: position 4,546 of record CAYYNB010000169.1, read on the forward strand.
ATTCGGTCTTAGTTTTGCTTATCTTGGCGTATAAGGCTAAAACTCGAACGAACTCTTAACCTCAAACGAAACCCACACAAACCATTAACGTCCACTGGTCATCAGTCGATAGATATGAATACACAATGCCGCTAAAATTAACCCGCCGATAAGCAGTGCGCCATCACCCCAATCGTCCCCCGTGATTTCATCCAGGCTGGTAAAACGAACGGTAGCGACGGTAAACGCCAGCATCGGCGCGATAAAAAACTGGTAATAGGTGCGCTGTCCCGAAAGGCGCTCGTAAAAACGGGCGATCAATGCCATAAAAAAAATGAGTGCAACGAGGCCAAACCATGAGAAGATAGTCAGGAACTGATGTAAACTTAGTTGACCCACCCTAGTCCCCCTGGCGAAAGATGCCCTTTTTTATTGTAATACAGGGAACAAACACCGTTTGATAGAAAATCTTCACGTCTAATTATTTGGTGCCGGGCGGCAAAAAAGCCGCGGCAAATGCTTCGGCATGTGTCATGGTAGGACGCCCGCTCATGATGCCCTGCGTGCCTTCAAAGCGTGACCGCACATCAATGCCTTTAGCGGTAATCGCGTACTGGCGAATATCCTTGTCATGATCACTGCCCCGCAGCTTGAGCACCAGCAGCGCCCGGTGGATCGCGCCCTGGATTTCGACATAGCGCAGCATGGTATAGGAGTCCACGACGAACGCCAGGTCTTCTTCGCTCTCGGTGGTTTCACCTAACAGCGCGGCATTCTCACGGGTGAACACCGCCGTCAGGTCTAAGCGTTTGAGACCATTCACAAACTCAAAAACGATGTGCCGGAGTTCAACCGGGTCCTCGGTAATGCGCTCAAAATGGCTCAGGCTGTCCACCAGCACGCGCTTGGCCCCGATTTGATGGACCATGTTTTCGATACGACCTGTCACCTTTTGGAGATCGGCGCGGCTGACTTCGGGGCTGGTCATGATGGTGCGAAGCAGGTTATCAGCCTCGTAGGACCGAAAATCCCAGCCAAAATTCGCGGCGTCCCGGTAATATTGTTGAGGAAATTCCTCAAAGGTCAGGATGATCCCAGGTTCGTTACAACTGGTGATACCATGCTGGATAAACTGCATGCCCAGCGTACTTTTGCCGGTACCGGGCGCGCCTTCGATGAGGTTGGCCGTGCGAGACAAAAAGCCGCCGTGAAGCATATTGTCGAGTTCGGCGATACCCGTTGGGACGCGTTGTGCGTTCATGTCGATCCCCCTTAGCGCAGGTTGCGGATGACATGGTAGATCGCCTTGACACGGAACTGACGATCATCACATGCAGCGATAAAGTTGCCCAAAAGCTGGCGCAGGTCTGGATCATCGGCCAGGGTAAACACCCGGAGGCCCCCTAAGTCTTCCATTTCGAGCACGGCGTCACGCGCCAACTGGATCAATTCCGGTTCTACCGTCCGCACATCACGCCCGGTATAACGCGCGATGTTGTCGGCAGTGTCGGTCGTGTGCGGGTTATCATGGAAAAAACGAACCAGATCCCATTTGATAAATGAGTTGATCCGCGTCTGGATCAATTCCAAAAGACGCGGATCCATATCATCCATCAAGCTGGCTGCATAATCATCTACATCAGACATAGCCTGCTACCTTTCTGCATCCCCCTGGCTTGTGACGACCTATCGACGCCGTTTGGGAACGGTGCGTTTGATGGTTTCGGGCGCGACAGTTTGACGCTGCTGTTGTAAAAGCGGATAGTGGCAGTGCTTGAATTTCTTGCCGCTGCCGCATGGACACGGATCGTTACGGCCTACATTATCAAAGGTACCCAGGCTGCGAGCCGGTTCCGATGCGGGTGGGCGCTGCGGCTGGGCGGCGGCGGGACGTTCTCCGTTAGATGGCGTAGGCGCGGCCAACACCGGACCACGCCCGGCCTGGATGTTGGTCAGGCGAAGCTGGGTCGGAAGCTGGCGGCGGGTGGGCTGCTGCTGTTCACGCGGGATCACCCGGTAAATATCCTGGACGACTTTGGCTTTGATCTCTTCCTGCAAACCGCCCCACATCTGGAAGCTCTGGCGCTGGTATTCAACCAGCGGGTCGCGCCCGCCGTAGCCAACCAGACCGATACCTTCACGCAGAATGTCGAGATCAGTCAGGTGGCGCTGCCAAAGCTGGTCAATCGCATTCAGCAAAACCTGTTTTTCAGCTTCAGCCATCCATTCGGCGCTGAAGCGGGTAATACGCTCGTCGTAGGCTTGCAGCGCTCCTTTTACCAGCGCCAGTTCGATCTCATCGGCACTGCGCAGATTTTCCAGGGTGTCGGGCGTGATGGCTGCCGGAACCGGGAAAAGTGCATAGGCGCTGCGGTGCAGTTCTTCCAAATCCCAATCGATAGGATCGCCCTGAAGGTTATCTTCGACAAGGGCGTGAATCTGCTCGGTGATCATGTGCTGGACCTGATCGCGCAGGTCGCCGGGTTGGGCGTTAAGAATTTTCTGGCGCTCTTTGTAGATCGTTTCGCGCTGTTTGTTCACCACATCGTCATATTCAAGCACGCGCTTGCGGATGTCGAAATGGTAGCCTTCGACGCGCACCTGGGCCTGCTGGATGGATTTGGAGATCAGGCCGTGTTCGATAGGCACGTCTTCGGGCATGTCGGCCCATTTCATGAAATTTTTGACGCGTTCGCCCCCAAAACGGCGCATGAGTTCATCTTCGAGGCTGAGATAAAACCGACTTTCACCGGGGTCACCCTGGCGCGCGCAGCGGCCCCGCAACTGGTTGTCGATCCGGCGGGCTTCGTGGCGCTCGGTACCGAGGACATACAGGCCGCCATTTTCCAACACTTTGACGCGACCTTCCGCGATTTCGGCTTTGGCTTCTTCCAGCACTTCGGCCCATTGTTCGGGGGTCGCTTCGGTGATGTCGATGCTGTAGCGTTTGCGCAGCTTTTCGCGGGCCAGCCCATCAGGATTGCCGCCCAGCAGAATGTCTACCCCACGTCCGGCCATGTTGGTCGCGATGGTCACGGCACCCGGACGCCCAGCCTGCGCGATCACCACCGCTTCACGTTCGTGCTGCTTGGCGTTGAGCACCTGATGCAGAATGCCCGCGCGTTCCAGCATTTTGCTGAGGCGCTCGCTGGTTTCGATGGCGGTGGTACCGACGAGGACGGGCTGGCCGCGCTTATGGCGCTCTTTGATGTCGTCCACGACGGCTTTCCACTTGGCTTTTTCGTTCATAAACACGAGGTCTTGTTTGTCGTCGCGGATGTTCGGCAGATTGGTCGGGATCATGGTGACTTCGAGGCGGTAGATTTCGTCGAATTCGCTGGCCTCGGTCATGGCAGTACCGGTCATGCCCGCCAATTTTTCGTACATACGGAAGTAGTTCTGGAAAGTGACCGTTGCCAGGGTCAGATTTTCCTGGCGAACTTCAACGCCCTCTTTCGCTTCAATGGCCTGGTGCAAACCCTCGGAGAACCGCCGCCCGTGCATGAGCCGCCCGGTGAACTCGTCTACGATGATCACCTGGCCGTTCATGACCACATAATCTTTGTCGAGCTGATAGCAGACATTGGCGCGCAGCGCGTTGTCCAGGTAGGGGATCATGTCGGCGTTGTCGGGATGGTAGAGATTGTCGCCTTGCAGCATGTTTTCGCGCTGAAGCATCTGCTCGATCTTTTCGACGCCTGCTTCGGTGAGATAGGCGCTGCGGTTGCGCAGTTCTTCGACAAAATCACCATCGGGTTCTTCCGTGTCGATGCTGGCTTCGCTGCTGGGTTTGAGATTACGCACCAAACGGGCGAACAGCGTATAGAGATCAGATGGCTGATCGGCCTGACCGCTGATGATCAGCGGGGTGCGGGCTTCGTCGATCAGAATATTGTCTACTTCGTCCACGATGGCGTAATAATGGCCGCGCTGGGTCTGCCGATCCAGGCTGCGCACCATGTTATCGCGCAGGTAGTCAAAGCCAAATTCGTTATTCGTGCCGTAGGTGATGTCGGTCTTGTAGGCGTCGCGGCGCTCAATCGGTTCCAGGCGGTGGAAACGAGCGTCTTCGCTGGACCAGTCGGGGTTATAGCGGAAGGAATGCATGGTATCCGTCTCGCCCCGGTTCTGGATCACCGCCGAGGACAGGCCGAGGAAATGATAGATCGGCCCCATCTGCTGCAAACCGAACTTAGACAGGTAGTCGTTGGGAGTAACGAGATGCACACCGCGCCCGGTGAGTGCATTGAGATACATAGGCAGCGTGGCGACGAGTGTTTTACCTTCACCCGTTTTCATTTCGGCAATTTTGCCCTGGTGCAGCACGATGCCGCCGATAAGCTGCACATCGTAATGCCGCTGACCAATGGTTCGGATGGCGGCTTCACGCACCACCGCAAAAGCTTCGACCAGCAAATCGTCAAGTGCTGCGCCATCCGCGAGGCGCTGGCGGAATTCATCCGTTTTAGCCCGCAGTTGATGGTCGCTAAGGGTCTTCATCTGGGGTTCAAGCGCATTGATTTGTTCAACCACTTCGCGGTGGCGTTTGAGTTCGCGTTCGTTGGGGTCGCCAAAGACGGCCTTGAGGATTGGTTTTAACATCAGACCTCACAAATTGGACGGAAAATAGAACCTTCCGTCAAACAGTACAGGGAGTATAGCAGCAAATTATAACATATTGAAATAGGGGCGAATAGCAGCAAGGTCTGGTGAAATTTTAGCCCTGCATCAGCCAGATAGCCGCACCACAGGCAAAAACGACAACCAGCAGCGCGACTAACCCGAAGATGACCAGCATGACAATAACCCAAAAAGGAAGGGGCGGGCGAGAGCTGTGGGGAACACCACGTTTGGGCTTGGACGACGAGTAATTGATTTCGCCGCTGATCGGATCGAGAACGCGATCTAAGATATTGCGCTTGTTGGCGTGGTAGCTGGGGCTGTCGGCGTAAGCTTCTTCGGGATCATAGCGGCGGCGGATACGTTCCTCGCGGGAGGGCTGGCGGCGGGTGCGTTCCTGCAAACGCCGCGCCGCGCCCTTAATCGGCCCCAGATCGCGCAGCTCGATTTGCTCCGTATTCATTGGATCAGCGGGCGGGCGCAGGCGGTCATCGATATACCCGGCGGCGAGGTCTTCAATTTCGGCGGCGTCATCGTACAGATCATCCTGGTCGGCAGCGGCCCAGGCGTCATCAATCTCGTTTTCCATCCGGCGGCGACGGCTGCGACGACGGCGCTGATCATAATCGTCATACGGACTGCCGGGATCGTAGTCACCCATATGGCTTATCCTCATGATTAATACTCACAGCGAGTCTACCGCAAACAGCAGAATTTCACGAATGGGGTACGGGGAAACTGGCACAAGATTTTTATGCCCGTGTGCTACACTGAAATTGCGTACCTCACACATTCCCAATGGAGGGGAAAATGAAACGGTTATTGATTCGTGTGGCTGTTATTGTTTGGGTTATAGCCGTCGTATTCAGTGTCGCGCCGCAAACTTTCGCCCAGGATGGCACGCCAGCAGTTGCCTGGGCAAATATTAGCTGGGTGGCAGATTGTTCTTCCTCATCGGGTTATGGCACGGCTGCGATTGATTATTTCTTCTCGATTTCTCCCGGTTATACCTTCAGTTATTACGTGGAATGGTTCTCGGTCAGTGGGGGCGGCGACTCGATCTCTGGGGCGAAGCTTTACGACACAACCGAAACTTATGCACTCCGCCATAAGTGGGCGGCGGCTTATGATGGGTACATTACCGCGCAGTATGCTATCCACGCGCCGAACGGCGAACTGGTGAGTTCGACCATGTTCGAGGCAAACTGCATTACGGGGCGAGTGTGGACGAGCTACAGTGATGTGTACGGCATCAACGAACCCGCAGCCGATAAGCGCGTGATGGGCAATGTGTTGGTCGATACGCCCGTGTATGCCGAAGCCAATCCAACCACCGCACTCAAGCCCGTGCTCAAAGCCGGACAGACGTGGTTCATCGTGGGACAGGTAACTGGTACGGATGGCGATCTGTGGTACAAGGTGTTCGTCGGCAGCGCGAATACGGCCTATGTGCCCGCTTCGACGATGACACCGCAGGGGGCGGTGCCCGGCGCGAAGTAAGCCTAATCTCATTCCAATCCAACAGGACCATTCAAGCGCGACTCATGGGGAGTCGCGCTTTCTTTACGAAAAATTCATAAAAATTTCGTAAACAATTGATGAGTAATGGGGTACAATCTAAATAGTTATTGCTTTTGTGCATTGCGGATTCGATCCGCTGACGCCGCGTTTTATTGTCAAGCGGATCAAATCCTCTCAGATGGACAGGCGTCTTCATCGATCGGTGAGACGCCTGTCTATAACTCCTTCGAGCGCGACTTCAATTGAGGCCGCGCTCGATATTTAACAACTCGTTCACGGCCTGATAGGGGTCGAGTTCTCGTATCATTATACGCTGAATGAGGGCTTCGAGTTGCGCGGGCGAATATTTCGCCAGCAGGCGGTTGAGCAGTTCCTCACGTAAATGGGCGGCGAATTCGGCTTCGGCGCGCTGACGTTCGCGGTTGTGCCACAACCCGGATTCCTGTAAATAGGCGCGGTGCAGCGCGATGGCCTGGGCAAGTTCATCCATGCCCTGATACGCGGTGGCAACGGTTTTGATGATCGGTACGGACCAGAAATCATAGTTGCCGTTGTCGGGCGCGGGGAGCAGCGCGCCGCCGTGATGACGCGTGTAGAGCATGCGGTGGCCGAGTTCGAGCATGGCTTTGAGGGCGCGCACCGTATTTTCCACACCCGGACGATCCGCTTTGTTGACCACCAGAATATCCGCAATTTCGAGGATACCGGCTTTGATGGCCTGCACATCGTCGCCCAGGCCGGGCGCATCCACAACGATAGTGGTCATGGCGGTGCGGGCAATATCGACTTCGCTTTGACCGGCACCGACGGTTTCGATCAGCACATAGTCAAATCCAGCCGCATCCAAAACACGCACGACATCGCCGGTTGTCGCTGCGAGGCCGCCTAAACTGCCGCGATTCGCCATGCTGCGGATGTAAACTCCTTTGTCGCCGGACAGGTCCAGCATACGGATGCGATCGCCGAGCACGGCTCCACCGCTGAAAGGGCTGGTGGGATCGACGGCAACAATGGCGACGGTGTGCTGTTGGGCGCGGAGCGTTTTGGTCAGCGCATTGACGACACTCGATTTCCCGGTTCCGGGCGCGCCTGTGATGCCGACCAGATAGGCGCGTCCGGTATGGGGATACAGCGCGGCTAAGGCTTGCTGAGCGGCGGGCGTGCGGTTCTCGACCTGGGTAATCAGGCGAGCCAGGGCGCGGCGACTGCCGGACAGCACCTCTTGAACAAAACGATCAGGCATCGGCGTCAGGCGCTCGCCAGCGCGGACTTGATATGCTTCACAATGTCATCGGTGTTGGTGCCGGGACCAAAAACCGCGCTCACACCTTTTTCGAGCAGAACGGGAATATCATCGTCGGGGACGATGCCGCCGACGAGGACCATCACATCATCGAGACTTTCCGCGTGCAGCAGTTCCATGATACGCGGCACCAGCGCCATGTGCGCACCGCTGAGAATCGACAGGCCAACGACCTGGACATCTTCCTGCACCGCCGCTTCGACGATCATTTCGGGCGTTTGGCGCAAGCCCGTATAAATAACTTCCATGCCCGCATCACGCAGGGCGCGCGCGATCACTTTGGCTCCCCGATCATGACCATCGAGGCCGGGTTTGGCGATCAATACACGGATTTTTGGCTCACTCATACTCGTTCCTCGTCAGGCATTGGAATCCAGGGAAAAGGCTTCGCGGACGAACTGCGCCAGCAGATCTTCGCGGATGGTATCGACGGAACGCACTTTCATGTGGCGCATTTCGCGGCCATTCCCTTCGAGCGCACGGGAGGGATCGGAAAGGCGCACACCTTTGTAAAAGTTCACGTGAACAACGTTGCTATAAGGCGAGATCGCGCAGACCTCGGAATTACGCTTGTAAACCAGATTGCCCCAGGCGTGTTTAATTTCCTCGCGGAGTTCGGGCGCAGCCTCGTGAATGATGCGGCGCAGTTCCTGGATCGTCTCCTGGATTTCGGGCAGTTGGCTATCGATCAGGGCGGCTACCTGCGTTTCGTGATCGGACATGTTCGCTCCTTTCGGGCGTATGGCCCGTTTCCGAATAGTGATGCAGATTATACCGAAAAGGAGAGGAGATGTGAGGGGGGAGTTGTTGGTGAGCAGTTGGGAGTTATTCGTTGGTAGTTATTAGCAATTATATTACAGATAGTTCAGGGCCGGATACCCCCTACCCCCCTTGACGACGCCATGAGGGGAAATTTTAAAATTTGGCGACGCGA
>CAYYNB010000170.1:0-12817 GCA_964472565.1 uncultured Anaerolineaceae bacterium
GGGGATGGGGTAAAGAAAATATTGGCGCAGCCTAACCCGCCTTATCTATGTGGGGCAATTCACCCATATCCTGAATTGCCCCGTTAATTTTTCGCTCCACCCTGACCGGTAAATAAAACAGCCCGTGTTTCCACAGGCTGTTCTCAAGATCCGTTTAACCGGACGACTACATATCAAAGTCGCCCATGCCGCCACCCATACCGCCCATACCGCCCATGCCGCCGGGCATCGGCGGTGCTTTCTTTTCCGGCAGATCGGTGATCAGTGCTTCCGTGGTCAGGATCATACCCGCGATGCTGGCTGCGTTTTCGAGCGCGCCGCGCGTAACCTTCGCCGGGTCGATAATCCCCGCCTTGATCATATCCACGAGTTCGCCGCTCATCACATCATAGCCGATATTCGTGTTTTTCTGTTCGGCCTGCTTGCCGAATACCTGCTGCTGGACCACGCCGCCGTCCAGCCCCGCGTTCTGCACGATCCCGCGCATCGGCATTTGCAGCGCGCGTTTCACAATCTGAATGCCCGTGTTTTCATCTTCATAAGCCAGCTTCAGATCATCCAGCGCCTTCAGCGCGTTGATCAGCGCCACACCGCCGCCCGGAACGATCCCTTCTTCTACCGCCGCGCGGGTTGCGCTCAGGGCATCTTCGACGCGATGTTTCTTTTCCTTCAGTTCGGTTTCCGTCGCCGCGCCGACACCGATCACCGCCACGCCGCCGGACAGCTTCGCCAGCCGTTCTTGCAGCTTCTCGCGATCATAATCGCTGGTCGAGTTGTCGATTTCGTTGCGGATCTCCTGCACGCGCCCCTGGATCGCCGCTGGATCGCCTGCGCCGTCCACAATCGTGGTGTCGTTTTTCGTGCAGACGACCTTCCCCGCGCGTCCCAGGTCATCGAGGCGAACCGAGTCGAGCTTGCGCCCCAGTTCTTCCGTGATAACCGTGCCGCCCGTCAGGATCGCGATGTCTTGCAGCATCGCTTTACGGCGATCACCGAAGCCCGGCGCTTTCACCGCAACCACGTTCAGCATGCCGCGCAGTTTATTGAGCACCAGTGTCGCCAGCGCTTCGCCGTCCAGGTCTTCCGCAATGATCACCAGTTCCCGCTTGCCGATTTGCAGCAGTTTTTCCAGAATCGGCACGAGGTCTTGCGCGGCGGAAATCTTCTTGTCGTGGATCAGGATGTACGCATCGTTGATCACGGCTTCCATCGTGTCGGGCGTGGTGACGAAATACGGCGAAATGTAGCCGCGATCAAACTGCATGCCCTCGACATACGTAGTTTCGAATTCGAGGCCCTTGCTTTCCTCAACCGTGATCACGCCGTCTTTCCCGACTTTGTCCATCACATCCGCGATCAGCGCGCCGATTTCTTTGTCCTGCGCGCTGATAGCCGCCACCGAGGCGATCTCTTCCTTCGTATTGATCTCGTGCGCCATGTCGCGAATCGCGCTGGCAACCTTATCCGTCGCCGCGTCAATCCCACGCTTCAACAGCATCGGATTCGCGCCCGCCGCCAGGTTCCGCAGCCCTTCCATCACCATATAATACGCCAGCACAGTCGCGGTGGTGGTGCCATCTCCGGCGATGTCGTTGGTTTTGGTCGCGGCTTCCTTCAAAAGCTGCGCGCCCATGTTTTCATACGGATCAGACAGTTCAATTTCTTTGGCAACCGATACACCATCATGGGTGATCGTCGGCGCGCCGAACTTTTTGTCGATGGCAACATTGCGGCCTTTAGGACCCAGCGTGGTCATAACCGCCTGCGCCAGCATATCAATCCCTGATTTCAGTTTATTCCGTGCTTCTTGCTCAAAAACAAGTTGCTTAGGCATCGTGCTCCTCTTTCAGTTGGGTATTTTAATCGTATGCGATCCGGTATCCGATAAGACCACCCACATAAATACCCCATCTTTATAAGAAACACATATGAATATCTTCAGAACACTGTCAGAAAATAGACCCAATATCCTTTTTGCGGTACTTACGGTATCTATTCGCCGGGTGAGGCTTTTTAGCTGCCCCCGTAACCCCCTCATTATTAACCATCCAAGTTAACCATCGAAGTTAGTATCTCAATGGGATGACATATTCGAACATTCGTGCTATCCTGTTCGTATCACCCATCGCACCTTACCAACGACGAATAACTAATCAATCGGCAAACTTTCTCGTGGGGCGTCGTGAAATAGAAGCTTTTTCCCCGTGAGGCGTCGCCAAGGGGGGGGGCGGGGATAATCGCCAGTTTTTGGCAGAAAGTCCGACTTCCTGCCAGGATCTCACTCCACGTCAGACCCATTTCTCCCTCAAACCACCCCCCAAGAGGTCGTCAAGGGGGGGCGGGGATATGGTATAGTTGAGATCAATTTTTACCCGTTCCAATGCAGGGAGAACCCGATGGATTTTGAAATCCGGGCCAAACTTGATCGCGTTCGTGCGCAGATGGCCTCTCATAATATTGATACCCTTTGGCTCCGCCGCGTCGAAAATGTCGCCTGGATCACAGGCGGCATCGATACGGCGGTGAATACCGCGTCCGCCTTAGCCCCCGCCAGCGTGGTGATCACCCAGGACTCACAGCGCATCCTGACCACCGTCATCGAAGCGCCGCGCCTGGCCCTCGAAACTGACCTGGAGGCCTTTAATTTTGAAATCGTGGCTTCCCCCTGGGAATCCGGCATCACACCCACACCGCCCGCTGCACAGTCACTCGGCGTCGATTTTCCCTTTCCCAATGCCGTTGATCTCACGCCCGATTTAACATCACTGCGTTTCCGCCTGCTTCCCGCCGAACAGGATCGCTTTCGTTCATTAGCCGTTGCCTGCGCCGATGCCATGCAGCACACCATCCATCGCGTTCGCCCCGGCCACAGCGAACACGAACTCGCCGCCGCCCTCACCTACGAAGCGCGCGGACGCGACATCACACCGCTGGTAACGCTCGTTGCCGTTGATGATCGCATCTCCCAGTTTCGCCATCCCCTCCCCACCGGTGCGGTTTTAAGCCGCTGTGCCATGTTAGTCCTCGGTGGTCGCCGCGCTGGGCTGTGTTGTTCGGTGACTCGCCTTGTCCATTTCGGCCCGCTCCCCGCCGATCTCCGCCGCCGCATGGATGCCTGCGCCGAAGTCAACGCCGCCATGATTGCCGCTTCTAAGCCCGGTGCGACTTTAGGCGATGTTTTCCGCGTGGCCCAGCAAACGTATGCCCGTGTCGGTTTCCCCGATGAATGGCAGCTCCACCATCAGGGCGGAATCGCCGGTTACACCCCGCGTGAAGTGCTGGCTGGTCCCGACAATCCCACCGTCCTCGAACCGGGCATGATCTGCGCCTGGAACCCATCCATTACAGGCACCAAATGTGAAGATTCGATCCTCGTCGGCCCCTCACCCGAAATCGTCACCGCCATGTACGGCTGGCCCACCCGCAGCTTCACCCTCGACGGTCAGACTATCGCTTCTCCGGTGATGTTGGAATAACTTTTCAGATCGCCCAAGCTGGCGTATCCTTGTGTTACACATGGAGGTGCTAAGTTGTCTGCTGAACACGAACCGACCCGGTCTAAGTTTCGCTTGACCATTCTCGATGCCCAGCTTGTGGTGACTGTATTTGCGGTTGTGATCGCATCGCTGGCTCTGTTTTACGCGCTCCGCAACGAGCGCCGCATCCGTCTGGTGGACAATGAAGTTACCACCGAAGAAGCCGAATTCATTCTCGAACGGGCCAACGATGCCACCGCTTTTGCCGACAGCATCCTCAGCTTTTTGGAAGGCGCATCGGTGGTGATCGGTGCCGGTTTAGCGGTCGGCGCGTGGATTTTGCGCAACAGCATTCAAAAGCAGTTCGAGGAATCCCGCGCGTTTGCCGAACGTGCCGAAGCGCGCATCCGTGAGCGCGAGCACCAGCTCGACAATTTGGAGAAGATGCTCGTCGGCCAGTTGGATAGCATGGTCCAGACCACCACCGGCCAGATTGCCGATGTTCGCCGTCAGGGCCGCGATTCATTCCGCCTGTTGTCCTTGCTCGTACTGGCCGAGCAGCAGGTTCGCGCCCATAACATCGAAACCGCCATCCGCACCCTGCAAGACGCCTATAAGCTTGACGCCGACAACCACGCCGCCAACTACCTGCTGGGTTATCTCTACACCACCCGCAAAGAGTTCGACAAGGCCATCGAGCGCCTGCATCACGCCCTGGAACAGGACCCCAACTTCACGCCCGCGCTGGCTGCGTTGGGTTTAGCCATGCGTCGCAAAGGCGACAGCCTGCATTCTCAGGGCCAGTTTGCCGCCCGCGATCAGCTTTGGGCGCAGGCCGAAACCAAGCTGCTCGAAGCCCTCAGCCAGGACCCGCGCCTGACCGATGCCGACGGCGAATCCTACTATGGCACGTTGGGCGGCCTCTATCGCCGTCAGGGCCGTTATGATCAGGCGATCCAGGCCTACGAAAAGGCGCACGCCATCACGCCCAATTCATCCTACCCGATTGCGAATCTCGCCACACTGCATATTCATCAGGGCCATGCCGAGCAGTCCACCCGCTTTTTCCATCGTGTCCTCAAAACCGCTGAGCTTCAGTTAGACGACGACCCGCGCGACGTGTGGACTCGCGCCGATTATGCCCAGGCCAAGCTGGTATTGGGTTATCCCGATGAAGCCCTGGAGCAGATCAAAATGATTCTGGACCAGAAACCCGAACGGACCGTGCTCGATACCGTGCGCAATGGCTTGCAGTTTTTGGCCGATTCCCGCCAGCCCATTCAAGGACTTGAGGCCATGATTGAACTGCTCAATCAGGCGATTGCTAAGTTAGATGCGGAGTCCGTCCAGCAGCAAACATGAATGACTATTCCGACATCGATTGTATTCTGCGCCTTGCCTTTGGGCGGTCTGTGCCCGTTAACCCGATCCCCCTTCCGCCAGGCCAGAGCGAGCGCGGATTGGCTTTTGCCTTACACGACACCCGGCTTCCATCGCATGTTTTCCTCATGCGTTACAGCCCGCAGCATCAATCGCGGGCCTTTTGCGCCTTTACCATGATGCGTGCCCTGCGCGGCCTGAATTATTGCGCGCCCGAAGTTTATTATTTCGGTTGGAGCATTCACAACCGTTACATCTACCTGCTGGTCGAATACATTGAAGGTCGGAGTATCGAAGGCCAGCCACACGCCTTTTTCGCCCGCATCAATCCCAGTTTTGCCCACACCCTCGCCCAACTCCATCACCTGACCTGGGACACGCTGCCGGATATTGGGATGCGTCCGCTGCAATATGTATTCAATGATCTCACCCGGCAGGTCATCGACCTGCAAACGCCGGAGTTATTGAAGATTCTCGTCTGGCTGGAAGCTCGCGTGGATCGCATTCGTGAACAGCGGCACACCGTGCTGCATGGCGACTACATTCTTGACAATGTGTTGGCCGACTATACCCAGGTAGTCGGCGTGTTAGGGTGGGAAAATGCCGTGTTGGGCGATCCTCGCTTCGACATCGGCCACACCAGCGCGACATTAGGCGCGTTTGGTGTGGCGCTCAGCGACCAGTTTTTAGACGCCTACCAGGCCGCCCCCATCAAGGATATTGTATTTTGGGAAGTGCTGGCCGCGCTGCGCCTGCTGACTGGCATCGCCGCCACCATGGCCGGCATCCATGCGTCTCAGTTAGCCGCTATGCAGGAACAGGCCATGCCCGTTTGGGTTGGTTTATTAGGTTTTGTCATGCATCGTACCGGCCTGGAATTTTGATTCCGCTGGTGCGTTGGTTAGAATGAATCGTCTGCTTTATATTGTTATGGAAGGATTACATGGACAACCGCATTCAAAAAATGGCTCAGGTGCTGGTCAACTACTCAGTAGCGCTCAAGCCGGGCGAACGCCTCTTGATCCGAAGCCTGAGTCCCGAAGCCGAACCGTTGGCCCAGGCGTTGTATGAAGAGGCGTTTCGGGCTGGTGGCCTGCCGTTTATTTATATGCACATCAAGCAGGAAGATGAATACGCCCTGGAATCCGGCGCATCTGTCGCCCAGCTTGAAACCATCAACCCCATGCTGGAACTGGCGTATAAAAATTTTGAAACCGTCATCCGCATTGAATCTTCGCAGAACCCGCGCGCGCTGTCTCGCTATCCGATGGAACTGCAAATGGCCCGCGCCAAACACCGCGACCAACTGATCCAGATTCAGATGCGCCGCGAAGCCGCTAAAGAGCTGCGCCGTTGCACCACCCAGTTCCCGACCTTCGGTTATGCGCAAACAGCCGGCATGTCGCTTCGCCAGTACCAGGATTTCCTCTTCGGCGCGTGCAAACTCAACGCCGATGATCCGGTAGCCGAATGGAAAAAAGTCTATGCTTCTCACGAGCGCCTGATCGAATGGCTGAAGGGCAAGAAGAAAATTCAGGTACGCGGCGAACATATCGACATGGAACTGTCGATTGATGGTCGCATTTTTAAGAATGCAGGCGGCATGGAGAACTTCCCCGACGGCGAAATTTTCACCGGTCCAGTCGAAAACAGCGTGAACGGTTGGGTACGTTTCACCTACCCTGCCTACTACCACGAGAACGAAGTTAAGGGCGTCGAACTCGAATTTAAGGATGGCTTAGTGGTGAATGCCAAAGCCGAAACGAATCTCGATTTCCTGCTCGCCACCCTGGACAGCGATCCCGGTGCGCGGCGTCTGGGTGAGTTCGCCATCGGCACCAACACCGACATCAAAGAATTCACCGGATCGATTCTCTTCGATGAAAAAATCGGCGGCACCGTTCATATGGCTGTGGGTCAGGGTTACGCCGAAACCGGCAGCGTGAACCAGTCGCTTGTCCATTGGGACATGATCTGCGATATGCGTCAGGGCGGCGAAATTCTGGTCGATGGTACCCTGATGTACAAAGATGGAAAATTCGTGATCTAATCTCAGCTATATTAAAGAGGCGAGTGTTTCGCCGCTCGCCTCTAATCATACGCAAACCCAAACGACCGCAGCGCCGTAAGTATCTCTGGAACCCAGTCCTGAACCGGCTCCGGCAGTTCCTTCGCCAGCATCAACCGCACATACAGCGCCCGTAAAAAGTTTTTGGTGTTCACATACGCGCTGTGCGGCGCTTCGTCGATCATCAGATTCTGGCGTGAGGTCCGCTGCATTAATCCCGCCAGATTCCCGATCCACGCCGTCAAAAATGCCCCGGAATACATTCCCCGCTTGAGCGCTGTCACGGCTGCCACGCTCAACCGTTCGTCCTCATCGTTATGAAAAATATAACCTGACGGCATCATCACTTTCGCGCCAATCGCGTTTAGGATGCGTTCCAAATCCGCCGCCTGCACATAACGGCTTAACGCCAGTTCATCCACCCAGTCCGCCGTATGCGCCGCCGAATGTGCCCACCCTTTTTCCGCCACATATCCGCGCAGATCATGCTCATGGGCCAGATAATCCAATGCCGTATCGAGCAGAGATCGCACCTCGGCCTCGCTTAAAAATGGCTCATGATGGTTGTCATAATACATAATGCTCGCCAGCATCAGCGACGAAAAAGACCGCACCAATACGTTATCCGTACCCTGCTCGCCCAGCCCAATTTGCAGGTTAATACACATCTGCCGGATCATCGCCCGCAGTTCGTCCGGCTGGTACTCACCCCGTGTGATCCACCGGATCAGCACAATATAGGCAATGTCATCCCGTAACACCGGGTCCGGAGAGCCAAGATAGCTGGTGAGTTCGGGAGTCAGATCAGAAATGGTATAACCGTCGGGCAGCACATACCCGTTGTCCATCACGGTCTTCCAAAACGACTTTTCCACGCTTATGCTCCTTCTTTCAGCAGCGCCGCAATCTCCTGCGCATGCATGCGTTCATGCAGCGCAATCACCCGAAATATTTCATCCACCGTTTTATTCCCCAGCGCTGGATGCGGCACATTGATCGCCAAATGTTCTTCACTCAGGCTTTGCAGCAGCGTCTCTGTGGCATGCCGCTGTTCATCCAACCCGGTCCGAATAGCCGCATAAGACAAATTGCCACGTTCAGCCAGCCGCTTTTGGTTGTGTTCATCCAGCGAAAATTCACCGGGGATCAAATCCATTCGTCCCAATATAGACACTTCAATCACCTGACGGTGATCCTCTTCCGCGTTCACCAAATGAATCAGAATTTGCCGGATACTCCACCCGTCGCTGCTGCGCCGTTCTAACAAATTCTCGTTAAGTGCTGCGATGACTGATAATAACGTTTCTCTGCTTTTAGCCAGTTTGACCAGAATTTGCTGCGCCATCCCATCCTCATTTCTGTACTTGGATAAGCAGTCGATCCAGTTCAGCCAGCAGATCAGGAAACCGAACGGGCTTGGTGATATAGGCACTCGCGCCCGCTTCAATCGCCTTTGTTTTAGACGCCGGATCGGTGCGCGCCGACACGATAATAATCGGCATCGTCGCAAAAGCAGGCAGGGCGCGTAACGTTTGGCATACCTTAAATCCGTCAATGTCCGGCAGCATCAAGTCTAGTAGGAGCGCATCAGGTGTTTCCTTCTCGACGAGCGACAGCCCCTCTTGACCCGAATAGACTCCTCGCACCTGATACCCTTTCAGCTTGAGAAAAGTCGAGAGCATATCCACCATGAGCGGTTCATCGTCCACAATGGCTAAGATTTTTCCGGGCATATTTTTCTCCTGCATTTAAGTGAGGGATTTCTCATAGAACCGGAAACGCTTATAAGGCCGGCCTCCAAGCGCTTCCACAATATGACGCATCGGCTGGTTAGTTTCCAAAACCCACCCGGCGTCAGCGAATTCCCAGTGCATTTCCGCAGTTAGTTGTAACAGCTTATCAAGCAATTCGACAAACATTGCTATGTTTAATCAGATATTCTGAAATTCCGGATCAACACCCATCAGGGCGATCCGAATCCGGTTGATTTTGGGGCGCAGCTTCCAATGCCAGAAAACGTGCAGCAGCGAAAGAGGTTCTGGTTTGCCAGGGCGTGGATAAGCACGGCTGAGCGGCTGGTTCATATCGGGAATCCCCATCAGGAATCCGGCGGGTTTTCCATCCACATCCGCAAAAAAAGCCAGGCGCGGTTCCAAAAATTGCGAAAGCTGCTTGGCAACATCCTCAATCTCGATCTCGCTCAGAGGTACAAACCCCCAGTTATCAATCCAGGCCCGGTTGTAGATCTGCTGAAGATTCCGAAATTCGCGCCGAATTTCCCTGCCATTTTTCGGCGTGCGGACCGTGATGTGGCGTCGTTCGTTATTTTTACGCGTCACCCGAAACGACTGCTCCAACTTTTTCGATCCCTGGAAGTCGGGCAAAACGAACGAATAGCTGTACATATCCATACGCTGTGCAAATCCCAGCGTATTTTCAATGAAGGTCTGGTAGTATGGCGGGTTATAGGGCATCAGAATCGCTGGGGAATCATCAAACCCCTGGATCAGCAGCCCGCATTCCTCGTTGGTCGAAAACGTCGCCGGGCCGCGCAGCACATCGTAGCCTTTGCCCTGGACATATGCCGCCGCGCAGTTTAACAAGGCGGCTGCGGCTTCCTGATCTTCATAAACCTCAAAGGCCCCAAAGAAGCCAATATGCTCGTGCCGGATTTCGTTGTGGCGATGGTTAATAAAAGCCGCAATCGTCCCAACCGGTTTGTTGCCCCGCCACGCCAGAAAATAGTCCCCTTCCATGTACTTCCAACTGGGGTTATGCGCGCGGTCAAATTTGTGTTTTTGCATCGAGAACAACGGCGGAACCCAATAGGGGTCGTTTTGATAGAGCAGCCAGGGGAAAGTTAAAAAGGTCTTGTAGTCAGCTTTGGTCTTCACTGGACGGACAACAACTGGCTCAGACATAAAACCTCCCGGTTGATAATGACGGATACTATCCTACTCGAATTTGAATCGGTAACAAAAAACCCCTCAGTGAAGAGGGGTCAACAGATTAATCGTCGTCGCGTCCGCGCCACACAGGAAACGGAACGCGTGCCGCCCGCTGTTTGATCGCGCGTGGGAGATGTGCATTACGGCGTATCACATGGGGAACAATTTGCCGCGACTTAAAGGTCTGCGATACCAATTTCCGCCGGCGAATCGTGGTTGTCACCGTGGTTGTCACCACACGCCGCGACTGCAAGGATCGCGTCTTGATTGTATGCTGCCACTGCGAACGGCGCGAACGGCGCACCGGCGGCTGCGGACGGATCGGATGGGTGGGCGACAGTACGCGCTCGTAGAGGCAGTACTGCTTGTAATCTTCGACATTGTAACCTTCCACAAGCCGCTGCATGCCCTCATTGGCTTCCAGAACCCAGCCTGCGTCAGCATGACTCCAGCCCATTTCACGAGCAATGCCCTTCGCCTGATCGATCAATTCGGCAAACATCGCCGCTTCGACGCCCAAACCCCGAAATTCCGCCTGCACACCCATCAACGGAATGCGAATACGGTTGATTTTGGAGCGCAGTTTCCAGTGCCACCACATCTGCATCATGCTCAGAATGTCCGGCTTGCCGGGATGCGCATATGCATAGCGCATCGGCTGGTTGATGTCGGGGAACGCCATCAGAAAGGCCGCCGGTTCGCCGCGCACTTCCGCAATGATCGTCAAACGCGGATCAAGATAGCGCCGGATGTCCTGCACCATCGCTTCCAATTCACTGTCCGACAAGGGCACAAATCCCCAGTTATTATCCCAAACCGTGTTGTAGATCGACTTGACGATCTCCAAATCCTGTTTGATGTGCTTGGGGTCAACCGCCCGCACGGTGATCTGGCGGCGTTCGTTGTTGCGCCGAGTCACGCGCAGCAGTTGGTCAATTTTCTTCGATTCCAGGGCGCTTTCCAGCGTGATAGTATAACTATACAGGTTCATGACCCGGTGATAACCCGGCGCATGATCCAGCAGGCAGTGATAGTAAGGGTAATTGTACGGCATCACCAACACGGGAATGTCATCAAAACCTTTGACCAGTACGCCAGCCTCATCGTTCAGGGAAAAAGTCACCGGGCCGCGTATCGCCTGACAACCGCGCGCTTCCAGGTAATGGGCAGCGGTATCGAGGAGCGCATTGGCAGCTTCCTGATCGTCAAAGACATCAAAAACCCCGAAGAAACCCATCGCTTCGTGATGATAACTATTGTGGCGGTGATTGATAAAAGCGGCAATCGTGCCCACCGGCTGATCACCGCGCCACGCGATAAAATAATCCCCTTCCAGATGCTGCCAGGTCGGATTCTTACGTTTGCTGAGCTTATTCCGGTGCGATGCAACCAGCGGCGGCACCCAATAGGGATCTCCCTTGTAGAGCATCCAGGGAAACCGGACGAGAGTTCGGAAGTCCGCCCGTGTTTCGACTTTGCGGACGATTAACGAGTCGGTCATGCCATATTTGCTCCAACACAATTTTTTTCTAAAACTTGAACTATATTACCACAGGTTCTCACCGTTTACTTGAGCTTTCGCTCATAGAATCGGTAGCGTTTATACACTGTTGCATTATAGGCTTCGACCAGCCGCTGCATCGGTTCGTTCGTTTCCAGCACCCATCCACCATCGGCATATTCCCAGCCCATCTCAACCGCCGCATTATATGTCGCGACAAACATCGCCGATTCGACGCCAATCCCGCGATAGCCTTCCTGAACACCCATCAGCATAATCCGAATACGGGTAATTTTAGAGCGTATTTTCCAGTGCCAGAGCGATTGGAGCATACTGATAATATCGGGTTTGCCAGGGCGCGGATACGCGCGGAGCAGCACCTGGTTCATATCCGGGATCGCCAGCAAAAAGGCAATCGGTTGGTTCTCCACCGTCGCAAAATAGGCCAGGTGCGGTTCAAAATAATCACCGAGTTGGTGAACCAGTTCATCCAGTTCGATATTCGAAAAGGGCACAAATCCCCAGTTATGATCCCACGCTTTGTTATAAATTTCCTTGAGCTTGACAAATTCCTGCTTCAGGTGCTTCATATCAAGTCGATGGACTGCGATCTGGCGGCGCTCGTTATTTTTGGCTGTGATACGGAACAACTTGTCCAGCTTTTCGCGCGCATCCTGAATCCGTGTCAGGGTGATGTAATAGCTGTACAGGTCCATTGCCTTTTCAAAGCCGGGCGCATTCTCCATCAGGCGCTGGTAGTAAGGATAGTTGTACGGCATCAATACCAGCGGCGGATCGTCAAACCCCTCGATTAAGACGCCGCATTCTTCATTGGTGGAGAAGGTCGCGGGGCCGCGCAGCGCGTCGTAACCTTTGCCGCGCACATATTCGGCGGCAGTTTCGAGCAAAGCGTTGGCCGCTTCCTGGTCATCATAGACTTCAAACGCGCCGAAAAAACCAATATGTTCATGTTGAAATTCGTTGTGGCGGTGATTGATAAAGGCGGCAATCGTGCCGACCGGCTTGTCACCGCGCCACGCGACATAATATTCACCTTCGAGATGCTGCCAGGTGGGATTCTTCTTTTTGTCCAGCTTGTGCTTCTGATAACCAAGCAGCGGCGGCACCCAATACGGATCATTTTTATAGAGTACCCAGGGAAAGTTAAAGAACGCTTGATAATCTTGCTTACTGGTAACAGGGCGTACAACGACCGCATCAGACATAGGAACTCCGAATTATTGCAATGACTCTTCGGTTAAATTCGCCTAATTCTATTCCGGTTCCTGAATATGGGGTAATACAAAGGAAACAAACGCCGAAATTAGTGCATTTTCCGCCTTGACAGCCTGCGTTCGCTTTGGTATCCTTACGCCAGTTCGTTGACGGTCCTGAGTAGCTCAATGGCAGAGCAATCGGCTGTTAACCGATGGGTTGTAGGTTC
>CAYYNB010000171.1:0-12759 GCA_964472565.1 uncultured Anaerolineaceae bacterium
TGTTTCTCTTGGAAAGTTCCCCCCCCCCCCCCGCTTGTTTCTGAGGTCTACATTTTGGGTTTTGAGTTCCAGGTTGATAAAGGGCATGGGATCAACCTATAGTATAGCACGGATGTTCGGAGGTGAATAGTCTTTCAATGGTGAACTTGGATGGTTAATAATGGGCGTGTTACGGACGGGTGGGTAAGGGACAGATAATGAGAAACGAGGGACAGGTTTGTTGCCTGTCCCTCGTTTGTTCGCTACTTATTCGGCGTCGGCGTGTTCGACATCTTTTGCTAAGGGATGCGGCAGTGAGCCACCTTCTACCCGGCGG
Source organism: uncultured Anaerolineaceae bacterium (assembly GCA_964472565.1). GTDB lineage: Bacteria > Chloroflexota > Anaerolineae > Aggregatilineales > Aggregatilineaceae > DATAMF01. Next base: position 317 of record CAYYNB010000171.1, read on the forward strand.
AAGTCAATTTCTCCATTTTCGTTAAGATAGACTTCTACCAGATCTCCGGCATGATACTCCCCCTTGAGCAAACGAACACTCAGCGGGCTTTCAACATAACGCTGGAGCGCACGGCGCAAGGGACGTGCCCCAAACTGTGGATCAAAACCGATTTCAGCCAGTTTAGCGCGGGCGTCTTCCGTCATCGCGACATAAAGATGCTGTTCTTCCATCCGCAGCGCAATGTCGCGCATTTGCAGGTCTACAATATGTTCAACCTGTTCGCGGGTTAGCGGCTCGAAGATAATGATCTCGTCAATACGATTCAAGAATTCGGGCCGGAAATTGCGCCGCAGTGCCTCTTCAATCTTCTTGTGATCGGCAACAAGCTGGGGATCACCACCGGGCACGAAGCCAAGCGCACCACCTTTGTTGACGAATTCCGTTCCCAGATTGCTCGTCATGATGATAACCGCATTGCGAAAGTCAACGATGCGGCCCTGTCCATCCGTCATGCGACCATCTTCAAGGATTTGAAGCAGGGCATTCCAAACCTCAGGATGCGCTTTCTCAATTTCGTCGAACAGCACCACACGATAAGGACGGCGGCGCACGGCTTCCGTCAGTTGGCCGCCTTCTTCATAACCGACATAGCCAGGTGGCGCACCAAACAGACGGCTAACCGTATGCTGTTCGCGATATTCGCTCATATCGATTCGAAGCAGTGCATCTTCATCATCAAACAGAAACTCAGCCAATGCCTTTGCCAGTTCGGTCTTGCCAACACCGCTGCTTCCCAAAAAGATAAATGATCCAATCGGGCGGCGGGGGTCTTTCAGGCCGCTGCGGGCACGGCGAATAGCATCGGCAATTGCAGCTACCGCTATTTCCTGGCCGACGATGCGCTTGTGCAAGTCCTCTTCCATGCGGAGCAACTTGTCGGCCTCAGTTTCCATCATCTGGTTGACTGGAATGCCTGTCCACTGCGCGACGACTTCAGCAATGTCGTGTTCATCCACAATCTCATCGAGTGTGTGTTCCTGCTGCCACCGTTCCCGTTCTTCTTCGTAGTCCTGTTCCATCTTCAGACGGTTAGACTTGATGATGGCAGCACGTTCGTAGTCGCGCTGAAGGCTGGCGTCTTCTTCTTCCATCGCCAGGCGATCCAATTCCCGCTTCATTTCTTTCAATTCATCGGGCATTGAATAGAGCGCAACGCGCAGCTTGGAAGCGGCTTCGTCCATCAAGTCAATCGCTTTGTCAGGCAGCTTGCGATCTGTCACATAACGATGACTCAGCTTGGCCGCAGCAATCAACGCGTTATCGGTATAAGTCACTTTGTGGTGAGCTTCATAACGATCCCGCAGGCCGCGCAGCATTTCAATCGTGTCATTGACAGATGGTTCCTCGACAAAAACCGGCGCAAAACGGCGGTCTAAAGCCGAGTCGCGCTCGATAAACTGGCGGTACTCGTCTAAGGTTGTCGCGCCGATGCAATTGAGTTCACCGCGCGCCAGGGCGGGTTTCATCATATTGCTGGCGTCCAAAGCGCCCGATGCGGCTCCTGCACCGACAACCTGATGCAGTTCATCAATGAACAGGATGATCTCACCTTCAGACCGCTGGATTTCTTCAATAGCCGCCTTCAAACGTTCCTCAAATTCGCCACGGAAGCGGCTCCCGGCTACCATGCCGCCGAGGTCCAGGCTCACGACTTTTTTACCCATGAGAATTTCGGGAACGTCGCCTGTCGCAATCTTCTGGGCCAATCCCTCGACAATCGCAGTTTTGCCCACACCCGCCTCACCGATAAGCACCGGGTTGTTTTTGGTGCGGCGGCTGAGAATCTGGATAACGCGCAGAATTTCTTCGTCGCGCCCAATCACCGGATCGAGTTTGCCTTCCTGCGCCATACGGGTCAGGTCACGGCTGTATTTTTCAAGCGTCCGGTAGCGGGACTCCGCCTGGGGGTCGGTCACGCGCTGACCGCCGCGAATTTCTTTAATGACATCCATCACCCGTTCTTTGGTGACGCCCACCTCAGCCAGAATCCGCGCAACAGCAGTCCGGCGCTCGCTGAGAATCGCCAAAAACAGATGCTCGGTACTGATATATTCGTCCTTCAGACGATTAGCTTCTTCGTTGGCGACATCAACCACGCGCTTGACACGCGGCGTGATGAAGACCTGACCCGCGCCACCGCCGTAAATGGCCGCTTTGGGGCTGGCTTTTAACACTTCGTCCAGGCGTTCGCGGATCATTTCCTGATCCACGCTCATCTTTTCCAACATTTGGGGAATGACCCCACCGGGCTGTTCGAGGAGCGCCAGGAGCATGTGTTCTGTATCTACCTGATTGTGACCGTAGCGCTGCAAGATTTCGTAAGCTCGTACCGCAGCATCCTGCGCACGCTCCGTAAATCGATCAAAACGCATCATAGTGTGTGTTCCTTGTTAGTACGATGTGCGTGAACAGTGTCTTCGGACACCGTAAGCCCGTATTCATCGATGTTTCTGGATGCTGTAAAGTTTACACCGCTCGCGACTCATCAGCTATCAGAAACGTGTAGGAACTGTGAATGAAATTCGTCAGCGCGGAATCCGCATCTCCCAGAGTACGCGCTCCGTCTTTTCAATCAGTTTGTCAAGAATACCAAATACTTCTTTAAACGCGGCACCGGCCAGGCTTTCGCGGCCACTGTGTGCCTCTTTTAATTGATCCAGGCTGTCCCAGGGTTTTTCAGCGGGTAGGATCACGCGTGCAGCGAGCAGCATGCCGCCCATAATAAGCGGGACATAAACATGCTCTAGGGCCAGTGGAACACGCCCCTCAAGCGCGGCGACTAAGCGGCCTACATATTCGATCTGCTCTTGTTTGTCGCCAAAATCAGCGCGTGTGTCGTGAGTTACCATCGAAAAAGCGACTAACGCGGCATCCTGGATCACGGCGGTATATAACAGGTTGATGAGGTGATCAACATTTTGAAGAACATCAGGATCATTGGCGAGCAGATAACACAGGCGCTGGAACCAATGTCCATCGGCCAATGCGAAGCCAGGTTCCAGATCCAGGCCATTTTCCATGACATAAACCAACATGCGCGCGATGTAGATTGCTTCGCCGGGGTGGAGTGGGATACCACTATCGCCGAACAAATCTTCGGTGCGGGCAAGCAGCGGTTGGTAAACATTCGTGCGCGCCAACGTGCGGGCAAAACGCAGTGCTTCCCCTGCAACCTCACGAGCTTTGCTCTGTTCCTGTTCCAAATTGCGCACCGTCCAGAGTGACTCGTAACGCGGCATGGGTTCATCATTGCGTGGCGGGAAATTGCCCGGCAAGATGTCAAAAGTGACACCCAACTGGTGGGCATCAAAAGTGCGCGCGCTAAATTTAATCTCACGCAATACCGCCACTCGAAACGGAGAGATGGCAAGCAAGTTTGGCTGTAGGCCGCCCGCTACCGGGCGAATGCGGTGATAAGTTTCTGGTTTTTGGATGCCGATATGGACGAGCACAGGGAAATCGCTACCCGGAATCGTCGGCAGCAGCGGCGTGACCGGCACATGCAGCATTCCGACTTCAGCGGCTGGCAGCGTAATTGCTAAACGCGGTTTGGGGGTAAAAACGTTGGCACGGCCTCCAGTTGGATCGTGCGTGGGCGTTTTAATGGTCAATTGCAGTGGCAGCGGACGATCTGTGAGGTTTTGCAACAAAAGCAGCACTTCAACGGGTTGGTTCAATGCGGTTGTTGAAGGGAAAATTCCCAAAGCACATTGAAGTTGATCGCCCACTGTCATACGCTCGTCGGACAAGGAGCCGAGAATATCCGGGTGCAGTTGTTCGCTCATATTCTCCTCTTAGGCTGAATCGAGCGCGCGCTCAATCAGTTTTTCGCACATTGTGAAGATAAAAGCGTTATCCTCATTCCATTCTTTTTTACGATTATCGGTAGCCTTTGACAAAATAAACACTGTTTCTCGAATTTGCTCACGCGGCATAGTCACGCGGGCATTCACGATCAAACCGCCCAGTACCAGTGGGAAATAGGTCCGTGCAAAATCAAGCGGACGGCTTTTTTCGAGCGCATCAATAATATCATCGGCATAGCGCCCTATTTCGTCTTCCGTGCCAAAGTTTTCCTTGAGCACGGTACTCAACATGGTGAAGGCATACATGATGGCGTCATAGGCCAGATCAGCATACAACAAATGGGAGAGTAAGGGGTCTAGCTGATTTTCAAGTGCAGGCTCTTGCACCAGAAGGCGGCACAGCCGGGTGAACCAATGCGGCCAAACCGGTTGGGGATTGAGCGGATCAGGTTCTACGATACCCATTTCAAGCAGCAAGGTGAGCATTTTCGTAATAAAAATGGCTTCGGGCGGGTTAAGCGGATAACCGCAAGCCTGGAATTTCGTTTGCGTTGCTTTGAGCAGCGGCATAAACGCATTTTCGCGGGTCAGTTTTTTTATGATATTCTGCGCCGGTCCCCAGACCTTGTGCGCGATAGTGTACTCATCGGCATAATCCTGCATGGTCCACAAGCTGACCCAATTGGCTTTGAGTTCTTTCAAACCGGCCACCGCGGGGGGGAGCATATCGAAGGTGGTCTGGATATGATTTTTCTTCCCCATCGGTTCAATTGAAAAATGTAGCGAGCGAAGTTCAAGCATTGCCTGACGATTTTTCTCCGGTAAATCCTGGAGCACAAATACACCACCGCCACCCGCTTCCCGAATACGCTGAGGGTGCTGCTTATTCATGCGCTTAATATCCATCGATATTCCGGCGATATAAGCGCTGCCAACGGCGGTTTTGGGGGATGTTGTGATCGGCAGGACAACATAGCCTACTTCGGCAGGGCGCAAGCCGACCAACAAGCGATTATTTTTGGCAGAAAAAGTTCCTTTCCTTTTGTCGGTATCGTGATCAGGGAGAATAGGCGAAACTGTAACATCAACATCAATATCAGACGCATTCTGAAGCAGTAAAATCAGCTCGGCAAAATGCCCCGCCGGAATTTGATGGGGACGCATCGCTAAGGCGCACTGGATAACATCTAAATTCAAGCGGGTTCCGCCGGTAATTGCGCCAAGAATATCGGGATAATTCGGGTTTTCCACTGAATAACTCCCCCAAACAATAAAGACTGAAACCAATAAGGTAGTTGTATGTCATTTTGTGACTTTGCACAAGGAAACGGCCTGTTAACAAATTTCTAATTTGTGCTCAGCGCCGAGAATGTTTAAACTAGAGGCGACATGGGTTAAGGATCATTAACCTCATTGTCGTTTCTGTTTAACGTCCGCGTAGTAAATTGTGGTTTTGTGTTGAGGGAGCTATCCCTGTACCCCTGAAAGCTCTTTACTCTAAGGAGGAAACAAAATATGCGTAAGTTAGGTGTATTTGCTTTGGTGGTCGCCCTGGCGCTGCCACTCTTTGCCGTGAATGCCCAGGATGATTCGGGTTTCCGCGGTACCTTCGATCTGCCGACTACTCCCGCAGCCGATGGTCCTCTCGCCGGCGTTGATCCCACAGGCGCAACCGTTGTGTACTGGCACCAGCACAGCGGCGCGCGCGAAGAAGCATTGAATGCCATGGTTGAAGAATTCAATGCGAACAATCCCTGGGGCATCACCATTGAAGCGTCCAACCAGGGTGGTTATGGTGACATCTATAACAAGATGATCGCCGGTATTCCGTCGGGTGACGTACCCAATCTGGTGGTTGCTTATCAGAACAACGCGGCAGCTTATTATCAGGCGGGCGGCCTGGTTGATAATATGGATGTCTTCGTGACGGACCCGCAGTGGGGCCTGAACGAAGCGGAAGTTGCGGACTTTGTGCCCGGCTTCTTCACCCAGGACTATACCCCTGATGGCGCAGCGCGTATTGGCTTCCCTCCCAACCGTTCAGCCGAAGCGATGTATTATAATCAAACCGCGCTGACCGAACTGGGTTACGATGCGCCTCCGACCACCTGGGAACAGTTCCATGATATGGCCTGCGCCTTCACCGAAAACGGCTGGAGCGGCTATGAAGGTGACGACACCATTGGTTACACCGTGCGTACCGATGCATCCTTTATCGGGGCAGCGACCTTTGCACTGGGCGGCAGCATTTATGAAAACGGCCAGTTCACCTATTCTAACCCGGCGACTGTCCAAGCGCTCCAGTTCATGGTCGATCTGGTCAACGAAGGCTGCGCTACGCTGATCTCGGAACAATATGGCGATCAGAACAACTTCACGGCTGGTAAGGCCCTGTTCTATGTTGGCTCGACCTCCGGCCTGCCGTTCATTCGTTCGGGCGTGGAAGAAGCCTTCACCGAACCCTTCGACTGGGGCGTGACCTTCCTGCCTTACAGCGATGTGCCCGTTTCGAACGTCTATGGCGCGAGCGTGAGCATCCCGAAGACCACTCCTGAGCAGGAACTGGCTGCGTGGCTGTTCATCCGGTGGATCACCGAATCGGCGCAGCAGGCGCTTTGGGCCGAAGTCAGCAACTACTATCCGGTGCGTTTCTCGGCTCAGGAAACCCTGAGTGTGATATTCGAAGACTTCCCGCAGTACGGTCAAGCGTGGGAACTGATCCAGGGCGAAACCGCGGTTGAACCCCAGATCGCCAGCTATGACGTGGTTCGTGGCGAAGCCGTAGCCGCCTTCAACAATCTGTTGGCGGGTGGCGGCGATGTCCAGACGGCGCTGACCGAACTGGATACCGCAGCGAATGACATCCAAGCCAGCTTTGATCCGATGGCGAGTGAATAAAATCAGGCTGTACAACTGAAACATTGAGGCCGTCCAGATGGGCGGCCTCTTTTGTTTATAGCGGCTTAGAAACTCTGGTAATCCCAGGGATTGACGGGCGCACCACCTGAACCGCGAATTTCAAAGTGGAGATGCGGCCCACTGGAACGCCCGGAATTACCACTCACCGCGATGTTCTGACCTGCCGCGACCACCTGACCACATTCTACAAAATCGCCGTTCAAATGGCCGTAGAGGGTTAATGAGCCGCCGTGCGCGATCACAACGGTCCAACCGTAACCCCACGTGCTTAACCCCGTGAAAATAACTGTTCCGCCGCCAGCCGCATAGACAGGTGTACCGACGGGCACGGCCAGATCAATACCGCCGTGTACCCAGTTAAAGTCCTGTGTGATGGTATAGTTGCGCCAGATTGGAGCGGTGTAGGGTGGAGAACCACCGACAACAGACTGGACGCCACAGGAGCCAGGATCGCCTACGGCAAACGAGGCAGACCCCATACCGGCATAAGCGCCCGAACCCACCGGATTGCTGCCATCGGTAGTCATCACGATGCCGGGGTCCCAGTAGATTGGTTCAGTAGAGCCAGTGCCACCCGGCACTACGACATAATAACCGGAGGGCAGAATACTTTGGGGTGTGGCACCAAACAGGACATTAAACTCTGAATCGATGATCGTATAGGGATCGACGTCATATTCCTCAGCTATCGAGCTGATCGTTTGTGGCTCAATCACGTGATGATAAGCACCATCAACCGGAATGATATTCAGTTCCAGGCCAATACGCATGGCGTTGACATAAAAACGATCATTGGACCAGATGATCGACGATTCCTGGAGGCCAAATTTCTCTGCGATGCTCTTTAACGTATCACCGCGCTGTACGGCATAGACCAGGACACTGCCCCGTGCGCGGGAGGGCAGAATGGTCAGAGGATCGAGCTGGCGCGCCAGGGCACCGAGTGCCGGCTGACCGATAACCGGGGAATCCAGCGCGGCTGCAATTTCGGCAGGTCCAGCCGTAGCCTGAATCCAGTTCAGCGTGGTGAGCGTTGAAGTAGGCCGGAGGGTGGGATAGGGAGTCGGGTAATCGACGGAGACAATACCCAGCGGTCTGGACGTTGGGGACGGCAGCGGAGTTGCTGCCTCAGCGACCGGACGATCCTCATCCGGGTCAGTCCAGAATACAATTTTAACAGTAAACAGAAGAACAACCAGCGCGGCCAACAATAAACCGACACTAATCAGACGGCGCGGCCAAGACTTTACGCCGTCTCCTGGGGACTTATTAACCATCCATACCTCACTCTTCAGCCCCCCACGAGCATACCAATACATCGCGCGGGATAGTACCGCGCCCTGGCGGATTTGGCAAAAGGCGTGCAGGATGGCAGAACGGGAAATGAATTATTGAGGATCAGTATCGGACACGGTGACAGATTGAAAGACAAGCGTCACAATTCGTTTGGCACCTGTTTCGTCTTCGCCCTCGATCATCACGCGGTCAACAAGCAGCGGATCATTCGCCTGCAAACACAAGGTAAACAGATCATTCAGAGATGAAAAAGACGCTGACGTTTCATCTAGCCCAGAATGCCGATCCCAGCGGCGAAAGATCACCGTACCGTGCTGTACTTTGGAAGGCATGAGAAATCCTTTAATCGCTCGAAATTACGACACAAGTATCTATCAGATAAGGCTGCGGTGCAAGTAAGGGATTAAAGGGGAAATGAAAAAAAGTAAGAAAAAATCTTTTTATTTCTCGACCTCATGCTTGTATAACGGAACACTTCCGTGCATAATAGAAATACAATGCGACGAATGTAAGGTGCCATGGTTGTACTGTTGAACTCGAACAGGGCTGCCGGTTGAATCCGTGTGTTGCGGATATTAGCTTTTTGATGTATTCCCACACCCTGGTGGTGTGAAAAAACCAAATGTTAGGTGACGCAACGCGAAAGCTGCCTCATTCATTCCTGTAGGGGGATCGAGATTGGCAGAGACAAAAGGATCTTGATGAGCATCTCAAACCAGAGAAGACGAGACAGTCTTATGGGTTGTTAATCCATAAGTTCTGACCGCTCATCTGAGTGGCCTGGCGTGCCAAGATCACCAGGCGCGCTAACGAGTTTGGCGAAGAGAACAACATCTACGGACAGCCGTGGCATGTGCATGCACGGCTGTTTGTTTTGTAGGGATTTCTGATGGGCCAAACGATTACCAGGCTTGAAGTGCAGCAGCATGACCAGGAACGAGTCAACGTCTATCTGGACGGTGAATTTGCTTTTGGCCTGCCCGTCATCGAAGCGGCTCGTCTGCGCAAAGGACAGGTGCTCTCGCCAGAAGAGATCATCAGCTTGCAGCAGATAGATGATGTCACGCGCGCATTTGATCGGGCGGTGACGCTGCTCGCCCGACGTCCCTACAGCAGCGCCGAAATTCGCCGGTATCTGGAAAAAAAAGGAACAGGAGCAACTATAATAGACGAGGCTCTTGCCAAGATGGAGCGCCTGGGGTATTTGGATGACCGGGCGTTTGCTGAGTTCTGGGTGGAGAGCCGTGATCGATTCCGACCGCGCGGTGTGCGGGCACTGCGTTATGAACTTCAACAAAAGGGAATAACCTCGGAGATTATCGAAGAGGTGTTGGCAGTGTATGATACACATGATGCAGCTTACCGGGCTGCTCAGGAGCAAATCCGGCGGATGCGAGTAACCTCTCGGCAGGAATTTCGCAATAAGCTCGGAGCATTTTTGGTCCGGCGCGGGTTTGGATATGACATCGTACGCGAGGTAATCGAAGAAATCATCCAAGAACAACCTGATATCTTTGAAAACGAGGAGTAATCCCCATGGAAATCGTGTTGGTCCTGGTTGGACTAGCGATTGGCGCGGGACTGGGTGCTGGTGGACTGTACGTGTATCAAAACGTACAGGGGAAAAATAAGAAGCGCCTGGCGGATGAGGAAGCGGCTCGGATCGTAACGGATGCGCAAACCGAAGCGAAAAAAGTGGTCGCTGATGCCCGCGATGAAGCCTTTCGCATTCAACGTGAAGCGGAGGACGCCGCCAAACGGCGACGGTCCGAATTAGACCGCGAAAGCGACCGCTTGCAAAAGCGCCGTGAAGATCTGGATGCGCGCTATGAACGACTTGATGCGCGGGAACAGAATCTGAATAAGCGCCAAAGCAAGCTCGACAAGCGGCAAAATGAAGTGAATGCCATGTATGATGCGCAAAAAGCGGAACTGGAACGTGTGGCCGAAATGACCCGCGATGAAGCCCGCGACGAACTGCTGCATATGGTCGAAGCGGAAACGCGGCAGGATATGGCCCGGAAGATCCGCGAGATCGAAGAGGAAACCAAACTCGAAGCAGACAATCGTGCCCGCGATATTATCGCCCTGGCGATTCAGCGGATCGCGTCAGAACAGGTCAATGAGATCGCGGTGAGCGTGGTGCCGCTGCCATCGGATGAAATGAAGGGGCGGATTATTGGCCGCAATGGGCGCAATATCCGCGCCTTTGAACAGGCCACCGGCGTGGATGTGGTGGTCGATGATACACCGGAAGCCGTGACCATTTCCAGCTTTGACCCGGTGCGGCGTGAAGTTGCCAAACGCGCAATGTCCAAGCTGGTGTTGGATGGGCGTATTCACCCGGCTCGCATCGAAAAGCTGGTGCAGGATGCACAGAAGGAAGTCGAGCGTGTCATCCGTGAAGAGGGTGAACGCGCGGCCTATGAAGCGGGTGTCCCTGGTTTGCATACTGAAGTTCTCAAGCTGTTGGGGCGGCTGAAGTTCCGCACCAGTTATGGGCAAAACCAGCACGCGCATGCGATTGAAACGGCGCACATCGCCGGGATGATTGCGGCGGAGTTGGGCGCGGATGTGGCGATGGCGAAAGCGGGCGGTTTGCTGCATGACATCGGCAAAGCGATTGACCATGAGGTTGAGGGAACGCATGCACAGATTGGCGCGGAATTCGCCAAGCGGTACGGCGTCCACCCAAAGATCGTGAATGCGATTGCCAGCCATCACCACGAGATGGAACAGGAAAACGTTGAAGCGCTGATTGTGGAAGCTGCCGATGCAATCTCTGGCGCTCGGCCTGGCGCTCGGCGTGAAAGCCTGGACACGTATATTCGCCGGGTTAAAGCGCTGGAAGATATTGCGAAGGAATTCACCGGCGTCGAACAGAGCTATGCGCTCCAGGCGGGGCGCGAAGTGCGAATCATGGTCAAGCCGGACGAAATTGACGATCTGGCTTCGATGCGGCTGGCGCGCGATATTGCCAAACGAATCGAAGAGACGATGCAGTATCCGGGGCAGATCAAAGTGACGATTATCCGCGAAACGCGGGCAGTCGATTACGCCAAGTAAAAATCCAAGCTGAAATCAGAACGGCGGGCTACCACAGTCCGCCGTTTTTTATGGTCGGATTGTTAGAGGATGGGGTGCCCAAGCGTATGGCCCAGGTCGCGCGAGTTGCGGACCAGATGGGGCATTTCGGGAAGGCGGGGGAAGTAGGCGACCTGCTGCGGCAGGGACACGATGAACTGAGAGGCTTCCACACTATCCATGAGACCAAAACCACCGCTACGCATCAGTTCGTAGATGAGAGTCAGCACACCGGGAGTCACTTCCCGCGAGTCGAAGAACAATTCCATGTGATGGAAACTACGCGTGCCATCCAGACCGGGGGCGTGCAGTTCCACTCGGCCACCATCGACTAAGGTGATGTCATACGCTTCACTGCCCGATAGTTCAACCCTGGCGACAGTTTCGGACCAGTCTAAGACCCGGCGTATTCCCTGACGATCTCCATCGGTAATATGCCCATCGGCGGCGTGACAGACCAAGATCATGTTACGGTACATGGTTGCAGTCTTCCTTAAGGCTATCCTTACCGGATAATGGGGTGTATTATAGCTCCTTTGTTCTACTCTTTCAAATTTTGATACAAGAATTTTGAGGGGAAAATCATTCAAAAAAGATATTTTTCGACCCATTGAGCAATCAGTGGATAGCGGAAGGTTTCACCGTTCCAGGTGCGCAGCGCAGCCAGCAAACCCATAACGATGAAGGGAGCAGCAACAAGCGCCAAAAAAGCGCGGTAACACAGCAGCGGCAGGACAGCATCACCCAACAAAAGGCCCACGATCAGGAAGCGGCCCAACAGCCGATCCAAAACAAACAGCAGCAGCACAAAAATGGTCTGCCAGACTGCTGCCTGAGCCGCCTGAAAGCTGGTATGCCGTGATTCGTCCTTGCGGATGATCCAGATGACAACCGCGATCAGGATTCCGCCGCCGAACAAGACAATGGAGGCGTGAGCAACTGTCGCATCGCCGCGAAATGAAGGGTGAGATTTCGTCATAGACCCCCTCCCCCCCTTTGGACCCCTATTTTGGTCCATTTGAGGGGAAAAATGCGCTCCACCGGATGGAGATCCTGGCAGGAAGTGCCATTTTATGTCACTAATGGGCGGTTCTGTCGCCCCCCCTTTGGACAAGGTCTGAGGGGAAAATGCCCCAATTTTCGCGTCGTGAAAGGGTGTTTCACGACGCGAGACGGGAAAAATTGATAAAGTGCAGGTACAGAATATAGAATACAGAATACAGAATAGCACAAATATTCGGGAGATAATAGTATTTCGATGGTGAACTTGGATGGTTAACTCGGATGGTTAATAAT
>CAYYNB010000172.1:0-9842 GCA_964472565.1 uncultured Anaerolineaceae bacterium
CCCCGCTCGATAGGCGCTTTTCGTAGGGACGCTGCTTGCTGCGCCCGCTTTTCTCCCCTTTCTCCGCGCGCGGGGAAAGGGGCCGGGGGATAGGGGTGAACACCCTTAAATTGACACCAATTGGGCACTTCCCGACTTGCCCCTACACGCGAGGTAAACCGTCCGCGCTGCCTACTTCCCCATCAGGCGATAAAACTCATCCCGCAGGTTGGCATCGGTGCGGAACTCGCCGCGTTTGGCCGTCGTCACCATGTTAATATCGTGCTTTTTGACGCCGCGTAGGGCTGCACAGCTATGCTGCCCTTCCATCATCACCATCACGCCGAGCGGGTCCAGCGCGTCTTCAATCGCATCCGCGATCTCGTTCGTCAGCCGTTCCTGCACCTGCAACCGGTGCGCGAACATATCCACGATGCGCGGAATCTTGCTCAACCCGACCACTTTGTTACGCGGAATATACGCCACGTGCGCGGTTCCCACAAACGGCAGCATATGGTGCTCGCACATCGAGTTATATTCAATATTGGCAACCATCACCATTTCGCTGTATTCGACATCGAATAGCGCCCCATTCAAAAGCGTCTCAACGTCCTGCTCATACCCTTCCAGCAGTTCGCCGTACATCTTCGCGACGCGGTGCGGCGTGCGTAACAGCCCATCCCGCGTGGGGTCTTCGCCAACATGCAGCAAAATCTGGCGAACAGCATTTTCGATCTCAGTCTTCGGATCGAGAATCTGAAATTCTTTGGTTGCAATTCGTTCGGCAATATCAAACAGCCGGTGTCCATTGTGCTCATTACCCATGATGCTGCCCCTTTTAATTTCCTTATATATCCTTCTGGTTAGATGCGTTCACCTGTCAAAAAAGATACATACAAACCATGAGAATGACTTTAGAAACGGTAGAGATTTTCCTGAACAATTTATAAAAAATTTATAAGAATTATTCATCTTCCGCCCGACATGGTTATAATTTCATCATGGATGCTTGGCAGTTACGATTGAGGCCATCCCATTCATCTGGTTTGACTCCCCTTCCCTGAGGGAACGGGTAAAAAATAGTGGCGCAGCCTTACTGCCCCGGCCTTCCTGCCCCCTCACTGCGCCATCTAGGCCATCCCAGGAAATTCTGTTCATCTGTATGAGGCGATGTGATGCGCGCATTCTTCCGAAAAAACAGCCTGCTGATCTACCCGCTTATTTTTGCGCTGGTCCTGGTTCCCGTGATGATCGTCGCCCTGATCAGCTACCAGCCGAGCGCGTCCGCCGATTGCACCAGTAACAAAACAGCCAACCCACCCGCCCTCGTGCCTCATGCGCACGGCACCGGGTTGGTGAGCGCGGTTCAAAACGATATGAAGTTGATCTTCAATGTGAGTCAGGCCGCCCAGCTTTATGAAATGGTCGATGGGCAGCTTCAACTCTGCGCGGGCGACCTGACAGGCGATATGAAGCACGTCACGGTGGATGTGCTCGATGCCGGGTTGAATGTCGGTGAACACCTGCCCGTCACCGTCGATCTGACCATCTACCGCGCCGGGACGGATGACATTGTGGTGAAATCCGTCGCCCCCGCCATGTATTCCCCCGGCCACAGCTACCATTTTGGGGATAACTATCTGCTGCCGTCTTCCGCCGCCTACGATTGGACCGTTGTGATCAGCCCGGTTCATGCGCTGCGGCAGGAAGGCGCGCAGCATCTCTGGCGCGATCCGGTGGAATGGTCCGGCTCCTTTGAACTGGATGCTTCCGGCGCGGTCATCGGCCAGGCGGCAGCCGTGCAGATCATTGGCGACTATTCCAAAGAGGGCCTTCACGTCACCCTCAGCCACCAGGACGCCGTGACCTTATACGATGAAAACGGCGCAGTGCTCGACATCGAACCCAACAGCCGCTATTTTGTCGTCGATGTGACCGACCACGCCGTAAATTACGAGAGCAAACTCCCCGGCGCAGAAATTACCCTGACCTTTAAACAGGGGAATGAATCATTTGCGGTCGTGCTTCCCGCCGTCATCTCCCCCACCTATGGCTTCCACTATGGCGCAAATGTGCCCGTCGCGCCCGGCCAATGGCAGATCATGGTGACGGTAGGCGGTTTGGATTTTCTCCGTCATGCCGGGGCAGCCGTCAATTTAGCCCGCCGCCCTGTCAGCGGAACCTTTGATTTTACTGTCGAATAAAACGAGGAGGAATGCATGTCACAGGCAGTCGATAGCGCGAAACGGCGCGGGGTGCGCGGCGGATGGATCGCGCTGATTCTATTGGGTGGGGTCGCCATCTGGGTGATCGTCATTTATATTTTTGCCCAAAACGCCCTCGATGAAAACAAAGGCACCGCCTTTGAAGAACAGATGAAAGTCTCCGGGGCATGGGTGCGCGCTGCGGGAATGGGAGGCGCGAATATGGGCGGGATGGACATGACCGCCACCGAACCCGCCGGCAGCGGTATGAATATGGGCGGAATGGATATGGCTCACGGAACCGGCACCAGCGCCGCCTACATGACCATCTTCAACGATACCGACGAGGACGAAACCCTGATCAGCGTGGAAACCGATGTCGCGGGTGAAGCCCAGCTTCACGAAACGGTGGTGGATGAAAACGATGTCGCCCGCATGGTCGAACAAAAAGACGGCATCCGCATTTTCCCCGGCGAAAAAGTCGAGCTGGCCCCGCGCGGCAAACATATTATGCTGCTCAACCTCACGCGCGATCTTATCGCAGGCGAAACGATCACCCTCAAGCTGGAATTCAAATCGGGCCGTTCCATCACGGTCACTGTCCCGGTGCGGGCGGCGGAGTAACCATGATCCGTCAGGTGCTGATCCTCTGCCTGCTGCTGCTTCTGCTGGTCGCCTGCTCGAACGACGACGACCAGCCCGAACGCCGGCCAACCGCCACGTCTGGCCCCGGCACAGTGCTGGATCCCCCGCGTGACGTGGGCGATTTCACCCTGACCAGTCACACGGGCGACCCGCTGACTCGATCCGATCTCCAGGGCAAGGTGGTGCTGCTGTTTTTCGGTTATACCCACTGCCCCGATGTCTGCCCGATCACGCTCTCCGACTTTAAACGCGTCAAGGCGAATCTGGGGGATGAGGCGGCCCAGGTCGCGTTTGTGTTCGTCAGTGTGGACGGCGAACGCGACACCCCGCAGCGGCTCGCGGAATACGTCGGCGCATTCGATCCCGACTTTATCGGCCTGACCGGAGACGATGCCGCGATCAAACCGATCACCCAGGATTACGGTGTTTTCTACCAGCGCGAGAGTTACGCCGATCCGAACTATCTCGTCACCCACACCGCCTCAACCTTTGTCCTTGACCGGCAGGGGCGGCTGCATATCATCTATCCGTATGCCACCGATCCCGCCCTGGTCGCGGATGGCGTGCGGCGGCTGCTGCGCGACTAACCGATGCAACGCCGAACCGCCTGTTGCACACAACAAAAAACGACCAGACCATTCCTCTGAATGAATAAATAATTGAGAAACTATTGCACTTCAACACATTTACTTATATTATGTTTATACAGTATATAATCACAGGGAGGAGAAAGCGATGGGCAAGTATAAAACACTGGGACCGGATGCCGAAGTGGTCGGCGGCGTGATGAATGGATTTATTGCGGCGATTAACAGCGATAATATCAAGCCCCACCTTGAAAAACTCGGCATGACCAACCTCGATCCGGCGGCCTGGTACCCCAAGCAAATGCATATCGATCTGTTTAACTCGATTGCGGAAGCCAGCCATTCGGCCATGTTCGACTTTGTCAGCATTGGCATGACCATTGCCGAATTCGCATGGCCGTCGGAACTTGACGGCGAATCCTTTGAATATATCCTTTCTTTATGGCCCGATACGTTTAACCACTCGAATCGCGGTGCGGATCGGGGCTACATCCGCCCCAAGAAAATCGCGGACAAACACTATGCCATTGTGCACCACACCCCCGACCCGGACGATCTGAATTACGGCGTAGTTTATGGCACCGGCAAGCGTTTCCTGCCCAAAGGCACCTATTTCAGCGTTTTTTATGATAAAGATGTGCCGCGTATGGAAGAAGGGGGCAACGAGACGATTATCCACATTCAGTGGGAATAACCCTGCGGCGGTGTTATTTGGGGGACAGCAGACCATCCGAATTAAGCCCAAATAGATGCTGGTTCTGCCGTCTTTATATATGGCTGCCCCTCTTTCTACAAGAGGGGCGCTTTTTGTTTCAACCTACCCTAACACTTTGCGCATGGGCTGCCACATAAAGTACTCGCCGTCAAAACACGGTCCGGTTTCCACATCCCCGATTTTTTCATACCCCATGCGCAGATAAAACGGGATCGCGTAGAGTGTCGCCGCGCACTGAATCTCAGTCTCGCCCTTCCGTTTGCATTCATCCTCGAAATGCGCCACCAACTGCCGCCCGATCCCCTGCCGGTGATACGCAGCATCCACAAACAGGCTTTGCAATCGATCCGTCCGGCCCCGCAGCACGCCAACAATCTTGCCCGCATCTTCGGCCACAAAAATCATATCTGCCGTCAAAATCTCGACAATCGCCGCGCGGTGCGCCGGATCATCCGAACGAGCGTGACGAAACGGTCCCAGCAGCAGTTCCCGTTCTTCGGGGGTTGCATAATCGAGGTTATAGGTTCCAAATGTATCCGCGATCAAAATGCCCACGGCCTGAGCATCCTGCTCCGTATAGAACCGAAACGTGATCATACTGTCCTCTCGCTAGGTGAAAGACTCGTTCTTTACTTGACTTGCAGCGCCTCGGCAATCGCCTGGATATGAGCCGGGGTGCTGCCGCAGCACGCCCCGACGATCCGCGCACCCGCCGCGCGTACCCGCACCGCATAGCCCGCCATATCTGCCGGAGTCGCGTCATACACCGCGCCGCCATTTTCCATCTTCGGCAGTCCCGCGTTGGCCTTCGCCACCAGATTCAGCGCTGGCCCCACGCCGTGCATCTTCGTGATCACCGCTTCGATCTCGTCCGGCCCGTTGCCACAGTTCGCCCCCAGCGCCGCCACGTTAAATTCCTGGATCGTCTCCACCGCTTTTTCCGGTGTGACGCCCATCATCGTCCGCCCCTTACGATCAAACGTCATGGTTGTGACCAGCGGAAAATTCGGAGCCGCCTGCTGCGCCCCCAACACTGCCGCCCGCACTTCTTCCAGGTCGGACATCGTTTCGATCCACAGCACATCCACGCCGCCATCGACCAGCGCGCGCGCCTGTTCCGCGAAGACATCCACCGCCGTCTCAAATTCGAGTGTTCCCAGCGGCGCGAGCATCTGCCCGGTGGGTCCCATCGACCCGGCCACAATCACCGGGCGCGCGGCGGCATCCGCTTCGGCGCGGGCATTTTTCGCCGCCGCCGTGTTGAGTTCTACCGCCCGATCTCCCAGCCCATGCAGCTCCAACAGGATTCGACTCCCGCCGAACGTGTTCGTCAGGATAATCTGTGCCCCCGCCTCGATATACTGGCGGTGAACGCGGCGCACCTTCTCCGGCTCTTCGACGTTCCACCCTTCCGGCGACGCGCCGCGACTCAGCCCCATCCCGAACAGCATCGATCCCATGCCGCCATCCGCGATAATCGGCCCATCCGCTTGCAGCAAATCATGCAGTGTTGTTTTCATCGAACCATCTCCTCAAATGACTTGCAAACTGATCTCCATGCTTTTCCCCACGCAGAAGATACCGTTGGCAAACTATTTTAGCATCCCTCGCATGCAATGATATGGCTAAAATCACGAGGAAGCACAAAATCATTTTCGAGTTCACCACCACTATCCTTCCCTACCCCACATGCTGTGAGTTTGACTCCCCTTCTCTACGGGAAGGGGCAAGGGGGGATGGGGTAAAGAAAATATTGACGCAGCCTTAGCTTGGATCATAAATGCGAAATTCACCACTCAAATGGAGCAAACTCATCAGATAGAGTAGTCCGCTATAGTACCGCCACTGTCCCGTAGGGATCGCTGTGTTCCAGAATTCTTCAATAAACTCCCACGCGATAGGTTCGCTAGCGGCCAGACTTGCCACTGCATTCGTCGCCACTAACCCTTCCGAATGCCAGGGTGTTAGCGCTTCGCTACCATCGACACGCCACTTATCAGAATAACCATAGAGTCCCTGAGCGTAGAAAAATGCCTGAATACGATTACTCTGTTCGATTTCCCATTCGTCTGCCGCGAACCATGCGTAATCAACGGCGACGTTCATCGGCACGCGCCAGGCGTCGGCATAGAAAAACTCGCCATAGTCCCCACTTACCTTAGGCTGTCCATCGAATTCAGTATAGTTCGCCATCAAACCCGTTTCTGGATGCGCCGCACTTTTGAGGAACTCACGGCTCACTGCTGCCGCCTCAGCCCAGAATGCATTGTCTTCATCTGCCCACAAGGCCCATAGATCAAAATAGTGGGGGACATGGTACGAAGGGTCGGTATATGAACTCTCATTTCCATAACTGGGAACAAATACCACTTGCTTATATTCCCCGTCGAACATATTTCTCGATCCGCTTTGAGGATCATCCTCTTGGTGCAGCATGGTATGCAAAATTGCATTTGCTTCGGCTTGATAATTAAAGATCCCCTCACCATTGCCCCAACGTCCTGCGGCAAAAAATAATGCGGTTGTAAACCAGATTTCACCATCAGAGGCAGGATTCTCATCAATTTTCGAACCGTCAGGTTGGCAGTGCCAGGCGAAGTAGCCCTGGTAGGCTCCTGATTCGTTATACATAAAGGTTTTGGTCCACTTCCAGATACGGTCAAACTCCTGTTTTTTGTCGAGTTGAACCGCGATCATCATACCGTAAGACTGGCCCTCCGTCCGCACATCATTGTTGCCGGTGTCCAGCATATAGGCCATATCCTCCCCCACTGGATAATAGACACGCTCGGTTTTATCATCGCCATAAAACAACTGGTTCCAGGTTGCATCGATGCGCGCCTGTATTTCTTCATCCGTCTTGCCCCACTCGCTGAGCATATTGCGATATTGACCGCTGAAGAACGCGCCCGTAGTCGCAGGCACGGGTGTATCATCTTGGGCCAGGCTAGAAACCGGCAATCCGACAACGGCCACCATAAGCGAAATCAACAGAGAGATGCTAAGTTTTTTCATCATGAAAATATCCTCAACTGTTAGCTCAATGTTTGCGCCAGAAACAAGGCTATACCGAGACTTCTGTATTAGGATAACCTGAATGGCCTTTTTTGCTGCCAGCAACGGTAGAGTACACCCGGATCGAATCAAAAGGGCGGGTTTGCAGGCCCGCCCTCACAGTATCTACTTCCCGTTTTTCCGCTGTGCCCCGCGAATCAGCACCTCGCTGACTTCGGGCCGCGTGAACTCGACGGGCAGCAGTTCGCCGCGTTCCAGCTTCTCGCGGACCTGTGTCCCGCTCAGCACAATATGATCCTCTTTCCCGTGTGGACACGTCTTGGACGACACGATCTGCCCGCACTTCTTGCAGTAGAAGGTATGCTCGAAGAACAGCGGCGTGATGTCCAGCTTGCGCGGGTCGAATTCATCAAAGATGTAATGCGCGTCGTAGGTGCCGTAATATTTCCCCACCCCCGCATGATCGCGCCCCACGATGAAATGCGAACAGCCGTAATTTTTGCGCGCAATCGCGTGGAAGATCGCTTCACGCGGTCCCGCATACCGCATCGCCGCCGGGAACACGCTCAACAGCACGCGATCCGCCGGGTAATAGCTGTCCAGAATCGCGCGGTAGCTTTCCACGCGCACATCGGCGGGAATATCGTCGGCTTTCGTTTCGCCCACCAGCGGGTGCAGCAGCAGCCCATCCACGATTTCCAGCGCGGTCTTCTGAATATATTCGTGCGCGCGGTGAATCGGGTTGCGCGTCTGGAACGCCACAATGCGCCGCCAGCCCTGTTCCATAAAATAGCGCCGCGTGTCGGCGGGGGCGTACCGCAGTTCATTGAAGCTCGAAGCGACTTCCTGTGGGCGGTCAAATACCCAGATATCGCCCGCCAGGTACACGTCGCCCTGCGCATACACGCGCGCCACGCCGGGATGCGCGTCCTCGGTGGTGCGGAAGACTTTCTGCGCTTCGTCCTGCTTGTCATACCCAAACTTTTCGCTGACTTCCAGCACGCCCAGCAGCCGGTCCCCTTCGGCCAGCGCGACGGTTTGCCCGACTTTAATCTTGGCCGCCAGTTCCGCCGACACCGCCAGCGTCACCGGAATCGTCCAGGGCAGGCCGTTGACGAGGTGCATGTCATTCAACACGCTGCGATAATCCGCCTCGCCCATATACCCGGTCAGCGGGCTGAAGACTCCGGTTGAAATACATTCCAGGTCCGCGACATTCAGCGCCGACAGCGGCACACGCACCAGCGACTGTGCGCGCTCACGCATTAATGCTTGCATCTCGCCGGACAGCAGGCGGTTAATCAGCGTACCGCCGTGCGGGGCGATCAGAGGAAAAGTATGGTTTTGGTCCGTCATCGTACATCCTTAACATGAACAGAAGTGGCAGAACGCAGCGGGTACTGCGTTCCGGGGGTGCATTCTACCGCGCTGTCATCCATTTGGGTAGTACCCGCTTGCAGTTTGAACCAAAACGCCTACAATTCACAGGTACGGTAAGGATACAACAAAAAAGGAGAAGTCAGCATGTTAGAAGACAAGCGTGTTCTCTACGGCCTGATTCTCGTGGGCCTGCTTGGGGCACTACTATCTGTGCTCATCGATCCGATTCGGGGCTACGACATTCATATGGCCCTGATCCAGATCATCGGCCTCATCGTTGGCATTGTCCTTTTCGGTGCGGGCATCTATCTCGCCTTTATGCGCAAACCCGCCGCCTGACCCGCGCTGCTCCCTCACAAAAAGCTGCCGGGGCAATCTCGGCAGCAAGCCTGCATCCCACTATAAAGTTAGGCATATTAGCTAATATTTATTGTGCTTTAGACTGATCAGCCTATAATTCAGAAACGCAGCAGCAGACAGCAGAAGCCGTTGCATCTGTTATAGGTCATCTTAATTATCATAGGAAGCAGTACAATGTCCACATTTAAACCCTTTCATCCCGATCACGAAATATTGGGGATGAACATGCTCGACATAACCTCAGCCATCAATAGCGAAAATTTTTTGCCAATTTGGGAAAAGTACGGGCTTACTCAGGTAGAGCCTGAAAAATGGTATCCCGTGCAAATTATATTGGATACGCTCAGCGAAGTCGCCCATAGCTCTGGAGCCATGCTGGATTTAGTGAGTATTGGGCTGCATGCCACCGAAGTCGCTTATTTTCCGCCTGAGTATTTGTCGAAGCCTCTCAATCAGGCCCTGCCCCTGCTGCCGCACCTCTATCGGATGAATCACCGGGGCACGAATATTGGTGAAGTGTTACAGTCCCAGATCAGCGAAAATCACTATCGGTATGAACTCTGTTTACCTTTCCCCGATGATCTCTGGTATGGAATTATCTATGGCTTTGTGCGGAATCATGTCCCGAAAAATCATCGCTTTAGCATTTCCTATGCCCCCGACATCCCCCGCCGTGATCATGGCGGCGAAGTGACCATCATAGATATTTTCATAGATTAGGCAGCTAAAATCCGGGGTGCGGTTCGTAGGGGCGATTCGTGAATCGCCCCGTGTGTTTACCGTGTCTTAGCTCGCCGGAACGCCTTCGATCCGAATATTGGCCGACTGCACCGGGTTGATCCCGGTTCCCATCGCGTAGATCGTCCCGCGCATGTTCAGCGGCACTGTATAGTAGATGCCTGCATCCGTCGCAATGTCATCATCCCGTCCCAGCGACTGCGGCGATCCGCCATCCGG
>CAYYNB010000172.1:9942-12433 GCA_964472565.1 uncultured Anaerolineaceae bacterium
AGCGACTGCGGCGATCCGCCATCCGGTTCATAGAAGAACTCCACCGGCCCCGCGTTCAGCCGCGCCGCATCCGGCCACGACAGATACACGTTTGTGTTCGCGGGCACCCAATAGTTGAATCCATCCGTCTGTACGCCGGACCCCGCCGGTGATCCCACCAGCACCGGGCCGGGAGCCGGAGTCTGGCCGGGGACCGCTTCCAGCCGTACCCGCGCCGATTCAACCGTCCGGCTGCCGCGCCCCACCGCGTACACCTGGCCGCGCGCCGTGCTGGGAACCACCCACGCCACCGACGCATCATACGCCAGATCGTAGTCAATACCGAGCGACTGCGGAGCGGTTGCCGCATCCGGCTTGAACAAAAATTCCACCTGCGTCGCGCCCAACCGCGCCGCGTCCGGCCACGCGATCACAATCGTCGTGCCCGTCGGCACCCAGTAGTTATAACCATCGGTCTGCACACCCGATCCCGCCTGCGACCCGATCACCACCGGGCCGGGATTGGTCGAAGTCGTCGGCACGACCACCGGACTGGGCTGGCGCGGCACGCGCATCTGCTGCCCCACCGCAATCAGATTCGGGTTGCTGAGGCAGTTCGCCGTAGCAAGCTGCGCGGCGGTTGTACCGGTGCGCTGTGCAATCGTGCCCACCGTATCGCCCGCCTGAACCGTGTAAACCGGCCAATCGGTACGCGGCGTGCAGTTCGCCACCGGCGCAGGATTACCGCTTGAAGCGGGGCGAGTCGTCGCTGTCGGCTGCGGAGCCGGGGTATTTGTCGTCACAGGCGGGTTGGTGATGACGGGCGCAGATGCAAAGGGGGTGCGCGTCGCTGGGCGCGCCGCCGGGGCATCGCCGCTGGTCAATGAACACGCCATCGCCGCCAACATAAGAACGGATAAGAGGATGAGTAGTCGAGTCACGATGTTTCCTCCAGTGATTACCATCTGTGGTATCAGACGTAATCATAGGACGAAACGTTCACCTTGTGGATAGTCGTTACCCCTACGCGCGCTATACGATAGATATACGCTATAACAATGATAAATATTAAATCGTTTTTTCTTCCCGTACACCTCGGGGGCGATTCACGAATCGCCCCGTACTCAATGCCCGCCATGGGTAGGGGCACTGCTTGCAGCGCCCTGCCCCTCCTTTCTCCGTGCGCGGGGAAACGCCTGTTTTCCCCTCATCCCCGATTTGTGGGTAATGTTTAGCCGCGCCAGCGCGGAGAAATTTACGTAAACAGCGGGGCCATCTCCAACGCCGCCATCTCCGCCTGCATCTCCTCATCCGAGGGACGCGCCTCAAAACGGCTGGCTGCATCAAGAATCATCGGCAGCAGGTGAATATCAGCGGCAGTATTGAGGAAAATGCCCGCCTGCCCCAGCACCCAATGCACCGCTTTATCAATGCTGGCCTGCGTGGTGAGCGGTTCATACCACGTATTATGTGTGTGTTCGCCCGCCCAGGGACGGCGGCAGATGCCTTTGATCGTCTGCACCGCGAAATGCCGCTCCTGCGCGAGGCGCAGAATCTCGTTAAAGCCCGCCGCGTAAGTGGGATTTTGCATCATCACATAGTTGTAGGGCAGCAGCACCGAATCGAAGTCGAAGCGCTCCAGGCTTTGTAAGTGCCGCTGCGCGATGGCGACTTCATGCCCGGTCACGCCGATGAACCGCACCAAACCCTCTTCGCGCGCCTGCTGCAAATATTCCAGCACGCCGCCCGGCCCCAGTGCGATCTCCCATTCGTCCTCACCCACCAGGTGATGAATCTGGATCAGGTCCACCGAGTCCACTTGTAAGCGCTTGAGCGACTGCTCAAACTGCGCTTTGGCTCCATCATAGGTGCGCTCGCCCGTTTTCGTGGCGAGAAAAAAACGATCCCGATATTTCGGCATCCAGGGACCGAGATGCAGTTCGGAATCGTTATAACCGGCGGCAGTGTCGATATGATTGATGCCATATTTCAGCAGCACATCAAGCATCTGATCGGCTTCTTCCTGGGGCAGGCTCCAAAACGCCGCCGCGCCAAAAATAATGCGCGTGCTGATATGTCCGGTGCGTCCAAAAGGCAGGGTTGGGATCGTCATGGCTTTTTTTACTCCACTCTGTTTTGCGAATCATCTCATTCTTTTGATGGTACACCTTAGAGTGCGCTCGAAGTCAAGCCCCACCGCGATATAACTGCCTATACCTTATCCCCTCTTTTTGAGGAAGATCGATGAGGGGCGTATCGCCATACGCCCCGGTCGCAATTTGTAGGGGCGCGGCTTGCTGGTAGCACCCCATTATAGCGTGGTCCATTTCATTCTGGACTTCAGAATTCCAAAAGGCCTGTTTTCTAGAGTTTTTGAAGGTCCAGAAAGGACTACAAATGGGTCAATTTACCATCAAAAACAGCCACCACGTTATTTTGTGGTCCTACCGGCTTGCTGCGCCCGCTTTGCTCCCCTTTCTCCGCGCGCGGGGAAAGGGGCCGGGGGATAGGG
>CAYYNB010000173.1:0-10065 GCA_964472565.1 uncultured Anaerolineaceae bacterium
CTATTATCACGAGCAGCATTAAGCCCATTTCTCGCCCATTTGTATACCCAATCAGTAAGAACTATAATCTGGTTGGAGGAAAATATGGCCGCTTCAACAAATAAGGTAAGGAATGGATTCGTAACAGCCTTTGCGCTGCCCGTGACGGTAAGTGTGGCTTGGCTGCTCTACAGCCGTTTTCGAATCAATCACCGGGTCCATCTCTCTGCCGCGCTCCCCGCCGAGCGCAAAACGTTGATCAGTCCCAGCGCCGGACACCTTATATATTATAGGGACAACCACGCCGCCGGGACTCCGCTGGTTCTCCTGCACAGCATCAACGCCGCCGCATCATCCTACGAGCTGCGCCCGCTGTTCCAGCATTACCGCGCCGCTCGTCCCGTATATGCGCTCGATCTGCCCGGTTTTGGCTTTTCCGAACGCGCCAATGTGCGTTATACCCCGCGCCTTTACACCCAGGCCATCGCGGACTTTCTCGCCGCCGAAGTCGGCCAACCCGCCGACGTGATCGCGCTTTCCCTCACCAGCGAATTTGCCGCCCGTGCGGCGGTTGAAAATCCATCCCTGTTCCGTTCCCTGACCATGATCTCACCCACAGGTCTATCCACAAAGCAGGAAGCCATGTCCGGCGGCCATTCCCTGCTGCGGCGCATGCTGTTGTTCCCCGTGTGGAGTCAGGCGCTTTTTGATCTGCTGGCAACTCAGGAGAGCATTCACGCCTTTTTGGAGCGTAGTTTTGTTGGTGAGGTAGACAAGGGTCTGGACTCGTATGCCTATGAGACGACACACCAGCCCGGCGCGCGATATGCGCCCTTCGCCTTTGTGAGCGGTTGTCTCTTTTCGCCCGACATCCGAACCGCAGTCTATGACAAACTAACGATCCCCGTCTGCGTGCTCTATGACGAGGATCCCTATGTCTCATTTGAACGGCTGCCCGATCTGCTTACCAGCCATCCGAACTGGCACGCCGAACGGCTCATCCCGACGCGCGGCCTGCCGCACTTCGAAAAACTGGATGAGACGGCATCAGACTTAGATCGTTTCTGGTCGAGTGTTAATCCTGGCTGATCAGATTCGTCTCGAAAAAGCCAACCACTTTTTGCTCGTACTCATCGGGCGCGCGTTTCAGGCCCTGAATATGATCCGATTCCGGCACGACCCACAGTTCGCCGCGATCTCCCACCGCGTCCACGAACACGTTGCCGTAATCGCTTTCCTCGTCGAGCTTCCCCGCCGCGATAAACAAAAAGTGTGTGTCCGTCGCCGCCTTGAGCGATTCCATAATCGGTGTCGGCGTATCTTCACCGCTAAACAGCCCTACCGAGAAAGTCAGAACGCGCGTCGGGAAACTGTGGAGAAAAGAATTGTTCGCGTCGAGCGCCGTATATTCGTCCACAAAACGGTACGTTGCGCCCTCGCTGACTATCGCCTTGATCGCCGGATACGCGGACGCCGATCCGAGCACCACTTCACCCCCCAGCGAGAGTCCCAGTGCGCCGATGTTTTTTACGTCCGCCTGCTGCGCCAGATAATCTACCGCCGCGCCGACATCCTGAGTCCCCATCCAGCCAAAGCGATTCGTCCCGCCGTCGCTTTCACCATGTCCGCGCATATCCAGCGCCAGCACACCGAATCCGTGTTCAGCCAGCAGCGTGCTGTGTTTGCGCACATCTTCGCGTGAATTGCCAGACCCATGCACCACGATGATCACTGCGCCATTCTGCGGCGGCGCATACCATGCCGCCAGTTTCACCTCGTCGCTGGTCGTCAGCGTGACCTCTTCAAAACCATCCGGCGGATCTCCCACCGAAGAATCCCTGTCCCAGGTCGCAAAAATGCCAAATCCAAACGGCAGAATCAGATTGGTGACGAGCAGCAGCACGGCAAAAAGAATCAGAATCCAAAGACCGATCCGTTTCACCCATTTCAGGTGTGAGCGTTTCATATGGTTTCCCCCGCAGAGTGTAAGCGCAGCCCTTTATTGTAGTCTGCTCCCCAACTCTCAGCCAGCTTGTTTAAAATCGCCTACCACACTTCCGCCCGCGTGTAGGCGTAATTGGCGGGCTTGCTCTCGCTGCTGTGGCTGATCCCCAGGTTGCCGATATTCTCCCCGTTGAGTGTAATCACGGCTGTCTGGACCGCTGATTCGGCGAATACGGTCAGCAAAAACTGCACCCGCGCCGCGATCAGAACCGTATCACCCGGTCCTGAAATCGTCCCGCTTAGCGTCACCATCGCCTGACTGCCGTCGAACGTCACCCCATTGAGGCCCAGATCGCTGCTGGTCCACGCATTACTCGGATCGCTCATCATCGCCTGGAGCGCCAGCCGGATATTCTCGGCGCTGTCGTTCGTGCGCATAATCGTGGATACCGTCGGGGAAAGAATCAATTGATCCGGCACAATGACCACACTCCCCGCTGGGAATGTATTGCTGGCAAAATAATAGTACACGATAGGCGTTTCGGGCAGCGTGGTCTTGGTCGGTTCGGCGGAGATCACGTCGTCATCACTGCCGCTTGATAACGTACAGGCCAGCGCCGAACTGAATAACATCACGCCGATGATCACAACTCGCAGCATTATCTTCTCTCCGGTGTAAAAGCAATTCTGTGAATTAGGACACCCCAAACGATCCAAAAGTTCCTTTGTGGGAACCTCTCCCGTGTAATAAACGTCTTCTTATGTAAAGCAAAATTTTACAGGAGACGGATCATGCAGAAAAGAGTCTCGGTTGTTACCTTCGTGACCATTGTTTTGGTGATGCTGGGCATCACCTGGACCGCGCTGGGCCAGGACGACACCGTTTATGAGGCGCAGTTCGTTTCGAATGAGGGCATGCATTTAACGATTTACGGCAACGGCTTTGCGCTCGTCCGTGACACCCGCACCTTCGATCTGCAAAGCGGCATGAACCGGGTCCGCTTTGCGAACGTGCCCCAACTCCTGCGCCAGGATTCGGTGGCGTTCACCTCGTCCAACGGTGCCGTCTATGTCGCCGAGCAGTTTCTGGCAACCGCCGCACCGACATTTTCGCTCGGCCTGCTGGTCTATGAAAATATCGGGCAGGAAGTCAGCGTGACGCTCAACGACGAAGACAGCACGACCTACAGCGGCAAGTTGCTCAGCACCGACGGCTATAATCTGGTCATCCAGCAGGCTGACGGCAGCCTTGTCACCGTCGCCCAGGACACCGTGCGCAAATATCGCCTGCCGCAGCTTGACGCGGAACGCCTCGCCCAGCCGGAACTGAGCCTGCTGGTTCACAGCGACGATGCCGGACCGCAAACCCTGACCATCACCTATATCACCGAAGGCCTCAGTTGGCAGAACGCCAGCTACAACATGCACCTGGCCGCAGATAATGAGTCGCTGACCCTGAACGGCTGGCTGACAGTCAACGACTTCACCAGCGCGACCTTCGAAAAGGCGCAAATCACGCTCGCTTATGGCGACTTTGACCGCCTGCAATTCGTCTCGCACGAAATGGAATTCGCCGCGATGCCCACCTCCACACCGCCCGGTACCGCGACGCCAAGCGCTTACGGCGGCGGCACACCGGGCATGGCGCAGCCCGCGAACCTGCTGCTGGACATCGCGCGCCCGGTGACACTCCCCGCTGGACAGGCGACCACCATCGAATTTCTGGCTGGAGCGACCACCGCCGCCCGCAATGTCTACATCTACGACGCCAGCCCGCGCGTCTACGGCTACAGCGGCTTTATCACCAACCCCGACTACGGCCTGACCGGAGTCACCACCGTGCAGAACTTCCTGGAATTCTCCACCGAGAGCGACGGCGGCCTGGGCATGGCGCTCCCCGCCGGAACGCTGCGCATCTACCAGGAGAACGAGAGCGGCGCATCCCTGCTGATCGGCCAGACGCAGCTTGCCTTCACACCCGAAGGCGAAGTCGTGCAGGTCTTTCTCGACAATGCCGCCGACCTCACCGGGGAGCGCGTGCAGACCGACTTCCAGACGCTGTCCAGCGAGGCGATCCAGGAGAGCTACGAGCTTCACCTGACGAACACGGGCGACAAAGACCTGACCGTCACCGTGCCGGAACGCATGACCCGCAGCGCCCGCTGGGAAATCCTCGGCGCGTCGGCCCCCTACGAGCAGCCGGACGAATTCGGCATCGAGTTCCGCGTGGACGTGCCCGCTGGCAGCACCGTCACGATCAGCTACACGGTGCTCTATACGCAATAACGCGCCCAACGATTTTCAAACCCCCGTCCAGGTAAGAAACGGGTATAAGTAGCCTACTTTTTTAACCTTCTTTGGGATAAAAGTAGGCTACTTTGGGTTATGATGTGGGATAAAGTAACCTACTTTGGGGTGGGAATCAGGTTACTTGGGGGCATAAGTCGGCGGTTTGGGCACGGATCGGGGACGCGGCTAAAGTCCCAGCAGCGCTTTTATTTTATTCCGAACATCGGTCAGTACATCAGGCGGCAGGCTTTGCACGAAAGCAGCGTTTCGTGCATGCCAATCGAGGCTTTTGATCTGGTCGGATAACACGACTCCGCTCACCTTGCCATTTTCGGGTAATTTGACCTCAAAGGGATAGCCTTTGATCTGGCTCGTAACCGGACATACAACCGCAAGACTCGTTTTGGCGTTATAGGCTTGCGGAGATAAAACCAATGCGGGGCGTTTTCCAGCTTGTTCATGCCCGCTTTGAGGGTCAAAATCCAGCCAGATCACATCCCCGCAATCTGGAATATAGGCCATTTACCAGACCTCGTTTCCGGCAGCAGCCCCCGTCGTGATCTCCTCGTGCAAATTTTCAACTGTAATTTGCGCAAGCAGAGCGTCCAAATCATAAGATTCAGAAGTGACAGGTTCAATCACCAGGACACCATCTCGCAGTTTTATTTCCACCACGGAATCTTTCCGCAACCCGGTTTCCTCCGCAAAGTCCTTTGGAATGCGGAGTGCTAAGCTGTTTCCCCACATCCTCACTTTGGTGAGCATTTCAGTCCCTCACTGATATTATGTTGATACAATGTATATACATTATAGGAGAAAAACGCAGAATGTCCAACTCTGAAACTATAGTTTAGAGTAGAAATGTTCAGCGTCAACACTGGCGATTAAGCCGAATAATCAGAATAAAATGAAGAATATAAACAACGATGCCGACATACGATGGGTTACGAGATGACTACTAATACACCGCTTTAGGGTACGTTCAGCTCTGAGGATGTTTCTAAGTAGAAACTTGCTATCTACTTCTGAATGAGTTTATGTCGCTGTTTTTTTCCTGTCGTTTTCTGCCTACTTTTTCCAGAATGATAAGGTTCTTTAGGATCGCGAGCATAATCAATCCAACCTTTCCACCTCTTAAATTTTTCAGGCTTTAAAATACCTATAGTGTTGAAAATAATTGTACCAACTCCTGAAATGATTGAAATCAATCCGCCAAGAATATCTTTTGGGATAGTACTTACTCCAAGTAAACTGCTAGCCAATCCAATAGACCCCATTCCTATGAAGAACCAAGCTCCACCTAAAATAAATCCATAACCAGCGATTACTGTCAAAAGACCTAACGGAAAGTTGGTTAATATTATGGAAAAACCAAAAAACGCAATCAGTTCACCTATAATCACTCTAATAGCTTCTCTAAACTTTGGGAAAGGAATTATATCCATACCTACAAGTGCCCATCGGGTTACAACAACTCCTAGCGAAATATCCATAATAAATTCAGAAGCGATCCCCGCACTAAGAAGTCCTATCCCTGAGAGCATTAATCCTAAGTAAACGACTCGCTTCGAACCATTCTTCCGTATAAACGTTTCAATGATGGTAATGAAAAAACCCATGTTTGAGGTAATTAGGAAAATTCCCATTCCAAACTCCCCATCAACGATTACAGGTATTCCTGATATAGCTCCTCCTAACGCTACAATAAGACCGCCTATCGTCCCAACTATTTTCAAAGATTTGGATGTTAGTCTGGAGAAAATTTTATAGCTTGTAAACAATAGTAACCCAATGGATTGGGTACACAACTGTATTCCAGCAACATAGTTATTTTTTGAGAAATAAATTAGACCATAGATAAAGACCCAAGCTGTCAGCAGTAACATAAATATCAATAGCATGACTAAAACAACATCACCTACAGCAGCAACTAAATTTTTAATTCGAACTTGGGCCAGCTCAGGTTTTTCATCCTGAAGCGTCATTTGTCTTTGAAACCAACTACCCCAAAGTTGCAATCCAAAGGTGATAATGATTGCATAAAGGAGAGTAATAGGATCAGCGGGATCAATATTTATATTGACTTCCATTGAGTTATCCCATCAAATATGCAATGAACTATATAAGAAACACTGTTAGTGCTATTAAAAAGTCGTCATCTCAGATAATAAGAATATTTTTTGTACAACCTTTAGTCTACAGCATTTATTAAATATAGGGATAGTGATAGCTTGCCGGGCTTTTTATTATTCATCTATCCAGATATCCTTGGTAGTAGATGTAGGCTGATATCTCAAGATATAAGTTGAACCTACTGCTTTACTCTGCAGAAGTGAATTAGCAATATTTCAGAATGACGATAGCCGCTCCTTCTACCGCGCGCTACAATACCTCCCCGTTGGTTTTGTCTTTCCACGCTCATCA
Organism: uncultured Anaerolineaceae bacterium; assembly: GCA_964472565.1. GTDB lineage: Bacteria > Chloroflexota > Anaerolineae > Aggregatilineales > Aggregatilineaceae > DATAMF01. The sequence goes on from CAYYNB010000173.1 coordinate 6,637, forward strand.
GGAGCACCTCATGATTATTCAGGTTAACGGCCTGTCGAAGTCATTCGACTATTACAAAAAAGAACTCGGCCTCAAAAATTCGCTCAAAAATCTATTTGTCCGCCAAAAGCTGACCAAATCGGCGGTCAGCGACATTTCCTTTGAGATCGAAGCCGGCGAAATGGTCGGCTTTCTCGGTCCCAACGGAGCCGGAAAAACCACCACCCTCAAAATGCTGTCCGGCATTTTGCACCCGACCAGCGGCGCGGCATCCGTGATCGGGTATACGCCCTGGGAACGCAAAAAAGCATTCAAGATGCAGTTTGCGATTGTCATGGGCCAGAAAAATCAATTGTGGTGGGATTTGCCCGCCAATGAATCGCTGTATCTCAATAAGTGCATCTATGAAATCGACGATCAAACGTACCAATCGACGCTGGCCGAACTGACCGAACTGTTGGACGTGCAGGACCTGTTGAACGTCCAGGTGCGGCGGCTGTCGCTGGGCGAACGGATGAAAATGGAACTGATCGCCGCGCTGATCCACAAGCCGAAACTGATCTTTCTGGACGAGCCGACGATTGGCCTGGACATCATCTCGCAGAAAAAATTCCGCCAGTTTTTCAAATATTACAACCAGGAGAAAAAAGCCACGATCATCCTGACGAGCCATTACATGGAAGATGTGAAAGACCTGTGCAAGCGGGCGATCATCATCAACCAGGGGCGCATGGTGTACGATGGCGATTTGCAGGGCGTGAACGATGTCTTCGCCCATTCCAAGCTAATCAAATTGCAGCTTTCCGCGCCCGTCGATCAGGCGACACTGGCCGCCTTTGGCGAGGTGCGCGAACAAACCGAATTCACCGCCACGATTCGCGTTCCCCGGCAGGATTTGAAAGCCTGCTCGAAAGTGATCCTCGATCAGCTTCCGGTGGTGGATTTTAATATCGAGGATGTGCCCATCGAAGAGGGGATCGCGCTGTTATACCAGCAGCACAAGCCGGACGTGGAGCCAGTCATACAGCCGGAGGCGGAATATGTCCCGGCCTAAATGGTTGCGGAAATACAGCAAAACGTTCGAGATGGGCTTTCAGATGGCGCTGGAATACCGCGTCAACTTTGCGATCTCGCTGATCAGCACGATCTATCCCATCTTCATCCAGTGTTTTTTGTGGACCGCGATCTACAACAATTCGACGGAAAACCAGTTATTCGGCTACACCTACCGCCAGATGATCGCGTATACCTTTCTGGCGGGGCTGGTGTCGCGCATTGTGCGCACCGGGTTTGAATACGAGATTATGGAAGATGTCAAAAACGGCAAATTCAGCAAATTCCTGGTGCAGCCGTTGGGCTACTTTCCTTATCGACTGGCAGACTTTTTCGGGCAGAAGGTTGTCAGCCTGGTGATGATTCTCAGCATCCTGGTGTTTATGCTGGCCGGGCTGAACATCTTCTGGGGCATCGCGCTGGAATTCACGCGGATTCTGGTTTTCCTCGTGACGCTGCTCCTGGCGGTGATCCTGAACTTTCTGATCTTCTACTGCATCAGTTCGATTGCGTTCTGGGTGGTGGAGATCGGCTTTTTGTTTGAGGGCGTGCGCATTGTGATTGTCCTGCTGAGCGGTGGTATTTTCCCGCTGGAAGTGTTCGGGGATGGATTCGTGCAGGCGACGAATCTGCTACCGTTCAAATATACGGTCAACTATCCGATCAACGTGCTCAACGGCAAGATTCCGCCGGGGGATATTGTGCCGGGGCTGCTGCTCCAGGTGATCTGGATCGCGGCGTGTATCGCGCTGGCAAACTATCTGTGGCGCGTCGGCAGCAAGCGTTATGTCGCGGTGGGAGGCTAAGGCTGAGATGCGATCCCTGTTACACGAAATCAAAAAACATGTCACGCTCTATCTGCTGTTTCTGAAGTTCAGCGCCATGTCACAAATGGAGTACCGCGCGAACTTTATCGGGAATATGTCGATGGAAGTGGGCTATCTGTTCGTCAAGCTGTCGTATGTCGTGGTGGTTTACCGCTCCGGTTCGACGATCAACGGCTTCACGCCGGATGAAATTCTGCTATTTACGGGAACTTTTGTGCTGCTTACCGGGATTTATGCCGGGCTGTATATGCTCAATAATTTCGGGCTGCGCAGCAAAATCAAGGATGGTGATCTCGATCTGCTGCTGACGAAACCCGTCTCGCTGCAATTTATCGCAACGCTGCGGCAGGCGAACCTGACGATCTTCGGCGTGGATGTGATCGCGGGGATCATCATCGTGATCATCGCGTGGGCGCGGTTGGCGGTGCCGCTGACGGTGCTCAATCTGGGCGGGTATATCGCTTTTCTGATCTTCAGCAGCATCGTGAGTTACGGCCTGTTCCTGCTGCCGCAGATTCTATCGTTCTGGCTGATGAATACCAGCGCGATTGCCGAAATCACTGACTCGTTCTGGGACTTTAACAGCATGCCGATGCAGATTTACACGCGCTGGATCAAGGCGATTGGCGTGTTTGTGATCCCGATCTTTGTCGTGACGAATTTCCCGCCGCTGTTTCTGCTGCGCAAGATGCCATCCGGCTATTATGCGTGGGCGCTGGTGCTGCCGCTGGCCGTGCTGTTTGGCGTCCATTGGGTGTGGCAGCAGGGGTTAAAAAGCTACAGCAGCGCGAGCAGTTAGCCAAAATGGTTCGTGAGTGGGGGGGATTTTTCCCCTCCACCGTTAACCATTGGCGAGATATACCATCAACACGAGTTTCCCCAGCCAGACCCGATCATCGTGTTGCAGCACGCGCGATTCGTGCGGCAGCAGCCGATCCCGGTTGATCCAGGTGCCGTTGGCGCTGCCCAGGTCGGTGAGAATATACTGGCCGTCTTCATACGTGATCTGCGCATGATTGCGCGACACACCCAATCCATACGCATTAAAGCGCGATAAATTGCCCCGCGTGGGTTTGGCTCCCGGATCGTCACGGCCCAGCACGATGTCGTGTTTATCGATCACAATGATCGCCTCGGCGTGTTCCAGCACGGTGAGAAACAGCGCACCGTTGTACAACCGGCTGTGCTCAATCGTCCGCATGCCGTACTGCATATCCATCAGCTTGTCGTCAGGAATCTCGTCCGGTGAAATAGGCAGCGTATCCGGCGCAACCAGCCGGGTGCCACATTTGAAACAGTGAACCGCGTTCGGTTCGTTTTTGTGCTGGCAGTTCTCGCAGATAATTCCGTCTGGCGAATGATAAGACATCGTTGTGCCCCCGTAAAACCTCAACCCTCTATACTAAGTATTTTACGGTTTTCACAACTCTAAATTAATAGTACTTATAGCCCGATTGAAGGGCTGCCAAACGGCTGACTGATCCCCCGCCCCCCCGTGGCGGCCCTATTTTGGGGGTGGTGGGGGGATGTGTGGGCGGGGGGGGGGCGGGTGGCGGGGGATGGGGGGGGG
>CAYYNB010000173.1:10075-12240 GCA_964472565.1 uncultured Anaerolineaceae bacterium
TGATCCCCTATTTTGGCTGTTTTGAGGGGAAAAGTTCGCGGCGTGAAGTCGAGTTCCTGGCAAGAAGTGGGACTTTTTGGCAGAAACTCGATTTTGCGCGGCGTGAGGCGCGTTGAAAAGGTGCGGTGAGGTTGAATACAGGATAGCACAGATGTTCACAGAAAAATAGACTTTCGATGGTGAACTCGGATGCTAATAGCAAGGGGATTAATCGCCGCGCCGTTCGTTGCCGCGTTTAAAGTTGCCTGTCGCGCGGGCCATGATCAACTGGGCCTCGTGATCGTCCGCGTCGTCGATCTGGGCGGTGAACTTGCGCGCTTTGTCACCTTTCAGCGTCGTGACCAGCTTGTTGTACCAATAGATCAGCACTTTCTCATCTTTGGTGAGCGTATAGGAAAAAACGTCGTCGTTGAGCTTGCCGCGTTTGTCGCCCATGATAGGTTTATGGAGAAACGGATTCAAATCCGCATAATCGCACACGTTTTTGCCGGGGCAATTCATGAATTGCCCCTACGGACGGGGGCGTATCGCAATACGCCCCCGGTGCAGGTAAGTGTTACTGCATTGCGCCGCGCCAGATGGCATCGAGCGATTGCAGCGTGACAAGGTTACGGGTGGGATAGCCGGTTTGCAGATTATCCGGCGTCAGGACACACGCCCCGGCCTGAGTCGGCGGCTCACCGAGATGGAACCCGTCCTCTTCGAGACCATGATTAGGCAGGCTTTCGAGCGCCAGCCACAGATTGATCAGCGGGATGTCGTAATCGAGCGCGATCCGCACGACGATCTGGTTAAAGATGATAGTACGATCCCAAAAGCCCTGGTTGCCGGGGAAGGTGCTCATGACCGGGATCACGCCTGCCTCGATGGTCTGATCGACCATGCTGCGCAGGTAAAAGTCGAATTCGTAGGGCGTCATGACCAGCAGATCGCTCGTCCCGAACATGATCACGGCGATGCTCGGCTTGTGGATGCGGAATTCGCATTCCATCGGGGATTCGCCTGCCTGACAGTAGGCCGGGTCCGACCATTCGGGAGCCATCACCGCGTTGGCATTGAAGCCGTTGTGCGAGGCCACGCTGTCATAGGCCAGCGAATCGCCAAAATAATCGATGGTGGATTGCAAGCTGCTGTACGTACCGAGATTGTAGTCACCCCAGGCGAACGGCTTGAGGAAATACCAGTGTTCCGTCGAGCAGTCGCCAATTTTCGCCAGCACGCCGGGATTGTTGCCCAGCGCCCGCCCCGTCTGGAAGATCGCACGGGAGCGGCTGGTGGCACGGGCCACCACCGGATACTGCGTCAGGTCGATACCTTCGATGCGGGCCGGATCATACCCGTGCATATCGACGCCGTTGTAATTGATGTTGGTGGTCGGGGGGATAATGCCGGTGTCCGACGATTCCGCGATCTCGCCCGACACCGGCAGATCGGTCACAGTCACGCTGTTGAAACGCAGATACTGGACAAACATCCAGCCGCGCAGCGCGCTGTCGGTGGCATGCGCCAGCACCCAGTTCGCCGCCTCGTTACGCCCTTCAAGGATCACCTGTGTGCCGCCGCGAATCTGCCCGATCACGCTAAAGGTGGTGCCGGGGCCGCTGCGGATGTTCATCGTGCTGGCAACCGTCGCGCTGCCGCCTGCCGCGTCACCCGATGGAGCGGGTTGTTCCGGGGCAGTCGGTTGAGCAGGCGCGGCGGGAGTCGTGCCGACGATTTCGCTGCTAATGGGCATATTGAAGGAATTGAACCCGGTGTCAAAGCGCAAATAGAGGCTGGACACCCAGCCCCGATAGACACCATCTTCGGTGCGCCCCAACACCCACGACGCATCCTCGTTCCGCGCTTCGAGAATCAGGCCGGTATTCGAGGGGATAGCCACGATACTGTCATAGGTCGGGGCCGGGCCGGTGCGCATATTCAACTGGTACACGGTCCAAGCATTGGCCCCCTGGGCCTGGGCCGGAACCGCCGCCAAAAGCAGCGCGACCAGCAAAAGTACTAAACTTAGTTTGCGTGCCATCAGAAAAACTCTCCTTGCTTCTACCTTACTGCATCCACTTTACCGAATCTGGCCCCGGCTGTAAACAGACCGTCAGACATGCGGTGGTTAGGCTGCGCCAATATTTTCTTTACCCCATCCCCCCTTGCCCCTTCCCGAAGGG
>CAYYNB010000174.1:0-12185 GCA_964472565.1 uncultured Anaerolineaceae bacterium
TCAAGCAGACAGGCGATATTTTTATGGCCTGGTCAGATCGATCCTGGGTTCTTGATGGCGCGTCCGTTCGTGTTTCAATGATCGGGTTTGATCGTGGGGTCGAACAATTTAAAACACTTGATAGCCAAGTGGTTCCTCACATTAATCCAGATTTGACGGGAAACAGCGATATTACACTTGCTCAGCCGCTACCTGAGAATGCCGGAATTGGATTCAGGGGTAATCAAAAGGGAGGAGCATTTGACATCGAGGAGGAACTCGCCAATCGCCTGATTCAGATGGCAAATCGCTCCGGGCGTTCTAACGGTGATGTTGTGAAACCCTGGTGGAATGGCCTGGACGTAACTCGCCGTCCGCGTGATATGTGGCTAATTGATTTTGGACCAGATATGCCACTTGAGGAAGCGGAATTATACGAAGTTCCACTCGACTATGTCCGACAACATGTAAAAGCAGTCTTGGATACCACAAACAGAAAAGAGGAACGGGACAAATGGTGGTTACACATTCGCTCTCGTCCAGAAATGCGCGAAGCTATAGCCCATCTGCCGCGCTATCTTGTAACCCCACATGTTTCAAAACATCGCCTATGGGTTTGGGTAGACAGCAGAATAGTCCCCGACCATCAGCTAATCGTGATTGCTCGCCAAGACGATTACTTCTTCGGCGTGTTACACTCGCGTTTCCACGAAAAATGGGCGCTGCGCATGGGCACTTGGCTCGGCAAGGGCAATGATCCGCGCTACACGCCGACCACAACCTTTGAAACCTTCCCGTTTCCCTGGACGCCCGGTCAGGAAACCGCCGATCACCCCGTCTATTGCGCCATCAGCGCCGCCGCGCAGCAGCTTCACGAGGAACGCGAGGCGTGGCTCAACCCGCCCGGCGTCTCCGGCAAGGCGTTGGAGCAGCGCACCCTGACCAACCTCTATAATGCGCTGCTGGTCTTTCGCGGCGATCCGCCCGCCGAAGGCAAAAGCCATCCGAAGATCGTCCCGGCGGCTGGAGATTTCGCTCCCCGGCTGACCGAACTGCACGCCGCGCTGGATCGCGCCGTGTGTGATGCGTATGGCTGGGAATACGCCGTATTGGACGACGAGGAAGAAATTCTGCGCCGTTTGTTATCGCTCAATTTGGAGCGGGCCAGCCAGAGCACTTAGCCACTGGCCGGATACCATCGCCTCTTGGATCGGGCAGATGTTCATATTGGAGATAAGACCATGCAGCGCTGGCGCTTGAGGCTGACTAATGGGTGGACTGCCATCGTCGGGTTATTAGGGGTGGGGCTGCTGCCCTGTCCCGACTGTGGGGCACCGCTCGCTGTGCATACCTGGCCGCTGGCCCTTCTGATCTGGGCCTTCGGGCGTGTACGGCGGCGACAGCGCATGTCGCCCAACTGTCCGATCCAGCCAGATTCAGCCGAATCCTCTTCTTCTCACTCTTGTGCTGCTGAGAACGAAGCCCCTCATTAGCCGCCGTGTTCCGGTTGGGTCACTCGAAAATCCGCCGGGTAGTTCAGGATTGACATCGCCTGTCTGTGCCGTTACGATTACTCTAATTGAAAAATGTTTTCAATTAGAGTGTCGGTATCTGGATAGGAGACCAACCATGGCAAAGAAAAAAGATGTGCGGGGTATCGTAAAACTACGTAGCACGGCCAGCGGGCACGTGTATGTCACGCAGAAAAATCGCCGGAATGATCCCCACCGTCTGGAACTGCGGAAATATGATCCGTTCGTGCGCCAGCATGTGCTGTACCGGGAAACGAAATAGCCGCCATGCCGGAACGTTTACCTGTCACTGTGCTATCCGGGTTCCTGGGATCGGGCAAAACCACCGTCCTGAACCACATTTTGAACAACCGCGCAGGGCTGCGGGTGGCAGTCATCGTGAATGACATGAGCGAAGTCAACATCGATGCGCAGTTGGTGCGGGGCGGAGCCACTCTCAGCCGCGTGGACGAGCAGTTGGTTGCCATGACCAACGGGTGTATCTGCTGCACACTGCGCGAAGACCTGCTGCAAGAAGTTGCCCGGCTGGCTCGTGAGGATCGCTTCGATTATCTCCTCATCGAAGCAACCGGCGTGGCAGAACCGCTGCCCATCGCCGTAACCTTCACGTTTCCTGACGGAATGGGCCGGGCGCTGGGCGAGATCGCCCGGCTTGATACAACGGTGACAGTGGTAGATGCAGCGCACTGGCTGAACGACTATCTCTCACGTGAGGAACTTCAGCAGCGCGGGCTGGACATGTCGTCCAGCGATGACCGCTCGCTGGTCGATCTGCTGGTCGAACAGGTCGAATTTGCCGACGTGCTGATCCTCAACAAGATCGACCTGGTAGAACCGGAAGCGCTGGGACAGTTAGAGCAGTTTTTGAGACACCTCAACCCCCAGGCCCGGCTGCTGCGCACTGATCACGGCCAGATACCGCCGCGCGCGATCCTCAATACCCACTCGTTTGACTTCGAGCGCGCCGCCTCGATCCCGACCTGGCTGCAAGAGATCGACACACCGCACACGCCCGAAACGGAGACCTATGGCATCGGGAGTTTTGTGTTTCGCGCACGGCGGCCTTTCCACCCGGAACGGCTGGATGACTTGGTACAAAGCGATCTGCTGGACGCAGTGCTGCGCTCAAAGGGGAGCATCTGGCTCGCCAGCCGGTGCGAAGACATCATCTTGTGGTCGCAAGCCGGAGATCAGTTGGAACTGGACCTGATCGGGACCTGGTGGGCGGACACGCCTCGCGACGCCTGGCCAGAAGATACCGAGGAATTGGCAACCATTCAGGCCGATTGGCAGGAGCCGTTCGGGGATCGCAAGCAAGAACTGGTCTTGATCGGCCTGGAAATGCCGGAAGAAGCCCTGCGCGCTGCTCTGGAAAGCTGCCTGCTTGCCGACGCTGAAATCGCCCTGGGCCGGGACGCCTGGGCAGAATTTGACGATCCGTTTCCCGACTGGGAAGATGCCGTGTGATTGGTGAAACTGGACCAAACGGAAATGTTTGGTCCAGCATTTCTATAACTGTTCAGCAGCCTGCACCGCCGCGATCCATACTTCCCGAACGCTTACCCCGTGTTCGACGGCGCGTGTTAGACAGTCATCATGTTCGGGAGCAAACTTGCGCGTGCCATCCTCCAAAGAGGCTTCCTTGATACGCACCTCACCATAACGAGTTGTAACGGTGCGTATCTGGCGTGGCAGCGCCCAACGAGTCACGCTGGATTCTCGGACTCCCAACGTAGTCGTCTGGCGGAATAACAACGTGCGCAGGTTGAGAGCATCCTGAGGCTTGCACAACACCTCAACCACCACCGCCGGGCGACCCTTTTTCATATGAGTGGGCGTCAGCCAGATATCTAACGCACCCGCTTTCAACGCCGATTCAACCAGCGGGCCATACCATTCCGGCACCATATCGTCCAGATTGCACGCTAACACCGTCAGAGTTTCGGCTGAAGCGCCTGTAACCTGCTCGCCCAGGACCAGCCGCAGCAGATTAGGACGGTCGGGCCAATCGCGCATCCCGGCCCCGTAGCCTACTCGTGTCACCGTCATCGAGGGGATCAGGCCAAATGATCCAGCCAAACGGGTCACCAATGCTGCGCCGGTAGGAGTTACCATTTCGCCCTCGACATCCACGCCGACAACCGGGATGCCTTCCAAGAGAGCCGCCACCGCAGGCGGAGGAACCGGGAACCGACCGTGAGAGATTTGAATGGTGCCATGCGACCAGGGCAGCGGAGCCGACACAACCACATCAACTCCCAACGCTTCCAGCCCGGCCACCGTGCCGACGACATCGACCAGCGTGTCTACCGCGCCCACTTCATGAAAATGCACTTCTTCCAACGGCACGCCGTGGACCTGGGCTTCGGCTTTTGCCAACGCCATGATCACCTCTGCGGCGCGTTTCTGCACTGTCTCTGATAGATCGGCCTGTTCAATGAGCGCGATCAGGTCAGCAGGATGGCGCAAAGGCTGCGCATTCGGGGCCAGCACCGAAATCTGCGTGCCAGCCAGGTGGTGTTTGGATACTTGCTCAGCCTGGACGCTGACGCCTTCCAACTTCAATGCCTGGACCACCGCTTGCAGCCGTTCCAGCGGCCACCCGGCATTCACCAGCGCGCCGAGCAGCATATCTCCACTGACTCCGGCAAAACAGTCCAGGTAAACGATACGAGTCATGTTCGAGATTCCCCTTCATTGGAAGTATAGTGGCAGCAGTAATTTACCGTTCGAGGTCGATTTCGGCTACAGAACGGCAGTCCTTGCAAACACCAAAAATCGCCAGATGGTCAATCCGGGGTTCAAAATCGTAGTAGTCCCACAGGTGTTGGCGTAATGACTCCACTGCCGCATTATCAAAGTCCTGAACATGCCCACAGCGCAAACAAATCAGGTGATGGTGAAGTGGAGCTGACAACAGTTCATAGACTATCCCGGATTGTCCCCAATCCGTCTGAGACACAACAGCCAGGTTCTTCAGCCACTGAAGCACCCGATAAATCGTCGCTTCTTGAAGAACGGTTCCCTTTCCGGCGAGATACTGCTGGACGTTTTGTGTGGTCTGATGCCCCTCAAGCTCACACAAAGCCTCGATAACTGCCTGGCGCGGCAGCGTAATCCGTTCGCCGGTCTGCCTGATGTGTTCCAGTATCTCTGACTTGGCTACCGTCATGGCTTCCTCACTGATCTGGATTATATCGCTGCCCTCTGGCTATATAATGCTCTGGCGTATCATCAACCCACACTCCCTGGTAGTTTGCCAGGAGGAGCAGTTGGCGCATTTCCTCTCCTGGAGGCAGCAGATCACCATCAATCGGCGACCCTGCCCGAAGGTGGATAGCATTAACCTTTTCACGGGAGTTGTTATGCAAAATGAAAAGCAGTCCTCCCGGACGCAGCACCCGCTGAATTTCATGCAGCGCAAGCGGTTTGTCCGCAAAATGGGGGAAACTGTTATGACAAACTACCAGGTCAAAAAGAGAGTCTGAGGACGAAAACGGCAGACAATGGACATCTGCCTGGACTAACCCCACGCCAGGAGCACGGTGCTGCGCGTTTTTCAGCATAGTGTGGGCCAGGTCGATAGAGATCAGCCGCGCGGCAGGAGCACACCGGCGCAAATGTGGAATCAACGCACCTGTTCCACTGCCAATCTCTAGAATCAAGTGAGCAGTGCCTAATTCATAAGCAAAAGGGATCAGAAGTTGGCGGAGAGCCTCATCAAGTGTGACGGGCATCATGCTGTCCCAGGTTGGGGCGCGCACTTCAAAATAATCACGAATAACATTGGTCATGGCACACCATCCTACAGCGATAGTCGCTTGAACAACCGCTCCGGGATGTGGCAGATCACCAGCATGATATACCGCCAGAACCAGGGAACGTACACCACATTTTCTCCCTTGAGCATGGCGGTATAAATGCGTCTGCCGACCTTTTCCGGCCTGGCATACAGCGGATTTTTCTTCAAGTGAGCAGTCATCGGCGTATCTACAAAACCCGGCTTGATGGTAACGACGGAAACACCTGCTTTGCTCAGCCGGACGCGCAGCCCGCTGGCGAACAGGCTGACTGCCCCTTTGGCCGCGCCGTAGATGTAGTTGCTCCCGCGTCCACGGTCCCCGGCCACCGACGAGATCACGGCAATACAGCCGCGCCGCTGCTGCTCGAAACGTGTCGCCAGCAGGGTGAGCAGGGAAATATAACTCAGAACATTGGTTTGTAATTCTCGCAGGGTTTCTTCGACGCTGGCCTGCGCTTTGGCCTGATCGGTCAGCGTGCCGTGTGCGATCAGTACCGCATCAAATCCCCCCAGCGCTTCATACGCGGCGAAGATCATGGTTTCGTGCTGGTCAAGCTGGTTCAGATCGAGCGTATAAGTCACCACACGCGCCGCGCCCCGCACTTCCAGGTCGTGCTGCACCACTGCCAGCTTATCGGCACTGCGTCCGACCAGAAAAAACTCTGCGCCATCGGCGGCAAAACATTTGGCGGTTTCATGCGCAATCGCTGAGGTTGCGCCCACAATCATCAGTTTCATAATTCCTCTCATTCCTCTCCGCCGCGCGTGACGCGCCGCCAAAAACTCGACGAAAACTTTGGATCGACGTACTGCGCAAAGTCGCGCCATTGAGGGTAACATGCCTGAAAGGTCTCTGCCGACATGCGCGCATCTTTGGCCGGGTACAATACGCCGCCGTTAGCCCGCACCACTTCATCCAGGCGGCTGAGCAGCGCCAACGTGCGCTGGCCGCGAAAGGGAAAGTCGAGCGCCAGCGTCACTCCTGGACGGGGAAACGACAACAGCCCCGGTGAGGGTACATCGCCAAACACCTTCAGCACAGCCAGAAACGACAGCACCCCGGACCGGCTGATCTGCGTCAGAATCTCCTTGATGGCGGTGCGGTCCTGGGCATAGGGGATCACAAACTGGTATTGTAGAAAACCGGGCGGACCATAGAGCCGATGCCACTCGTGCAGTGCATCCAGGGGATAAAAGAATGGGTCATAGGGAACCGTTCGGCGTGTTTTCGGGGTAAACTGCGAGCGATAATATAGACCGTTGAAGGCTTTGGCCGTGACCAGGTTGAGCGCCAAGGCCGGAAGTTGAAAGGGCACAGTCAACAGCGACTTCGGCTCCGGGGTCTTGCGGGAAAGCTGGGTATAGTTGCCGCGCATGAACAATCCGCGCCCCAGGCTTTTGCCGGTTGCCAGGCAGTCTACCCAGGCCATTGTATGTTCAAACCGTTCGTCCGAAGCGGCACTGATCTCGAAAAACTCATCCACGCAGCGAAAACGGAGCTGCTCTTTGGCGATGAACGGCCCGGCCACGCGTCGCACACGGATTTCAGCCCACAGGATCAGCCCGGTCAGGCCCAGACCGCCGATAGTCGCGCGGAACAGATCGGCGTTTTCTTCCGGAGAGCAGATCAGCCGCTCACCATCCGAGCGCAGCAGCTCGAAGCGGGTGACGTGACAGCCAAACGTACCTGCTTTGTGGTGATTCTTGCCATGCACATCGTTGGCAATCGCCCCGCCGACGGTGATGAACTTGGTGCCGGGTGTAGTGGGCAAAAACCAGCCGCGCGGCACGATGAGTTCCAAAATATCAGCCAGGGTGACGCCTGCTTCGCAGCGCAGCAGGCCGGTGTTTTCGTCGAAGGCCATGAAGCGGTTGAGTGGAGCCGTATCAAGCAGTGTGCCGCTGTTATTCAGGCAGCTATCCCCGTAACTGCGCCCCAGGCCATACGGCAGCACCGGCCCTTCAACCGCAGACAGGTCGATCACGTCATCACGCCAGTAAACCGGCTGAACCGCGTGCGGTTCGGCTTTCGGATAACGTCCCCAGGATTGGTAGGTGTGTATTGTCATCGGGTTACGCTCGCGTCCAGGTGATGATTCCCATTGGAACTGTATACTGGTAGCAGTATCCCTGCTTATCACGGCTGAGCAGCGGCTCTAACTGCTGAGCGAACCGCTCGACTTCATCCGGTTTCGCATAAGCCGGGACAAGCTGCCGGGCCATCTCTTCTACGGTTTCGCTCTGGAAACTGCGGGGTTCATACACCATCTGCACATCGGCTCGCACGCCGATCTGCCACAACATGCCTGCGAAGTAGAGATAATTGGGGATGCCACCTGCGCCACCCCATATCTCAGCCAGCAGCGGCGCATGGGGATTTTCGCACGGCAGTTTCAACCCCGTATCGGCCTCGGCAATCACCAGGGTACGGCGGGTGGCATTCACCAGCTTACGTAGGGCGAAAAGTATATCCGGCTGGCGGTACAGCGACCAGGTCGCCATCACGATATCGTGCGGCCCCACTTCGGCCTGCTCCCAGGTTGTTTCGTAGATCTCAATGTTGGTGATATGCTGCTGCATCATCTTGCGCCGCAGCACATCCAACATGGCGGACGAATGGTCCAGGGCGGTCACCTGGCGCACAAAATGCGCTACCGGCAGTGTCATTCGCCCGGTCCCTGCGCCAATATCCAACACGGTATCGTTAGGGCGCGCCAGTGCTTTCAGCCGCGCCAGCAGTTCTTCCGACACCGGCGTGCGCGAATCATACCGGTCGGCAAAAGCGGCCCACATAGCCCGGTCGTCTTCGTCCGTGCGCACGTCGCGCTGTCGCTGGTTGGCATACGCCTGCCAGGTCGCCGCAAAATCGTGCGGAGTAAATTCATTCAACATGGTCATAATCCTCGATTAAGCATGGTTGAGCGCCGCCGGACCAGACCTGCGGCCCAACAGCATCAGGCCAAACAAAAACAGTGCCAGGCATAATCCCGGCGGCAGCACCCACCAACGCCAGGCATCGGTCAAAAAGGCGCTGCGTGCATGAGCATAATACAGCATCGTTCCCCAGCTTTTCTTGGTAGGATCGCCCAGTCCCAAAAATGACAGCCCGGCCTCGGTCAGTGCAGCGGAGTTCACCGCCAGCAGGAATTGAGTCCAGACCAGGGAGCGCACGCCTAACCAGAGATGATTGCGCATGATCCAGGTGGGACGCGCTCCCAGGCTGCGTGAGGCTGTGATGTAATCGTGGCGGACCACCGAGAGTGCCTGGGCATGGATTACACGTGCGGTTGCAGGCCACGAGACCAGTGCCAGGATAAGCACCAGTGAAGCCATCCCGCGCCCCAGGTAAGCAGCCGCAGCGATAACCAGCGGCAGCCGGGGAATCACCAGCGCAATGTTGGTCATTGCCTGCAATGGTTCCGAGATCAGCAGCGGGCAGTAAGCAGACAGCATTCCCATGAGCGCCCCCATCCCTGCCGCTATCAGCCCGACGGTAACGCTGACCAGCAGAGTGGCCCGTGTCCCGATCAGCAGTTCGCTCAGGATATCATTTCCTACGTCATTGGTTCCCAACCAATGGGCTTGAGAAGGATGTAGAAACGGTTTGCCCACTCGCTCAAACGGATCATAGGGAACCAACTGGGGAGCAAACAGGGCGACCAGCACAAAGGCGATCACAATTGCCAGGCCCAAACGCTGTGCTGTCATGCAGTCACCCTCATCCGGGGATCGAGCAGGCGGTAACACAGGTCAGCAATCGCGTTAGCGATCAGCACGGCCAGCACGATCACCAGCAGGCCGCCTTGCAGCAGCGGAAAATCGCGCGCGATGACAGCCTTATACATCATCAAGCCGATGCCCGGATACGAAAAGACCGACTCGACCAGGGTTGAACCGCCGAACATCAACCCAGCCATCAACCCGATGCGGGCTACGAGGGGCAGCAGCGCGTTGCGGAGTGCGTGACGAGTCAGTACCGTGCGTTCCCGCAGCCCCTTACCCCGCGCAGTGGTGAGATAGGGTTCGGGCATCACCTCCCGCAGAGCGGCATTGGTGATCAGGGTGATATCTCCGACCAGCGCCAGAGTCAGGGTAACGGCGGGTAAAATCAGGTGGCGGCTCACATCGTGCAGCCACTCCTGCGAAAATGGAGCGAAACTCTCCCAGGGGGTGTAGGCTCCATAACTGGGTAATCCACCGGGATGCGCGGCAAAGTTCGCCAGCAGCAGGATACCCACCCAGAAGATGGGCATGGCGTTGACTCCAATCGCCAGTCCCAGACTAGAAGCTTCAAAAAAACGGCCTTTCCAGGTACTCCACGCTCCCAGTCCGATCCCAATCATTGTGGCAAACAGCAAGCTGGTAGCTCCCAGCAGCAGTGTCCAGGGCAGCTTTTCCCGGATGGATTCAGCGACACTCTGTCGTTGTTGCAGCGAATACCCCAGGTCGCCGCGCAGTAAATTGTGCCAGTAGGTGCGGTATTGGGTCATCAGTGACTGGTTCAGCCCATACCTCTCGCGCAGTGCGTCCACCACCACCGGGTCGGCGGTTTCAACATCACCCCCCAGCAAAAACAAAGTCGGATCGCCGGGCATGAGACGGGGAATCAGGAAATTGAGCGAGAGAATGGCCCACAGCGTCACCAGGAAAACGGCGGCTCGCAGGCTCATCAGCCGGAAAATCTTCAAAACGGTTATCCTCATAAAAGCCGGGATGATCTGGCGGGCAGACCATCCCGGATCGCAGCGAAAAACATCTGAAACTAGCGCGGCAGGAAGGACTGTTTGTCAAAAGCTCCCGTGCCGGAGATGGTAATCCAACCGTCGTACACGCTGGGGCGGTAGCCTTGCAGCACATCGGGGTAGTAAAGCGGGATGTAAGGCGCATCCAGGGCGATCTGATCCTGGATCTGCCCGGCCAGTTCCAGACGAACATCAGGATTCAGCTCTGCCGCGAAAGCGTCCAGCAGTTCATCCATCGCCGGATCGGCAAAATCGATGAAGTTGAATGATCCACCCGTATGGAACAACTGCCACATCTGGTCGGGATTCTGCTGGACTGGCGCAGACCAGCCGCCCAGGTACATCTCATAATCGCCGTGTTCACGGACGGTGGTCATCCAGGTATTAAAATCGCCTGGGGTTGGCTCGATGCGAATACCGACTGCGGCGGCATATTCAGCGACCAGTTCACCCGCACGCATCCGAATGGGGCTGCTGGTTTGGGTATGCATTTCGAGATCGATGGGATCGCCAGTGGGCGTTTCGCGCCAGCCGTCGCCATCGGTGTCTTTATAACCGGCCTCATCGAGCAGCGCAGCGGCACGCGCCGGATCGAACACTGGTGTCATCATCTTGGCCCAGGGAGCATTCGGCGGCACATAACCGGGCGATCCGGCAGTCGCGTATTCACCGTACAGGGTGTCGGTGATCTCCTGCACGTTGACGGCGTAAGATAGCGCTTGGCGGAAGGCCGTATCATTCAGCGGAGCGCGGTCGGCGTGCATCCCGACAAAATCCACGACGTAACCGGGCACCCGTGCGATGGCAATGTTTTCGCCATCATTCATTTCTTCAACCAGTTCCGGTGGCACGTAACCAGTCGCAAAATCAACCTCACCGCTGCGCAGGGCAGTCATCTGGGCATTGATGTCGGTAACGACAACAAAGATCAGACTGTCCACCAGCGGCTTGCCCCCCCAATAATCCGGGTTGGCTTCCATACGGTACATTACGTCGGTCTGGTGTTCGACCAGCTTATATGGCCCGCTGCCGATAGGGTCTACCTCCACCGGTTCTCCCCATGTGACCTCAGCATCTTTCCAGATATGTTCGGGTAGGATAGGTAGATCGGCGGCGATGAGCTGGGCAAAACTCAACGAGGGCGCATTCAGGTGAATGGCGACGGTATGATCGTTGATCACTTCCGCCGACTGCACTTGGGTGGTGACTACCGAGGTCCAGCGTAGATGCTGGTTGTTTTTGACAAATTCCAGGGTGAACGCCACATCTTGAGCCGTTACCGGTTCACCATCATGCCAGGTGGCATTTTCTTGAAGCGTGAAGGTCCAGGTCAGACCATCCTCGGAGATGCTGTAATCTGACGCCAGCCAGGGGATCAGGTTGCCATCTGGCCCATACCACAGCAGGTTATCGTAGAGCAGCGACATCATGATGTAACCCGGATAGCCGGTGTTGTAGTCGTAGGGGGTCAGACCCCATTGATCGCTGGTGATGCTGATGCGGACTTCCGAAGCGCTGCTCTGCGCGCTGACCGGAACCACCAGCAGAGCAAGCAGCACGGACATAAGCAGAAACATTATAACCAACAAGCGAGATTTCATTCGAGGCTCCTCGTTTAAGTCGTGAATACGCAAAATACGAGTTCCGAATATACTCCATTATCAGAGAAAGCATAAAGTTACAAATGTAATTTTTTACAACAATGTCTGTCAGTAAGGAGCTTGTATCTGCTGCACACGGCGGAGTGCGTTTGCACAGGGCCGTTCGAACTGTTATGATTACTGTCTATTGAAATATTTCTGGCAGCGCCAGCCTGTCGTGGGCGGCTGAAATAGCAGGGAAAGTCCGGTGCAATTCCGGCACTGTCGCGCAACGGTATAGTCCGAATGCCTGGCTGCAAGAACATTCCATCAACGTCCTTCGCGTCAAAAGGATGAGTGACATGTTGTTATGGTCAATGCTCATCCTGTGAAGGATGGGCATTTTTTATTGGTATCCGGCGATCTGCCGGACATCAGGACAAGGAACGCCATCCAGCATGAGTATCAATCACGTCACCAAACGTAATGGAACTATCGTCCCGTTTGATCGTCAGCGCATAGAAAAAGCGATCTATGCGGCGGCACGTGC
>CAYYNB010000175.1:0-12179 GCA_964472565.1 uncultured Anaerolineaceae bacterium
CGGGGTTTTGTAAAATTGGGGCGATTTTCTGCCCCCCCCTTGGAGTTATTAGTCATTAGTTTTTAGTGGTTGGTAAAGGGCGATGTTGGGCGATACGAATAGGATAGCACGAATGTTCGGATTTGTCATCACCATTGAGATACTAACTTCGATGGTTAACTTGGATGGTTAATAATGCGGGGGTTACAAAGGGGGGCCATGCGTGAATTGCCCCTACGAACCTCACCCCTATCCTCTCGGCCTCCTTGCCCCGCACGCGATATTGTTGGCGAATCCATTGATCAGGTTACAAGCGATTAAACATTCGAGGATGAGCGTAAGGGCAGGTTTGCAAACCTGCCCCTACAACGGCTATCCATTCAGTCTGTTTGTTCGCCAACGGTATCGCACGCGGAGCAGGGCGCGGCAAGCCGACGCCCCTACGAACGGCGCGGCGTGAGTGGGGTGGAAAGCGTGGGGCATATCGCAATACGCCCCTACAAACGATGATCTGTACGCTGCGAAACGGGGGAACCACACGGGCGGGGCAATTCATGAATTGCCCCTACGCGCTTAGTCCTGGGCGGCCTCGGCCTGGGGGCTGGGGACGGTGGAGGCTGTGGGAACTGTGGGAACTGTGGGGACGGTTTCCCGGCTGCGTTTGGCTGCCTGCGAGAGTTCGTGCAGGATCAGGATCAGGATCATCGTGACTAACAGCACCACCGGCATGGCGGTGATAGAGGTGATTTTCGCGAGTACGCCGGTCAGACCCGGCAGCACGGCAGCGCCAAGCCCGGCGGCGGCGATCTGGAAGCCGATGGTATTGGCCGCGTGGGCCGCGCCGACTCGTCCGGGGGTAATCGAAACCAGGATCGGGAAGATCGGCGCAAAGGCGAAACCTAACAGCGGCAGGGCTACCCCGCCCGACCAATTGAAGGGATTCGCGACCAGGAGCAGAGTCGCGGCGAGCGATTCGATCAAGGATAGGCGTAAAAAGGATAAGGGGGTCAGCCAGCGCCCCAGGACACCCGCCATCACACGCCCAAAGGTGAACATACCCCAATAGGCGGATACCCATAACCCGGCAGTCGAGGCTTTGATATTTCGACCTTCAATGAACAACGAGGTAGACCAGCGGCCCGCTGTCACTTCGGCTCCGGTATACAGGAAAAACAGGGCGACACCCAACCAGACCACCGGAAGCCGCAGCGATTCCCGAATGGGGGTGCGCACGGGTTTCGATGTGGGTTGTTCGGCGTGGGCTGAGGGTTGATTCCAGCGGGTGCGGGTGAGCAGGAAACACAAGGCCAGTGCGATCTGCATCCCGCCGACAATGGCATAACCCAAGCGCCAGGTTTTGCCGGAATTTACCACCAGACTCATTAACCAGGTGCCGCTGGTCACGCCGACACCAAAAAAGGCATGCAGCCAGAACATCATGCGCGGGCCGTGATTGGTGGCGACATAGGTGTTCAGCCCGGCATCGATGGCCCCGGCTCCCGCGCCGCCCGCTAATCCCAGCAGCACAAACCAGATCCAGGCGGGGGCGACCGCATTGCCGAACAAGGCCAGCGCGGTCATAAAACAACTGCCAGAGAGCAGCAGACCGATGCCCAGCCGCTGCACGAGTTGCCCCGCAAAAAAACCCGACAGTGAATAGCCCATGACGCCGGTCACGAAAATCAGGCTGAAAAGATCCGGCTCGACCTCAAAGGTAGCTCGAATGCGCGGATTGGCGATGTCCAGCAGCCCGTCGGGCAAGCCCAGGCTGATGAAGGCAATAAAAATGATTCCAACGAGGAATAACTGGCGGCGATTGGATGCACTCACGGAGAAAAACCCTCACTTTAGGAGATGGTCATGGTTAAAAACGCGATAGGAGAGCTTAACGCGGGGTTGCCTGGATGCCAATTATTTCATCCCCCCGTGGAAATGAAGAGGAAACGCGGGCGCGGCAAGCAGTTGTGATCTGGAAGGTGAGGAATAGGGCCGCGATTTATGGATTAGGGGGAGGCAGCGGCACCGCTGACGGTGAAGAGCACTTCCTCGGAGGCGGTGAGGCCGGTCCAGGCTCCTTGATCGGAGTAGGCGGCGGTGGCGGTGGCCGTTGGCGCGCCTGCCGCCGGAACGGGCAGAACACCCGGATTCACATTGCGGTAAAAGGCGCGAATGCGGTAGGTTCCGGCGGGGAGGGCGTTGGGGATGTCGATGTTGGGATCGAGGACATATTTCATGGTGCAGCGCGAACGCGAACCCAGCAGATGCAGGTCTTCATAGTTCAGGGTTTGCGCCGGGGAGGGCGCTAAGGTCAGATTGGGCGAATCCCAGCGTTCGTTTTCGCGGCGGAATTCAAAGACAACACCCGGCTGGGTGCCGTTGGGGATGCTGCCGATGATGTCGGAGCGGATAATGATGGGATCAAGGCTGGTGTCGAAGTGGAGAATGATGGGGCCGACATCGTTGTTGACGAAGGTGACATAGGCCACTAACTGCTCATTCAGGGCCAGGGGGTCTTTTTCCAGGCGGACTTCGAGGGCGAGATGCTGCTGATCGTCACCGGAGAGGGCCAGCACGGAACGGTTGTTGCCGCCCAGCGGGGAGGCGAGATCGGTGCAGGTGATGCCCTGACGGGCGGCGGGATAGACGCGCGGGACCACCAACACCACCACCAGCAGAAGCAGGGCTACACCGATCATCAGATTGGTACGGTTGACGCCGCGCGCGCGCCGAACCGTGCTCCAATTGCGCCAACCGCTGGTTTGTTCACGCCGCCGTGCCATGCTTACTCCTTACCCGCTGTCAGCCAGTCTTGCACCAGCCCGCTGATTGAATCGATCTGGGTGATGTCGAACCAGCGAAGCCCCGTATCGTGCCCATTAAACCACGTATACTGGCGGCGTGCAAAAGCGTGTGTGTCGTTTTTGATGGTGGTGCTCACGTCGTCCAGGGAGGCGGTGCCTTCGATATACGGTTTCCACTGGGCATAACCAACGCCGCTCATCGAGGGGAGTTCCCAGGAATACCCGGCATCTAACAGGCGGCGCACTTCGTCCAGCAGGCCGTCCGCGATCATCCGATCCACGCGGGCATCGATGCGCTGGTAGAGCGTTTCGCGGGGCATGGTGAGGCCGATTTGCAGAATCCGGTAGGGGGGCGGCTGTTTGCGCTGCAAAACAGTGATCGGGGTGCCGGTCGTGAGGCAGACTTCCAGCGCACGAACGACGCGGCGCACATTGCGGTAATCGATGCGATCCGCGGCTGCCGGATCGAGGTCGCGCAGGCGATCATGCAGCGCCCGCGCGCCGTGTTCGGCGGCGAAATCTTCCAGGTCGGTACGGAGCGGGGTGTTGGGCGGGACTTCGGGAATCCCCCAGCCTTCGATCACGGCGGTGATATACTGCCCGGTGCCGCCGACCAGGAACGGCAACACGTCGCGCCCGTGCAGATCGCTGATGGCTGCGTAGGCGGCGCGTTGATACTGGGCGAGGCCGAAGGTTGCAGCAGGCGAAATCAGATCGAGCAGGTGATGCGGGATGGCGGCACGTTCGGCGGGGGTCGGCTTGGCCGTGCCGATGTCCATCTCGCGGTAAATCTGGCGGCTGTCGGCGCTGATGATCTCACCGGAAAACTGGCGGGCGAGATCGATGCCCAGGGCGGTTTTGCCGCTGGCCGTTGGGCCGAGAAGCACTATCAGCGGCGGGCGCGGCCCGGTTTCGAGCGCGGGCGCGGGTTCCGGTTCGGGTTGGGCGTTCACCCTGATCCCCTCACCAATCGACTGCATCGTGAATGACCTCCATCGAAAATGCCCCGTGAGCACAACTGACGGCGGCGACATCGATCCGCCACGCGAGATCGTCAAGCTGATGGGCGATGCGAAAAGCCTCCGCCAGCGCGATCAGGCGGGCTTTTTTGCGCGGCGTGATACTGTCCAGAGCGGCGGCGATGGCGTCGGGCAGTGGGCCGCGCCGGGTGCGGACTTCGATAAAGACGATTTCATCCGGGCCGCGCACCACCAGATCGAGTTCGCCCAACGGATCGCGCCAGTTGCGGGCCAGGATGGTGTATCCGGCGCGCACGAAACAGGCGGCGGCCCAGTCTTCGCCCTGTTGGCCGAGGGTGCGGCGGTGGTCGGTCATAACCCCTATTCTCCCTGGCCCGCTTTCTCCATAAGCAGGGAAAGGCGGCGCGTTCGGTTTCTCATGATGTTATTAATCTTGCCAGGGATTTTCGGATCGTGCTACAATGCCACCAGAATTAAAGTTACCCAGGAGCCAGCACATGGCGATCAGCAACATCTTAAAACAGGCGGACATCTTTTACGAACTCACCAGCACGCAGTTGGAACTGGTGGCGTCGATTTGCGAAGAACGCACCTATAAGCTCGATGATGTGATTTTTGCGGAGAACACTGCCGGAAGCGAACTGTATGTGATCGCGGAAGGGGAAGTGGATATTCAGGTTGATCCGGCGATGATCGGGGAGCAGGCGGCGAAGGGGCCGCGCACGATTGCCCGGATGCGGCGGGGCCAGTCGTTTGGGGAAGTCGCACTGGTCGATCAGGGGTTGCGCTCGGCGGCGGCGGTCTGCGCGGCCCATAACACGCGGCTGTTGGCGATTCCGCGCGACAAGCTGATGCTGCTGTGCGATACGTATCCGCAGTTGGGCTACCGGCTGATGCGCAATCTGGCGGGCGATCTGGCGATGAAAATTCGCAACACCGATCTTCAGGTGCGGGAGCATCTGACCTGGACGCCGAAACACTAAGCGTCGAAACAGGGGCTTAACGACGCACGGACCACCCGTGCGTTTTTTGATCTCAGGAGAAAATTGGAAATGAACGCGGAAATTATCAGTATTGGGACGGAACTGCTGCTGGGCGAGATTGTGGATACGAACTCGGCCTGGATTGCGCGGCAACTGCGGGACGTAGGCGTGAATTTGTTTTACCAGACGACGGTGGGCGATAACCACGAACGGATCACCAGCGCGATCCGGGCGTCGTTGTCACGGGCGGATGTGGTGATCACGACGGGCGGATTAGGGCCGACGGTGGATGATATGACGCGGCAGGCGGTGGCCGAAGCGACGGATCGGGAACTGGAGTTCCGGCCCGAACTGCTCGAAGAGATTCAGGAACGGTTCCGGCAGTTTGGATCGTTGATGAGCGAAAATAACCGCGTGCAGGCGTATATTCCGGCGAATTCGATCCCGGTGCATAACCGCCAGGGGACCGCGCCGTGCTTCATCGTGGAGGCGGAACAGGGCACGGTGATCAGTCTGCCGGGGGTGCCGCGCGAGATGAAAGATATTATGGAAGCGACGGTGCTGCCGTATCTGCGCGAGAAAATGGGCGGGCGCGGCATCATCAAGGCGCTGGTGCTGCGCACGGCGGGGATCGGGGAAAGCCAGATCGACGCGAAAATTGGCGACCTGGAAACGTGGACGAATCCGACGGTGGGACTGGCGGCGCATACCGGGCAGACGGATATTCGGATCACGGCGCGGGCGGACAGCGAAGCGGAAGCGGATCGCATGATCGCGGAGACGGAAGCGGTGATCCGCGAACGGGTGGGGGAGTATGTGTATGGAACGGGAAAAGACCTGCTCGAAGATGCGTTCGCGCGGCTGATGGATGAGCGCGGGTATACGCTGGCGGTGAGTTATGCCGGGCCGGAAAGCGATAAGTTTGTGAGCCGCATCCGGCAGGCGCGGGTGACGGAGATTCTGCCGGATGTGCGCGATCTGGCGGCGCGGTTGGGCGTCGAGAGTACGGACTGCGGCGAACTGGTGAAGCTCGAAGCGGCGCGGCTCAAAGAATCCAGCGAGGCGGACGTGGTGATCGTGGTGGCGACGAATGACGACTCAACCGGGATCACGGCGCTGACCGCAGAGGAAGAACGGACGCGGTGTTATCGATTTGGAGGGACCAATACCGAAGCGCCGGTCTGGGCGGTGACGTGGGGGATCAGCATGGCGTGGCGGCTGGTGGGGAAGTTCTCATGAAACTCACTTTAGCGTTGGCACGGGCGGGGTTGATCCAGTTTGGGCAGTTCGTGCAGGACGACGGGGCGATCTGGCCGGTGGCGCTGTATTTACGGTGGCTGCCGTCGTACCCGGCGCTGCTGGGCGAGGTGGCGGCGGCGCTCGAACCGCTGCTCGGAGATGCGGATCGGATGCTGACGACGGTGGACGCGCTGCCGATTGGGGTGGCGGTCAGCTTGCGCTCGGAGCGGCCTTTGGTGTATCCCTATGGGGACGTGCGCGATTATACGGCGGCGTATGCCATCGAAGGAGCGTATGATGTCGGGCACCCGACGCTGCTGCTGTCGGATGTACTGATCGATGCTCCACAGGCGAACGCGATCACGGCACTGGCGAAAAAAGTCGGGCTGGATGTGATCCGCGTGGTGGCGGTGATCGATCTGGGATTCGGCGCGCGGGAAGCGCTCGAAGCGGCGGGATATGCGGTGCAGACGGCGCTGACGCTGGATGAGATGCTGCCGGTGCTGGAGGCAGAGGGTTATCTGCCGCCAAAAATGCGTGAGGCAGTCGAACGGTGGCGGATGAGACAATAGGCGGACGCAGCACCTCTATGCGAACGGATACCTGTAGAAGAGGATGGGCAAGATGAACGTGAAATTGAGCGATCAGTTTGTCGGGGCGATGCTGGGCTTGATGGTCGGGGATGCGCTGGGCCGCACGCGCAAGGATCATACACCGGAAAGCCTGTTGGAGCGCGAGAACTTTGATGGAGAGATGATCGGCGGGTTTTATACCGAAGATACCGAGATGGCGATAGGGGTCGCGGAAAGCCTGTTGGAACGCGGCGAAATTGATCCGGATCATCTCGCGGTGAAGTTTGGGCAGAATCTCAACGCGATGCGGGGGCATAACCCCGGCGAACTAGAAGTCCTCTATCGTTTGCAGCAGGGCATGGATTGGCGCGATGCGAACCGGGTGGTCTTTGCCGAAGGATCGTATGGGGTAGGGGGATCGTGCCGGGCGACGCCGATTGGGTTGTTCTATCACAACGATCACGACACGCTGATCGAGGCGGCGGCAGCGTCGGCGCGGGTGACACACGCGCATCCGTTGGGGGAGGCGGGCGCGGTTACGGTGGCGCTGGCGGTGGCCCTGGCGGCGAATCGAGTCACGGCGCAGGGGATGTTTTACGAGATGCAGGATATGCTGGCGGCGACACCGTATGCCGGGATTTTGCCGTATTTTGTCCCGCTGGTGGATCTGCTCGAAAGCTGGCCGAATCCGGCGCAGGTGGTCGAGGCGATTGGCGACAACCGGCTGACCGTACAGGCGTGCATCCCGGCGGCGCTGTACAGTGTGCTGCGGCACCCGGACAGCTTCGAAAAAGCGGTGTTGTTTGCGGTGAGCCTGGGCGGGGATGCGGATACCATCGGTGCCATCGCCGGGGCGATTGCGGGCGCGTATCACGGCCAGAAAGCGATTCCCGGCCAATGGGTGCAGGCGCTCGAAAATGAGGAGCGCGGGCGGGACTACATGATCACGTTGGGGACGCGGCTGTATGAGGCGGTGAAGCAGTAGGAAGGGGTAATGAAAGGTCTGTAGGGGTAATTCATGAATTACCCCTACAGAACAGGATTACCCGCATGGGTATCAATCGCCGAGCGCGGAGGGCTGGATGGGATTGGGATTCCGCTGATCGTAGGTGGTCAGGCGCAGGGAGGACAGGAATCCGAATATGCCGCTCAGGAGGGCGGTGAGGATCACCGCGACGAAAAACACACTAAAATCATCCCCATCGATGCTGGTGCTCAACAGTTGGGCACTGAGTCCCACGTACAGATCGAAGCCGGTGTAGAGCAGGGCGCTCCCCGTGCCGCGCAGCAGCGGGGCAACCGCATCCTGGGTGATGGCGTCGGCCATCGAACGCATGGCACCCCAGCCCAGCGCGAGAATCGCAATGGATGTATAGGTGAAAAAGGTGCTGTTGGCCTGACTGAGCATGATTGCGCCGATGATGACGATCAGCAGACTCGGCGGGATCAAAAACTGGCGGCCTACGCGATCCGAGAGGCGTCCGGCGGCGGGTTCGACCAGTGCATCGACCAGCGACCAGATGCTGAGGCCCAGACTCATCGAGATAACGGACATAAACGCGGGGGCATCCTCGAACAGGTTTTTGCGTTCCGCGAAGAGGGGGTAAAAGGTGTACATGACGGTCATCAGTGTGCCGCTGCCTACCATCAGGATCAGGGCGGCCCACAGGCCGCGCTCGTTGAGGGTGGCACTGATTTCGCGGCGGATATTCGGCGCGGCGCTGGCGGTGGGGCGGGTGTTGGGCAGCAGCCAGGTGAGGCCGAACATCAGCACATAGATCACCCCGCTGGCGATCCAGACCGACTGGAAATTGAATGCGTTTTTGAGCGCTTCACCGATCAAAGGACTGATGACGACGGCTGACGAAAACGAGGCATTGCTGAGGCCCATCGCTTCGCCGCGCCGGGAAGGGGGCGCGAGATCGGCGATCAGCGCTTTGGCAGCCGTCGTATAGAGGCCGAGGCTCATACCGCCGAACAAGCGTCCCAGTAGAAACGAATAAACATCGTGTGTCAGGATCAAGATCGCGCTGGCGAACAGGCCGAGGATCGCGCCGCTGATCATGATCCGGCGGCGACCATACCGATCGGAGAGCGTGCCGCCGGGGAGCCGCAGCGCGACGGATGACCACGCGACAAACAAGGTCGCTGTGCCGATCCACTGCTCGGCTGCGCCGAGATCATCGGTGATGTAGAGCGGGATGATCGGCATGGGTACGGTAAAGGCCAGCGCAAACAGCAGTTGGGCCAGGAGCGCGAGATAAAGAGTGCTCGAAAAAGGTGGACGGTTCATTTGTATTCCAGATATGGGAAAAGGGGCACACCGCTGGGATGCGCCCCGGCGAATCAGTGCGTTTGCGCGGGGGTGCGCGATTTCTCAAAGGCTTCCTGGGTAAGGGTCATGGTCTGGAATTGACCGTTGGCCCAGACATATTCGGTTTCAAAACCGATGCTTTGGAACATGCGGATCGCGCGCTCGTTGTCGCAGCGGACATTGATCTGCATGATGTCGCAGGTTTTGGTCTGGAAGACCGCATCGGCATAGGCGGATACGGCTTCGCGGCCATAACCATGACCCCACAGCTTGCTTTCCCCGATGATCAGCGCGAAATCAACCGACATTGGGCGGTCATCGCAGGCGATGTAAAACTCGCCAATGGGCTGCTCGGCGGGACTGCGCAGACAGATCACAAAATGGGTGGCGCACGAACGGCAGTCGATATGGCGCTGGAACCAGTCTTCCATGTCCGATTCGTCGTATTCCATGCCATCGACGTTGCCGCCGGGTCCCATCACGGCGGGATCGTTCCACCAACGTTGAAGATGCGGCGCATCGGAGCGCTGTGAGGGCCGGATGATCAGCCGTTCGCTGACCACTTGCTGGGGCAGCGGCGGAAGAATGTGGGGGGTGTTGTTAGTCGTCATTATCCTCATCCTCATCCAGTCTCAGTACGGCCATGAAAGCTTCCTGGGGCACTTCAACATTGCCGATCATTTTCAGGCGTTTCTTGCCTTTTTTCTGCTTTTCGAGCAGTTTCTTTTTGCGCGTGATGTCGCCCCCGTAACATTTCGCCAGCACGTCTTTGCGCAAGGCTTTGACGTTGGCCCGGCTGATGATTTTTTTGCCAACCGCTGCCTGAATGGGAACTTCGAAGAGCTGGCGCGGGATCGTTCGTTTGAGCTTGGACACGAGGCGTTGGCCTTTGTGGAAGGCTTCATCTTCGTGGACAATCATCGCCAGGGCATCGACGGGCTGTTGGTTGACCAGCACATCCAGCTTGACGAGATTTTCGGTGCGGTAGTCATCAAACTGGTAATCCAGGCTGGCATAACCGCGCGTGGCTGACTTCAGTTTATCATAAAAATCGACGATCAGTTCGGCCAGGGGAATTTTGTACTTTAACTGGACGCGCTTCTGGTCCAGAAACTCCATGCTGACATATTCGCCGCGTTTTTTGGTGACAAGCTCCATGATTGCGCCGATGAATTCCTCCGGCGTGAAGATTTCGATCTGCATCCAGGGTTCGCGGATTTCGGCAATGCCGCTGGGATCGGGCAGATCGGCGGGGCTGTTGATGGTGATCACCTCGCCGCCGCGCATGACGACCTGATATTCGACGCTGGGGGCGGTGGCGAGAATGTCGAGATCGTATTCGCGTTCCAGGCGTTCCTGGATGATCTCCATGTGGAAGAGGCCCAGGAAACCGACGCGGAAACCGAAGTTGAGCGCCTGGGAAGTTTCCGGCTCGTAGACGAGCGAGGCGTCGTTGAGCTGTAATTTTTCCAGCGAGTCGCGCAGTTCGTGATAGTCGTCGTTGTCGGAGGGATAAATGCCGGCGAATACCATCGGCTTGGCGTGTTTGTAGCCGGGCAGCGGTTCGGGGGCGGGGTTGCTCGCCAGCGTGACCGTATCACCGACGCGGCATTCACGCACGGTTTTGAGTCCGGTGGCGATATAACCGACTTCGCCGCTGGACAGGGTTTCGATAGGCTGCATGGTCGGGCTGAAAATGCCGATTTCGATAGGGATGGTCTGGATGCCAGTCGCCATCAGCAGGATAGTGTCCGTACGGTTGATCACGCCATCTTCCACGCGGACATAGGCGATCACGCCTTTATACGAGTCGTAGTGGCTGTCGAAAATGAGGGCACGAACCGGGGCGTCGGTGTGGCCTTTGGGCGGCGGGACATGCTGGACCACCGCTTCGAGAATCTGGGCGACGTTGATGCCGGTTTTGGCGCTGACGGGGATCACGTCGGCGGCGTCGATGCCGATCAGGTCTTCGATTTCTTCCGCGATCACGTCGGGTTGGGCGGCGGGGAGGTCGATTTTGTTGACCACCGCGATAATTTCCAGGTTTTGTTCGAGCGCCATGTAAAGATTGGCGAGCGTTTGCGCTTCGATGCCCTGGGTGCTGTCTACCACCAACACGGCCCCTTCGCACGCTTGCAGCGCGCGGCTGACTTCATAGGAAAAGTCCACATGACCGGGGGTGTCGATCAGATTCATTTCATAAAGTTCGCCATTTTTAGCGGTGTACTGCATACGAACAGCGGAGGCTTTGATCGTCACGCCGCGTTCGCGTTCGAGTTCCATACTGTCGAGGATTTGTTCCTGCATATCGCGCTCGCTGATCGTCCCGGTGATCTGCAAGAGACGGTCCGCCAGCGTGCTTTTACCGTGATCGATATGCGCAATGATCGAAAAATTACGAATGTGCGATTTATCCATGTTTTAACCAGTGAATACAGTTCAAGGCCCGTTAACACCAGTATAACGCAATCGGAACGGGTTGAACATGGGGGTTGCAGGGCACCCGGCGACTCACTATACTCTGCCGGTGCTAAAATCGGTAATGAGTTATCAGTTGTTAGTTCAGAGTTTTTAGTTGGGCGCGCCCCTACGGTAGATCAGCGCGTTCGTTGGATCTTGAACCTCACCCCCTCAGTCCCCCTCTCTAGCTCGGCTGGAGAGGGGGAAGTCAACGTCATTTGTGGGGTGGGAAAAACGTAGATAAGCGCGCGCGCTTTAACTAATCACTAAAAGCTAACCACTAAAAACTAATCTGCACTGCGAGGGGAAAGAAACGTGGCATCACTCAATAAAGGCATGAAACGCACGCGGCAGTCGTTTTTTGGGCGGATCGCCAATATGTTCGCCGCGTCGGAGATTGATGAGGATACCTGGGACGACATTGAAGGACTGCTGATCCAGGCGGACGTGGGCGTCAAAACGACAAATATGCTGGTCGAACGGATGAAAAGCCGCGTCAAACGCGACGGGATTAAGTCGCAGGAGAAACTGACGAACGCACTGAAAGAGGAACTCCGCGCGCTGCTGACCGAACCCACGCCGCTGAACCTGAGCGGGCGCAAGCTGTCGGTGATGCTGATCGCAGGCGTAAACGGATCGGGCAAGACGACATCCATCGGCAAGATCGCGTACCGGATGCGGCTGAACAATCGTAAAGTGTTGATCGCGGCGGGCGACACGTTCCGCGCGGCGGCGATTGAACAGTTGAAGCTGTGGGGAGATCGGGCAGGTGTCCCGGTGATCGCGGGGCAGCGGGCGCGCGATCCAGGCGCGGGGGTGGTTGACGCGGGGAGCGCCGCTACGGCGCGGGA
>CAYYNB010000176.1:0-12167 GCA_964472565.1 uncultured Anaerolineaceae bacterium
TGGAACTCCAGCCGGAGTTTGTGGCCGTGATCCTGGAGCGGCTGAGTGGGCTGGGACTGACGGTGCGTCTGGCCGATGAGGGCGAGGCGCGTGACTGAGGCGGCGTGGGACCCCGGACTCTGGGAGACGCTGGAGCGTCAGGCAGCAGAAACCGACCGTTCATATGCGGCGTTTCTGGATTACTGCCGGATGGGGCCGGGACGCAGCCTGCGGCAGTTGTACGCGGTTTATCGGCGTCAGGTCGGCACCACATCGTCGTCCGAAAAACCGCCCTCCACACGGCTGCGCACCCTCCAGACCTGGTCGGCCCAGTTTCACTGGCAGGACCGGCTGGCCGCCTACCAGACGGAACGCGCCCGACACGACCAGGCCCTCTGGGAAGAACGGCAGCGGGCGGTGCGGCAGCAGGATTGGGCCGTGGGCAGTGCGCTGCGCGAGCTGGCCGAAAAGGTGCTGGAGCAGTCGCCGCAGTTCATCAAAACCACGCGGCGCGTGATTCGCGCCGGGAAGGGTGAGCCGGAGCGCGAAGTCATCACGCTCGGCATCGACCTGGATGGGCTGGTGAAACTCGTCAAACTCGCCAGCGAGCTGCAGCGGCAGGCGGCGGAAATCGCCCCACCGGTCCAGCAGCATCAGGTCATGAGTACGGTGGTCAGCCTGACGGCGGATGATCTGGCCGCCGCGCAGACGTTAGTCGAGCAGTTTGAGGATGAACTCTTTGGTCGCAGCTGCGCACAACCCGACGACAACAACCGCCTTTAACCAGGAGGAGATGGTGCGGGAGTGGCTGGCCTGCCGCCAGTCCGCCCCGTATTTTGTCCATCACTACTGCTGGATCGAGGATGCCGTCATCGGCCAGTGGGTGCCCTTCCACCTGTGGCCCGCCCAGGCCGAAGCACTGCGCACCTTGCAGCAGTCCTTACTCAATATCTGGCTCAAAGCGCGGCAGATCGGCATGACCTGGCTGGCGCTCGCCTACGCCCTCTGGAAGCTAATCTTCCATCCCATCGCCACCGTGCTGCTGTTCTCGCGGCGCGACGACGAAGCGGTGGAATTACTCAACCACCGGCTGAAGGGCATGTACCAGCGCCTGCCGTCCTGGATGCAGGCACGCGGCGTGGTGGTGGATAACACCCACGACTGGGCACTCTCCAACGGCTCGCGCGCCAAAGCCTTCCCGACCAATGCCGGTGACTCGTATACCGCCACGCTGGTGATTGCCGACGAGTTTGATCTGGTACCCGACCAGGACCAGCTGCTGCGCGCGGTCAAACCCACCATCGACAACGGCGGCCAGATGGTGCTGCTCTCACGCCCCGACAAGGACCGACCTGACACGCGTTTCAAACGGATTTACAAAGCCGCCCGGCAGCAGCGCAACGGCTGGTCGGCGATTTTCCTGCCCTGGGACGTGCATCCGGGCCGGGATGCGGCCTGGTACGAGGCGCAAAAAGCTGACATTCAGAGCAGCACCGGCTCACTGGATGACCTGTATGAGCAGTACCCCGCCACCGAAGATGAAGCCCTGGCGGCGCGGTCCCTCAACAAACGGCTGCCGCCGGCGTGGCTCAGCCCGTGTTACCAGGCGATGACGCCGCTTTTTGTGGTCGGGGTCAATGAACCGCAGCCTGCCCCACGCGGTTTACCCGCCGTGCCGGGGCTGGAAGTGTTCCGGCTGCCGCAGCCGGACCGGACCTATATCATGGGCGCGGACCCTGCCGAAGGCCTGCCGAGCAGCGATCACAGTGCGCTGAGTGTGCTGGACGTCGCCACCGGTGAAGAAGTCGCCAAATGGTCGGGAAAATATGAACCCAAACTCGTCTTCCCCAAAGGCATCCACCAGATTGGACAGTGGTACAACGGCGCGCCGGTGCTGGTGGAACGCAACAACCACGGGCATGCCGTCATCGGGTATTTGCAGAACAACACCCCGACGCGCGTGCTGCTCGGTTACGATGGCCGTCCGGGCTGGAACAACAACGAACCGGGCCGCGTGCGGCTGTTCGATGATGGGGCGGCGCAGTTTATGGAACACACCGTGCAGATCCACAGCCTAACCACCCAACTCCAGCTGGGCAGCATCGAAAAGGACACGCTCAGCGCACCGCAAGGGGAACATGACGACGACGCCTACAGTTTTATGCTGGCGCTCGAAGCGCGCAGTGCCGCCGCTGAATCCTGGGAGTCGGACTGATGACGGCGGATATGGCGCACCTCACCTTCGAAAACAACGCCTTCCGCAGCCTGCTGGAAGAGGTCATCGCCCTCCACCGCGACGACGCCTCCGCCGCCGACCTGGCGCGGTTGTACGCCACGTCAGTGACCGCCTACCGCGCGGCCAATATTCGCGCCAATGCCATCTCGTGTATCCCCTTCCGGGTCAAACAGGGCGACCAGGAACTTAAATCCCATCCGCTGGTGCGGCTGGTCAGCACCCCCGCCTTTTCGGATATCCAACTGCGCAGCGAGTTAACGCTCTGTTTCTGGGGACACAACCTGCTGTTCAAACAGCGCATGCACTCCGGGCGGCTGGACCTGCGCTGGCTGAACCCGCGGGTTTACCAGCCTGACATTGATGTGCTGCACGGACTGCGTGGGTTTCGTATTCTGGGGGCAACCGACCGCACCGCCGTGCCGGGGTATCTGACGCGGTTTGATGGCATCTACTGTCACGGCGTGGATTTTGATAATGACTTCGGCGGCGTGGCCCCGGCGGAAGTGGCCTTTGATCATGCTGGGATTGAAACCGAAGCGGCGCAGACAGCGCTGTGGTTCCTGCGCAACCGGGCCATCCCCGGCGGCATCGTGCAGCCCGCCAAGGACCGCAGCTCGGATCCGGACCAAACTGCCCGCCACCGCCTGCAGGACCTGCTCCAGCGCTTCCTCAAGGGATCGCGGAATGCGGGCCGCACGGTGGTCACCGCGGGGCGCTGGGAGTGGCTCCAACTCTCGCAGGAATTCGACAAAATCGGCATGGTAAGTCTGTTTGAGCAGGCGCGGATCGCAGTGGCGGAAGCGTTTGATATGTCCATCGAACTGCTGATGATGACCGGCACTTACGCCGGGGCGTATCAGGTCGACAGCAGTTGGGTGGAACACTGGCTCAAACCGCGCGCCAACTGGTATGCCGGGCAGTACACCATGCAGCTGGCGCACGAGTTTGGGCCGGATATCGTGCTGGAACCGGATTTCAGCCATCTCAAACGCGACGAGCAGGCGGTGACGGCGGTGGTCAACAGCCGGGTACAGGCCGGGTATCTCAGTCTGTACGAGGCCCAGAGCCAGACCAGCGGCGCAGCGGATGAGCGGTTGAAGGACATCTATCTGATCGGCACAACCCCGCTGCACATCAACCGCATCCGCGAACTGGCGACACAGACGACGGCTGTCAGCCCGCCGCCTTTTCTCACCCTACCCGATGGAGATGCATCCACTATCCCCGACAAACTGCCGCCGCGCCCGCCGGAAGCCGTCCTCCCCGCCAAAAACGGGGCCGAACCGGCGGCAACCCCGCTGCCTCCAACGGCACAGGCGGATGCCCCCTGGCTGCCGGACGGCGTGTATAAAGAACTGCGTGACTGCGTGCGGATTTTGGCGCGGAAAGGCGCCGTGCAAACGTTCACCCCGGTCCACCTGCCGCTGGATGTGGTGGCTTATGTCCGGCTGCTGGCCGCAACGGATACGGATGCGGAACCGGTGCTGCGCGCGGCGCGGGTGTATTACCACCAGCGCGAGGGCGCGTTGGCCGCATGTAAAGCGTATGCCGAGGTGGAACGCCGCTACCGGGCCGCCCTGTACGGCCTGCTGCACGATGCGTTTGGACGGCGGCTGGACCAGGCGGCGTTTGTGCAGCGCGGGATGGATGAAATTCAACGCGCCTTCGAACGGGCGTTTCTGCGCGGTGTAAACGAAGCGGGGACCCCGACAGGGATGCTGACCCCCGGCGAGGCGGCCTATGTGCGCGAGCAGGCTGCCGCCGAAGGCCGCTACTGGGACGATCTGGCAGGGGATGTATTTGGTAAGGCGCTGCCGCTGTACCAGCAGTCGCTGGACAAACTGGAGGATGTCGGACGGGCCACCACCGCCGACGCCCGCGACCAGCTGCGCGGCGAATCCCTGGCCCTGCTCAGTCAGTTTTACCAGGCGCGCGAGCGGTTTTTCAGCCGGGTGGAGGCCTGGACCAAAGCCCTGCGCGGGCTGTACAACCAGGGGCTGACGAGTGGGCACAGCAACCCGATGCTTCGCTGGGACCTGGGACGCACCGAAAAACACTGCCGCACCTGTCGGGCGGCTGCCGGACAGATTCACCGCGCGAGCGAGTGGGCCAAATACAACCTGCGTCCGCAAGGCGTGGGCCTGCACTGCTCGTGGGGCGCGGGCGGTAACGCGCTCCGGTGTGACTGCCGGTTTACCGTCGTCCAGGCCCCGGCCCACGGACGCCTCGACCGGGTGCCGCGTTTCTGGGGTCAACGCGCCGGGGGCTACTGTGAGGCCGACGATGCGGTTAAATCCAGTTTCGGTCCTGCGGCAGGCACGGTGGTGGTGTATCTGGCCGACACGGAAGACCTGCTGACCCAGCAGCAGTTCCTCCAGCGGAGTCTGCCGTCGGATGCACCGCTGCGCTGGACGCCGGTCGAACACCTGCATGTGACGCTGGTCCACGCGGCGCTGGTGGATGAACCGGCCTTCCGGGCTATCTATCAGGATGTTTCGGGGTCCTTCGCCGGCTTTGAGCTGCGCCTCACCCAAATCGGTACTTTTCCGGCAGACGGGGCGGTTATACCGCTCATCGGCCTGGTTGAATTAACCGACGACCTGCGGGCGTTCCAGGCGCAGGTCGTTCACGCCTTCCACACGCGCGGCATCCCCATTGCTGCGTACAGCCAGCCCGACCAGTGGCAGCCGCACATTACCTTGGGATACGCCCCGGCAGCCTATGCCCTTATCAACACCGGCGCGGACCTTGTTTGTACGGCGGATGTGCTGGCCTTCACGCGTTGCAGTTACGAGACCGATTATGCGACGGAGGAGGTCCGCGATGTTTGAAGCCATCGTCGCGTTTGACCCAACCCCGCTGGTCCAGATTCAGACCTTTGCCCGCCAGTTCCCGGATGAGGTCAAGGCCATCGCCAAAACCGATATTGTGCCCTTCGTACGGCACGCAGTGGACAAAAGCCTGCGCATCGAACCGCCGGTGCGCCGCTACCCCGGTGATTATCCCCTGGAGTGGACCAGCGCGAAACAGGCGTATTACGTGAAAAACTTTGTCCTGAAACACGACGCCGACGGCCACATTATCCCCTATACCCGCACACATGCCCTGGTCAAAGCCTGGCATGTCATCGCCAATTACAGCCAGGGCTTGACGAATGTGCGCGTGTTCAACGACAGCCCCGCCGCCCAGTATGTGTATGGCCGCCGCCAGCAGCGCTTCCACCGGATCACCGGCTGGCCGAACGCCGCCGATGAGTTACAGCGGCTGTCGCTGGATGTGGATGAGCGGCTGACCGCTGCCGCTGCCCACTTGGTGCAGCGTTTCGGGAGGATAACGTGATGGACCCCTGTGCACTTCCCCCGGATGTCCAGGCCTATCTGACGCCGGACGAACAGCAGCAGTGGCTGGCGGTCTACCAGGACGTGCTGGCGCAGACGCAGGCCCCCGACAAAGCACGGGTGGCCGCGTGGGGCGCGGTACGCAAAAGCCGCTGGGCGGCCAGCCGCACGGTGTCACTGCGGCGGCGGGACGATGGACTGTATATCGTCGAGGGCTGGGGCATGAAGTTCACCGGCCCGCAGGACCCGGATTATTACGGCACCCACTTTTCGCCGCTGGCGCAGCTGCTGGCCGAGTACTACCCGGATGCGCCGCTGTGGTACGAACACGGCTGGGATTCAGACTACGGCTTTGAGCCGATTGGCAAACGTCACCGGCTGGAGCTGTACGGTTTCGGCGTCTGGGTTGCCCATGTGTTGTGGCCCGACCATCCCCTGCTGGCGCGCACGCTTCAGGAGATTGAACGCGGTGCGCTGGCGTATTCCTCCGACTCGCTGTCCCATTATGCCGAGCAGGGCTTCAACCGTGCCACCGGCGAGATGCGCATGTGGCCGCTGGCCGGCTGGTCGCTGACGAAAGAACCGGCAGAAGAAAGCCTCGGCCCCGTCACCCTTGAAGGCATGGCAGCCACCATCCGCGAAGTCGTCCAAGCTCCCGCCCGGCATATTCCGCTGGCCGGGGGGCGCGCGATCCTCACGCTCACCGCCTG
Organism: uncultured Anaerolineaceae bacterium; assembly: GCA_964472565.1. Lineage (GTDB taxonomy): Bacteria > Chloroflexota > Anaerolineae > Aggregatilineales > Aggregatilineaceae > DATAMF01. Next base: position 6,264 of record CAYYNB010000176.1, read on the forward strand.
TAAGTCCGTCTACCAACCGCAGGTTGACCCGCCGGTACCTGCGGCCACACCGATCCTCCCGTCCGAGGCGCAGGTGGCGCAAGGACAGTCGGAGGACCCCCTTCAACCGAGTTCGATACCGTTTCGTTCAACAACCGAGGAGACACCAATGGACCCTCAATTACTCGCGGATCTGGCCGCCTTTCTGGGAGTCGAAGCGACTCCGGATGCCGTCCGCCAGGCCTTGCAGCAGTTGCTGGCGACCCTGGAAAGTGGCACGCCCGCCGCTGAATCCGCTCCCATGGATGCCGGGATGTTACGGTCCGCTCTGGACCTGACCGCCGATGCGCCGGATGATGACGTCCTCACTGCCCTGCGCAGCATGGCGGACCTGCTCGACCTCCAGGCGGACGCGGAAGCCGACGACCCCACACCGACGCGGGACTATACGGCCCTCGCGCGGGCCGCCAAATCCGCGCGGGTGCTGGCCGACCAGACTCCCCGCAACGGCCCGGTGCCGTTCCAGACCGCTCCCGCCGGTGGCGGACGCGCGGCACGATCGGCACGCAGCAGCAGTTATCCCGTCCCCAACCTCAATCGCGGGGCCGACCAACCGGGTCTGTACCCGGCGATCATGGCGGCGCTGGGCTACAAACCCACCGGCTTCAAAGGCACCCTCAATGCCATCCGGCGCGATCTGTTTCAGATGGACCACGCCGTGCGTTACAGCAGCGGCGAAGGGCCGAGCGGCGCGTGGGTGCTCAACACTGACATCGCCGACGATATCATCGAACCGCTGGTCGACAAACAGGTGCTGTTCGAAGCCGGAGCCTACCGTTTCCCGATGGGGAACCTGCACCAGGTGACCATCACCAAACAGGTTGGCGTGCCGGGTGCGTACTGGGCCGCCGAAACCACCGAAGTCACCGGGGATGAAGTCGACTGGGCCACCGCCTCGCTGACGCTCAAGGAACTGCGCGCCCCGACCCAGTATCCCAACGGCTGGCTGCAGCGCGCCCATCCCCGCATCGAGAGTATGCTCAAACAGCAGCTCATCGATGCCATCAACCGGAAGCTTCAGTACTCGGCCCTGTTCGGGGCGGGCGGCGTCCCGGCGGATGGCCGCAGCACCGGGCAGGAACCGCTCGGCGTGCGCTGGACCCCCGGCATCGCGCTGGTGCAGCTCAACCCCGCCCGTGAGCCGGACCTGGATGACCTGGCGACGGCGTACGGCGAACTGGAAGACAACAACATTGAAGAAAAGGACACCTGGGCCTTCATCTCCGCCTCACGGCTGTTCCGGTATTACGAAAACATGCGCGACGACAACGGCCAGCCGGTGGCGCGCGAGTACTGGTCCAGCGGGGTGCGCGAGCGCGCACTCTTCAACTTCCCCTACTACAAAACCAACGCCGTGCCGCGCAAACTCGGCAGCGGCCAGAACGAAACCGTCAACTTTTTTGGGGATTGGAGCGAACTGGCGGTGGGCATGGGCGACGATGTGGTGCTGTTCGCCAGCGAACACACGCTCGCCCGGCAGAACATGACCTATGTGCATGCCATCGTCTACGCCGATACCGCCGTGATGGTGCCCAAGGCCTTCCACGTCACCACCGGACTGACGCCCTAAGCCGCCGCGCTTGCGTTTTGTGTTTGAGATGGATGTGGGGGACCGCCATTTCTCCCCCCAACCGACCTGACGACCAGACACCCGGAGGTGTCGAACCATGATTGACTCAACCAACAACACGTTTTTTGAGCCGCTGCTGCCGGTGGAAGATCGCGGCAGCGGTACGGTGGAATCCGCCGCATTTGACCTCAGTGCCGTCGAGGGGGATGTGCATCTGCTGCTGGATGCCCGAAACACCAGCGGCACCAACCCCACCTGGACCCTGACCGTCGAACACCGCGCGGAGGCCAGTGACCCCTGGAGCGCGGTACCTGCCGCCGCGTTGTACGACCCCGCGACCGGGCAGACCGCCGCCTTCACGCCGGTGGGCACCACCCCCGGCAGCCAGCGCCGGGCGCTGCGCCGCGACCGGCTGAAAGCCCAGCTGCGCGTGGTCAGCACCATTGGCGGCACCAGCACACCCAAGTTCAGCGGGGGGGTGTATGTCGTCGCGCCGCGGAAGTATGCCGCGGGCTGGGACCAGTAACCCTACGCGGGAACGGAGAAACCAACGATGCCCATACCCACAGTAGGCACGCGACTCCCCCAGGTGGTGGCCGCTCACAACCGCCCCATAACCCCGGCGGACCTGGCGGCGCTGGGTTCGCTGTGCATCCAGCAGGCGGTGCTGGCCCACACCGACACGGCGGCGAAAGTCCTCTTCACGCTGCCCGCGGAGGCGAAAATCGTGAACTTTAAGTTCCATGTCAAAACGGCCTTTAACGCCGGGACGAGTAATGTCGTCGACCTCGGCGATGGCACCACCGCCAACCGGTTTGTGAACGATGCGGCGGTGGGCAGCGCCGGACTGGTCCTCCTGGCAACGGCGGATGATGCCGTCCTCAGTGCGGAGACGGACATCCGGGGGGTGTATGTGCCGGGTGGCACCGCCCCCACCGCCGGACACGTCGTCATCACCGTGGAATATGTACGGTAATCCTGTCGGGGAGCCAGGTGCTCCCCGCTACCGGGCGCTGCCCAGGGAGTGACATGCCGTGAATTCAAATGGCGTTCGGTTTAACCGCTACGGCCTGGTGGTCCTCGCGCCGAAGGGACACACGCGCCACGACAGCGCGCTCTCGGCCTTTTCCCACCAGTTGGTGCGTGCCGGGGGGGTGCTGGTGGCCGTACCGGCGGTGAACAAAGAAAAAGGGGGGGCGGCGGCCCGGAGTAAAACCACGGATGGCCCGGCAGCGGGATCCCTGGCGGGCGAAGTCGCCGCCGCACCGGTGGAACCCGCCCCCGTCCAGCAGTTGTACATCCGGCTGACCCTGGAGGAGGCACGCACCCTCGCCAAACGGGAGCTGAACCAGCTCTTCGAGCAGGCGCGCCGCTTGCAGCCGCAGTTGGAGCTTCCGGCAGCGCTTCCCGGCGAACCGGTTTTTGACGACGAGGACTAGGCATGTATACGGATCTCGCCCATGCCCGCACGGAGCTGAAGGTCAACGCCGCCGATGTCAGCGACGATGCCTATGTCGTCCAGACGCTGCCCCTCATCGAGGCGCGGATTGACCAGTTTGTCGGTTTCGGCTTCGCGCCACTGCTGGAAACCCGCACCGTCGATGCGCTGGGAGATCATATCGATGACGCGCGCCGCGAGCTGCAGCTGGATTACCCGCTGCTGGCCGTGACAAATCTGGTTGACGGCACCGGCACGCCGCTGGCTCCAACCGATTACCGCCTGTTGTCCAGCCAGGGCGGCGGCAGCACGGTTTATGACCGCATCCGCCGGGTGAGCGGCATCTGGTCGAATTACAGCGGCGATTATATGGATGCCATCCAGATCACCGGCGTGTGGGGCTACCACGCCGCCTACGAGCAGGCCTGGGGCGACAGCCAGGACGCGGTCGCCGACACCGGCGGCATCAGCACCAGCGTCACGGCGATTACCGTCGGTGACGCGGACGGCGCGGACGACACCGCCTGGACGCCGCGTTTTTGTCCCGGCCAACTGCTGAAGCTTGAGGATGAGTACCTGACGGTGGAAGCAGTGAATACGACCACCAACGTACTCACCGTGCGGCGCGGCCAGCGCGGATCGCCAGCCGCCGCCCATGCCCAAGCCACGCCGATTGGTATCTGGCGGCCAGACCCCCTGATCCAGCGCGCGGCCAACCGCTGGCTGGCGTTGGTGTATGCCCGGCGCGGCCAGTTCCAGCAGGTGACGTATGACGGCCTGGCGACGGTGGAGTTTCCCGCCGACATCCCCGATGAGGTGGGCCACATCCTGGATGGGTTCCGCCACACCTCAGTCAGTGCTGAATTCCTGGTGGTGTGAGATGAGCGACGATTTGCATGCCCTGACCCAGGTGACGGATGAACTGGCTTTCGCGGTCTGGCATGCCGTCGAGCGCGTGATGGAGATGCAGCGGCGCTGTATCCCCGAATCCAAAAACGCGGTGCCGTATGCGCTGTATGTCCAGAACAGCCTGCCGTACTGGACCAATACGCCAGGGGAGATGCCGCAGCCGGAAGGCCCTGCCGATGTGACGGCGTTCACGATTACCGTCGCCATGCGGCTGGTAATTGACCATGTCACCTCCGGCTACCAGGGCACCAACCAGAAGCTGGTCTGGCTGTACCTGCCTGCCGTGCTGCGTTACTTCCGGCAGTATCGGGACCTCATCGACCAGCCCGGACTGGCGTATGTCCCATATCTCGCGCCAAAGGGCTGCCAGATCACCGCGCCGCGCGGCCTGAGTCTGTTTGTGACCGGGGAAACCGACGCCACCCCGAAGCAGCTGGGACTGGAATTCCCCTTAACTGTCCCGCTCATGCTTCCGGCACGCGGTGTTTCATGATGGCCGGTTGCCGCTGCGCCACCGCGCCGGATAACGAAACGAAGGAGTATCACAATGCCTCACCCGAAGTTTTCAATGTTCGGTATCACCGATCTGGATGTTGCGGTCAACGACCCGATCAGCGGCCTGCCGAAAGGCTTAACGGGCGCGCTGGCGGCGGGGGCCATCACCGGCATGTATCCCATCACCGGCGTCCAGAGCGCCGGGCTGACCTGGGGCCAACCGCAGGTGGTTTCGTCCATCGGCAATGCGGGGTTAACCACCGCTGTGATGATTTTCCCGCCGACGGACATTCCCCAGGGCAGCCTGGAGGGGATGGTCAAGGACATGGCCCTCGATGTCGCGCTGCAAGGCATCAAAAAGGTTACCGAAGGCGCGCTGTCGATGTATGTCATGGGCGGACGAGAAGCTGAGTATAAGGGCGTGTCGGCCATCCTGACCGGGAAAGCCTATTCCCAGTCTTCCGTCGGCCAGCCCATTTACTGGGGTTACATCATCCCGCGGATGCAGCTGGCGGTGATGGCCTCCGTGCCCATGCCGCAGCGCGAAGAAGTCAAAACCCAGATGCAGATGATTGTCGGCAGTACCGACCATCACCTGTGGGGCAAGGCCTTCTCGCTGGCGGTTGAAGGCGTGACCATCGGTCAGCTGATCCCCTGGGCCGCCGCCTATCCGCTGGCGTGCGACACGCTGGTCGGCGACGGCACCACCGCCAGCTTCACCCTGCTGCATACGCCGGTGGGCGACCACGCGGCAGCCGAACAGGTGATTTTCGCCTATGACTACACTGCCGGGGCCGCCATCGCCCCCACCACCGGTTTCACCGTCGTGCCGTCAACGCGCGGGCTGACTTTCCAGTCCGGCCATCTGCCGGGCGAGCAGCACGAAGTCTGCGTGTATTACCTCAAGGTGCCGAACAGCTGATGAGCAAAACCACCCTCACGCCGGAGGCGGCAGCCGCCAGCCTCTGGCTCACCCAAACCTTTACCTGGGGTCCCGTGCGCGGCCAGGTCCACGAAGCCACCCTGGGCGACGAAATGCGCCAGCTGCGCATCAAAGCCGCGCTGCCCCCGCCGGTGGATGACGCGGAGGAATTGTTCATAGACTTTTTCGCGCGGATGGCGACCCAGACTGACTGGGTGGAAGGTCTCGACCTGCCCTTTCCCGACTCCGGGGCAACGCCGACAGAGTGGCAGCAGGCGTTCCAGGATGCGCTCCGGATGAACAAACGCCTGACGGATGCCTGGTATGCCGCGCTCCGGGCGGTGGATGCGCCGGAAGGCCCGCGTGACACGTGGCCGACCCACTACCTGTCGGAGGCTGAACGAAAAAACCGGGTGCGGGGCGGCGCGACTGGCTCGACGCCAAACGGGAGTATTTCCGCCACTTCGACGCCGACCCCGACGCGCGACTAGATCCGCCGGAGGACCCCGGCTACTGGAACTGGCCCCAGGC
>CAYYNB010000177.1:0-12081 GCA_964472565.1 uncultured Anaerolineaceae bacterium
TTAGAAACCCACCCTTGTCAACCACTCCCCGCCGTGCTAAAATTCCTTCCGTCGCTGGGGGATAGGTTAATCGGCATAACAGTGGACTCTGGATTCATCAGTCCTGGTTCAAATCCAGGTCCCCCAGCCTGAAAAAGCTCACGCGCACGCGTGAGCTTTTGTTATTTTAACTTGGAGGCTTCACAAACCGATGGCTTTGTTTGTGTTGGTGCTGATCCAGTTTGAACCGCGCTTGAACAACCCCAAAATCGTCACTTTATTTGTAGCGGCAACTTAAAACGACGATTTCCTGAATGAGGCCGCGCCGCCCCGAATGAGAATTGATATTGCGGCGTGCTTCCACGAGATCCATCTGGAAGTTGGTATACAGCAGGCGGACCAGCGGTGTATCCGAGTTGCTGAGCATGACGCGCGTCCCTCGCGAGGCGAGTGAGGCGAAAATATACGCCAGCCGCCGCTGATCGGATTCAGTGAAAGAATCGGCGTAGTAGCTGGTGAAATTGGCGGAGCGGCTCAGTGGGACATAGGGCGGATCGAAGTACACGAAATCGCGGGATGTGACACAATCCAGCACGGCTTCAAAGTCACGGACGGTCAGTTCGACATCCTGTAGGGCGGCGGAAGCGGCACACAGCCGCCCAACGTTCAGAATATCCGGCTTTTTATAGCGGCCCATCGGGACATTAAAGTACCCCTGGCTGTTGACGCGCCACAGGCCGTTATAGCAGGTTTTATTGAGGTAGATCAGGCGAGCGGCACGTTCGATGGGATCAGCGTGGGGCCAGTTGGGATCACGGTCCAGATCGCGGACGGTGTAATAATAATCGTGAGTGTGCTGGGTTTGGTGTTCGCGCAGGCGGTTGATCAGATCGTCGAGGCGATCCCGCACCATGCAGTAGCAGTTGATGAGTTCAGGGTTAGCGTCGGAGAGGTGGAAGCGCTTGAAGAGGCGGCGATCCCGGAGGCGAAAAAACACCGCGCCGCTGCCTAAAAACGGCTCATAATAATCACCGCCGCGCCGTGCCGGAAAAAAGCGCTCGTACTGCTCCAAGAGTTGGCCCTTGCCTCCGGCCCATTTGAGAAACGGCTGCGTCATATAATTTCCCACCTTAAAAAAGATTATTAACTTCAAGCATGGCAAATCGTAGGGGCAATTCATGAATTTGCCCCTACAGTGTGTGATTAGCTTTTTTGCTGGATTTTCGCCCAGGAGTCCTTGAGCGACACGGTGCGGTTGAAGACTAGTTTATCCGGCGTAGTGTCACGATCCACGCAGAAATAGCCCGTGCGCTCGAACTGGTAACGGCTGCCGACGGCGGCTCCCTTCAGGCTTGGCTCAACCATCACCGAGTCCAGAATTTCGAGCGAATTGGGATTCAGATTTTCGGTGAAATCGTGGCCCTCTTCGACATCGGACGGATTCGGCTTGATAAACAGGGTGTCATAGAGGCGAACCTCAGCCGGAATCGCGTGGGCGGCGGATACCCAGTGAATCGTGGCTTTGACTTTACGTCCATCAGGCGCATCACCGCCGCGAGTCGCGGGATCGTAGGTGCAGTGCAGTTCGATCACGTTACCGTCTGCATCCTTGACCACATTTTCGCACTTGATGAAATAGCCGTAGCGCAGCCGGACTTCGCGGCCCGGAGCCAGGCGGAAATACTTGGGCGCGGGGTTCTCCATGAAGTCTTCCTGCTCGATGTAAAGTTCACGCGAGAAGGGGACTTTGCGCGTTCCAGCGGCGGCGTCTTCGGGATTATTGACGGCGTCCATCTCTTCGACCTGTCCTTCGGGATAATTGGTCAGGACAACTTTGAGCGGATGCAAAACCGCCATCACACGCAGGGCATGCTGGTTGAGGTATTCGCGGATGACGTGTTCCAGTAAGCCGAGTTCGACGACGCTGTTGGCCTTCGAGACGCCGGTCCGTTCCACGAAATTGCGCAGCGCTTCGGGCGGATACCCGCGACGGCGCAGCGCAGCCAGCGTGGGCATGCGAGGATCGTCCCAGCCGCGCACATAACCGCCCTGCACCAGTTTGAGCAGTTTACGCTTGCTGGTCAGGGTGTAGGTGATGCTCAGACGGGCAAACTCGATCTGGCGCGGGTGAAAAACGCCCAACTGCTCCAGGTACCAGTTATAGAGTGGGCGGTGATCTTCGAATTCCAGCGTGCAGAGCGAATGGGTGACACCCTCAATCGAGTCAGACTGGCCGTGCGCCCAGTCATAGGTGGGATAAATGCACCAGACATCGCCCGTGCGCGGGTGTTCGGCATGCAGAATACGGTACATGATCGGATCGCGGAAGTTGATATTCGCCGCGGCCATATCAATCTTGGCCCGCAGCACGCGCGATCCATCGGGGAACTCACCCGCCTTCATGCGCTGGAACAGGTCCAGATTTTCTTCGATAGAACGATCACGATAGGGACTGTTGCGCCCCGGTTCGGTGAGCGTACCGCGATAGTCGCGAATTTCCTCGGCACTGAGGTCGTCTACGTAGGCTTTGCCGTCTTTAATCAGTTGGATAGCCCACTCATAAAGCTGGCCGAAATAGTCGGAGGCATAAAACAGGCGGTCTTCCCAGTCCGCACCCAACCAGCGCACATCCTCGATAATGGCATCAATATATTCTTGCTCTTCTTTGGTGGGGTTGGTGTCGTCAAAGCGCATATTAAATTTGCCCCCATAGGCTTCGGCCATGCCATAGTCGATGTGAATCGCCTTGACATGCCCAATATGCAGATAGCCGTTTGGTTCCGGGGGGAAGCGCGTGTGGACGGTGTTGTAGCGGCCTGTTTTCAGGTCTTCTTCAATGATTTCGCGGATAAAGTTCGATGGAGCCGTCTCCGCAAGTTCGGGTTTTTCCTTTGTCTCTTCGCCGCCTGGCATAGTGCTCCTCCTTGCCCTTCGGAAAATAATGCTTTAGTTTACCTAATCCGGCGCGTCATGTATAGGCTGGCTGGTCAAAAACAACAAAAAAGCGACGGCATGCAGAATGCCATCGCTTGATTTGCAGCACGAGCAAGCGCTATGATCCGAGCACCTTGAGCAGCGCTTCGATCCCCGCGACCATTGAAAATTCCATGCCGGTATAGTCGATTTCGACTTTGCGATAATTGCCTTTGGCCGTATAGGCGGTTTGGGCCGAACCGCGAATTTCGTGCAGCATGGTGGGCGCTTCGCGCATAAGGCGTGCGATCTTCGCGTCCCAGTGCATCGGGAAGTTGCTGGCGGGCTGGTGCGGCACAGCAAAAGAAATCCGCGTGCAGGTGGGCGCATCCCAATCGAAAGTGTAATACAACGCGCCAACCTGCGAATTCACTTTGAGTTCGTCCAGATCGGGCGGCGTGAAGCCCAGATCGCTGATCATTTCGCCAGTGGTTTCAGGCGAAAAATGGCCGCGTTCGGGGAACATGAAGTAAATGTTCATGCTCTTATTGCGGTAGTCAATGGCATACAGGCTGGTCCACTTGAGATCATACTTTTTGAAGTAGGCGTCGCAGTTCCGCATCGAAGGCGGCATCGAGGGCAGCGTATAGAGGTCTTCGATTTTGACCGCGCTTTGAACCAGCGGCCAGATTTTTTCGATGCCATAACTGGCGGCGGCATCCACGCCATAACCCAGCGGCGGAAAATGATCGCGCAGATCGTAGATAAGCTGTTCGATAGGGTGTCCGGTTGGTTTGAGATACCCGTGCTCGACGGCTATTTTGTAGGGATCGTGGGGTGTGGTGCAGTCGATGTAACGAACAGAAAGCTCACGGTTGGGTTTGGTGGTGGTCCGAAACGAGAGCCAGCCCGCTTCACAATATGGCCAATAGGTGCCGAAGATGTCCCGGATCATGTCCATATTGCAGGGTGCCTCAATGAGAGCGGCAGTCTTCTTTACATCCTGCATAAAGGTTTCATAATCCGGTGTGGGTTTGACGAATTCCATAGTAATCTCCCGTATGTTAATACTCAGGCGAACACATTCCCGACCTAATTTCCCCTTGACCTCTTTATACAGAATAGGGAGTTCATTTGTTCATGTCAAGCCTGCCCAGTACACACATAACCATTGTTTCCCACATCTTCAACGGCTCCTCGTCGGGGCGCTCCCGCTCAACCAGTACCCTACTAATTTCTCCATCATTCCTGACTTGTGGGTAATGATTAGCCACGCGCGGAGAAAGGGTAAGGGAGAAGAGTAAAGAAAACAGTGGCGCGGCCTAACCGGAATTACCCGGCCCAGTTGCGCGTAGGGCCGCCGCACTGCGGACAGGTGGTATCGTGCCAGGAATGGCGGGTACCGCAGGCCGGACAGCGCCAGCGTGTATCCTGCTCGACCAGCCAGCCCTCCAATCCCTTCTCGCGGATAGCTGCCAGGTCCTGCGGGACAAGCGAGTGATAAGGATACCGAACATCATCAATAAAGGCCTGAAGATCGGCGCAGGGATACAGATCGCACTCACCGCAAAACGCAAGCCCCTTGTTCCGGGCACAGGCTTTGAGCGTGCAGGTCTGGCACCACCCGGCGACGACAGCACTTTTGCAGCCCTGACAGCGCGTGTCTTCCTGCGTGTCATTTTCACTCGCCAGAAATTTTGGGCAAGCGCCGCAGTACAGGCCACAGTAACCCTCTCTCTGGAATCCGTTGTGCGCCAATTCGATCCTCCTCATGTAGATAGAACCGGGGACTAATTGTAACGTGTGCAGGAAAAGGAACCTAATCAGTCGTCTATTAACATTTACAGGGTTAAACAGTTGATGTAGAATAGAGAATGATTGCCGGCGTTTTATTGAAGCATATTTTAAAAGGAGCATACCCCATGAGTGTCAAAGTCGAAGAAATGCATCAGGAACGAATTCTTATTTTGTCCGTGATTGCGCCGCTGGAGTTTCCTGCCGACGTAGAAACTCCACTGACAGCCAGTGTTGCCTTCAAATCTAAAGTGGGTGCCCCTATTTGCCGGATTATGGATTTTACGCAGTCGAACCTGGGCTTCAGCGATATGATTATGGGATTGGCGCTGGAGCAAGGGAAACCGGGGGGCTTCTGGGATACCGACGTACACCATATCATTATTGGCACGCTCGATTGGGTGAAGTTTGGCATCAAGGCGATGCAAGAGCAGGAACAATATAAGGGGGCGCGCGCCGAGGCGATTGTTGGCTCGCGCGAGGAAGCGCTGGCGCTGGCACATTCGCTATTGAAGTAACACCGTCAGGGGGACCAACGCACAGTTGGTCCTTATTTTTAACCCCATCATTCTCGCCATCCTCCGTGTCTGATATAATTTCACCTGCCGCACCTCAGCCTGTTCATCAAGAAGGAGTGTTAAGCTGTGAGTGATAATCGTGTACGCGTGCGCTTCGCGCCCAGCCCCACCGGGCCACTGCATATTGGTGGTGTCCGCACGGCGTTATTCAACTGGCTGTTTGCCCGCCATCATGGGGGCGCGTTCATTCTGCGGATTGAAGATACGGATCAGAAGCGGTATGTGGCGGATTCGATCCAGTTGATCACAGAAGGGCTGCGCTGGTTGGGGATGGATTGGGATGAAGGGCCAGAGGTCGGCGGCGAATATGGGCCTTATATCCAATCGGAACGGTTGGAACTATATCAAAAATGGGCGAACTGGCTGGTCGAACAGGGGCGGGCCTACCGCTGCTACTGCACCGAAGAACGACTCAACGCCTTGCGCGAACAGCAGAAAGCCGCCAAGCAGGACCCCGGTTATGATCGCCACTGCCGCTATCTGTCGGCGGACGAACGCGCCCGGAACGAGGCCGAAGGCAAGCCGTATGTGATCCGGTTCATGATGCCGACGGACGGATCAACAACGGTCAACGATCTGCTGCGCGGCGATATTTCGTTTGATAACAAGCAGCTTCAGGACCTGGTGCTGCTCAAAACGGACGGCTACCCGACATATCATCTGGCAAACGTGGTGGATGATCATTTTATGGAGATCAGCCACATTATGCGCGCCGAAGAATGGATTCCGTCCGCGCCGATCCACAAAAACCTGTATGATGCGTTCGGCTGGGACATGCCCCAACTCGCACACCTGCCCGTGATTCTGAATCCGAGCGGCAAGGGCAAGCTGTCCAAACGGAGCGCGGGCTTCACGGAAGGCGGGCGTAAGGTGCCCGTGCTGCTGTACGAGTTCCTGGATGGGGGCTATGTTCCCGAAGCGATTGTCAACTTTTTGACAAATGTGGGTTGGAGCTTTGGCGAAGATCGGGAAGTATTCACCGTACAGGAAACCATCGAACGCTTCGATCTGAGCCGGGTGAATCCAGCGGGCAGCATCTTCCCGATTGAAAAACTGGACTGGCTGAACGGCATGTATCTGCGCGACATGGACGATCATAAGCTGGCCGCCCTGCTGCGTCCGGTGTTCGAGAAGGCCGGGTATGAGGTCAACCTGGATGTGCTGCTCAAGGTGATCCCGCTGCTGAAGCCGCGCATCAAAACGCTGCCGGATGCGATCCCGATGGCGGGGTTCTTCTTCGCAGACGAATTTAAGCCTGCGCCGAAAGAAGAATTGATCCAGAAGAAAATGGACGCCGCGGGGACAAAAGCCGCACTCGAACGGGCGTATGCCCTTCTGGATGCGCTGCCGGAATGGAGTCACGCGGCGATGGAAGGCGCGCTGCGTCCGCTGGCGGAAGAATTGGGGCTGTCGGCGGGGCAGTTATTCGGGGCACTGCGCATGGCGACTACGGCGCAGCAGGTTTCGCCGCCGCTCTTCGAAAGCATGGAAGTAATCGGGCGTGCGGAGTCGCTGCGGAGAATCCAGTTGGCGATAGCGAGTCTTTAGCAGCCGTTTGGGGGAAAAAACAGCGAGGGCGGGATGTAAATTCCCGCCCTTTTGAGTTTATTGGAGAGTCATGCCTTGCAGGGCGCTGAACAGCACATACTGTAAGCAGCATTGGGCAATGGCTAACAGGACAGTGCCGAGGAAGATCGCTACGCAGCCGGAACCGGAACCAAAATTGTAGGCTTTGCCGACCAGCGCGGATTGATAGTAGATAACTCCGAACGTGCCGATCAGCGAGAGCAGCACAAAGATGGTATAGGTGGTTTCAAATGAGCCGCTCAACCCCATGATGACCAGCCCGGCAGCCGAGACCACCATGAGAATCGTCCAGAAGGGGAACAGGCGGTGATATAACCCGGCCAGTGTGCCGTTACCGCCCAAAAACGTGATCGCGGCAAAGTGGATCGCGGCTCCATAGATCAGGTTGCCGATGGTGTAGATCAGACTGTAGATGATGGAAACGATGGTTAGGGCGATTACTCCCGCATCGAAGAAGGTGTCCAGATCGTCGGATGATACGTTCGAACTGGGTGAGTTACGGACGCTGGTTTCGAAAATTTCACGAACGGCATCCATCGCGATGATAAAAACGAGGATCAAAATGAGTGATGTGACGATCCAGTAGATGCCGATGTCGAGCAGCGCTTTCCCCCATTCATCACCGCTGCCGCCCGATTCGCCCCGCTTCACTTTTTGTTTGCCGCCCATGCTGGCGATCAACATGGCGCGGCGATCCGGGTTAGTGAGAATCGGCATGGCATCCGCCACTGAAAGCCCGGTCAGATTCATGATCAGATTCATCACGAAGGACTCTTTTTGCAAAGTGGGATTCAGGCTGAGCGCTTTGCCGAGATTTTCAAGGGAGCGGATGCGATCTCCGGCGGTGGCGTGCCCGGTGGCAGCGTCCAGATAACCGCGCGCGAGTTCTTCATCCCGCTTGGAAATGGGCGGCTTCTCAGCCTGAGATGATGACGCGCCAGTCGCCGAGGCGGTGTAACCACCCGTCGATTGCTGCTGCTGTTTGGCATACTGCTGGATATAACGACCTGCCTTGAGCGCCATTTCGCGGAGCGCGGGGTCAGGATCAGTCTGGTAGATGCGCGCCAATGGATTGAGCGCCGAAGGATCACGACTGTTCGCCAGGGCGATAATCGCGCTGCGGCGCTGGGCGGGGTCAGAACTATTCAGTTGTTGGAGCAGGTCATTAATCATGTTGTCCTACTTGGGATAAAAAAGGGCCTAGCCCACAGTATAAAAAATAACGGGCACGATCTTCACCTCACATTTTAGGGGGATTCTTCATAACGGCTGACACTCATGCGTGTTCTATAATAATATTTGAATTAATGCAATCCAGGAGAAAATGACTTGGTAACTCTCATTACGGATAGCTGTGCCAGTGTGCCTGCGTCGATGGTTGAGGAATTGGGGATCGTCGTGATACCCTACTATATCCATACCGTGAACGGCGTCCTGCGGGATGGGTTGGATATGGCACCCGACGCATTTTATGAATGGGTGCGAACGGCTCCCGAATGGCCGACGACAGCCAATCCCAGCACAGGGGAATATCTGAATGCGCTGCGGCGCGCGGCTCAAAGCGGGAACGACGCAGTGATCGTATGTATCACCGGGGCAGGCAGCGGCGGCTTCCAGGCGGCAACACTCGCCAAAAAACTGGCGGCGCAAGAACTGCTGAATATCAAAATTGAAGTTGTGGATACGTGTTCGGTGGCGCTGGCACACGGTTGGGCGGTCATCCAGGCGGCGCGGGCGGCGCTGCAAGGACGCCCGGTGGAACAGGTGGCGGAACTGGCGCGGCAGGTGGCAGAACGGGCGTTTGTGGGCTTCACCAATGATACGCTGGAATATTTGCAGCGCGGCGGGCGGATCGGCAAAGTGACAAGCATGGTGGGCGATCTGCTGAATATCAAGCCCGTGATCGGGATACGAAACGGCATGCCGTCACCGCTGGGCGTCGCACGGACGCGGATCGGTGCGTATAAGCGAATCGTGCAACTGGCGACGGCCCGCGTAGCGGCAGGCAGTACCGTGCGGGTGGCCCTGATGCATGTCGCCGCTCGCGAAGAAGTCGAGAAGTTCCGCAGCCTGTTGGAAGAAAAATATTCGGTGATCGAGTGGGTTGTGGCGCAGTTGTCACCCGCGCTGGGCGTCCACAGTGGGCCGGGAACGGTTGGAATTTCCATTATTGCGGATGCGCCGTGATTGCTACAATCTGAACAGGATTGATCAGGCAGGAGCGAGCATGAGCGGTCTCGTGGTGGTCTATGATGGTGACTGCGGAATTTGTGATAAACTGCGGCAGATGGCTGTCAAACGGGATCGCAACCAGCGGCTGCATTTTATGCCGTTTCAGATGACCGATCTGAATGCGATTTCGCCGGGGCTGACGGTGGATATGACCAGCCGGGCATTATATGCCGTGCGGCAGGATGGCAAACGCTGGCACGGCGCACAGGCCGTTTTTATGACCATGCGGGAACTGCCCGGAATCTGGCACTTGATGGGAGCGGTGGGCAGTCTCAAGCCAGTCAGTCTGATCGTGGAGCCGTTTTATCGCCTGGTGGCGCGCAACCGGGCGAAAATTTCCATCCGGCTGGGGCTGACAGCCTGTAAGACGGTCTTCACGCGGCGCAAAACGGAGTAGAGTGGCAGAGGCGAGCGGGACAATGCGTGAATTGCCCCGGTAGACCATAGGCGGCTTGAAGGGTCGCCTTTTTTGTTGGAGAGGACAGGATGGACAAAACGATATTGATCACGGGCGGCACGGCGGGGCTGGGGCGGGAAACCGTGCGCGTATTAGCCGGAATGGGTGCGCGGGTGATCTTCGTGGCGCGGAATGCGGAGAAAGCCGCACGCACGGCGGCAGAGATCGAGCGGGAAACAGGCGCACAGGTGGCGTATGTGCTGGCCGATTTAGCAGTGCTGGCGCAGGTACGCGGCGCGGCAGAGGAGGTTAAGCGGCGGTGGGATCGGCTGGACGTGCTGATCAATAACGCGGGGGCGATCTTCTGGGGACGGCGGGAAAGCACGGACGGAATCGAAATGACATTGGCGCTGAACCACCTGGCGTATTTTGGACTGACGTGGGAACTGCTGGATGGGCTGAAAGCGAGCGCACCCGCACGGATTGTGAATGTGGCATCGAGCGCGCAGTATTCGGTCAAGGAACTGAATCTGGATGATCTCGAAATGCGCCAAAATTACGGAGCGTTCGCGGCCTATGCGCAGTCCAAGCTGGCGAACGTGCTGTTCACCTATGAACTGGCGCGGCGGCTGGCGGGAACGGGCATCACGGCCAACGCGCTGCATCCGGGATTCGTGGCGACGCAGATCGGCACGAATAATTACGGCGTGCTGGGCAAAATCGCGCGGCGGCTGTTCAATCTGCGCTCGATTTCGGTGGAAGAGGGCGCGCGGACAATGGTCTATCTGGCGGTGTCGCCGGAGGTCGAAGGGGTGAGCGGGCAGTATTTTGAGCGAGAACGGCCCAAGCGTTCGGCGGAACTGTCGTATGATGAGAACCTCGCGCGGCGGCTGTGGGAGATCAGCGAGAGGATGACTCACCGAACCATGTAGAACCACAGGCGAGTGGAATTGGGCGAAAAGTCGTGCTAAAACATTAAGTGTCGTTTTGAACCGGAAAACTTAAGGAGGACTGCATTGAAAGAATACGGCCTGTATATTAATGGCAAGTGGGTGGCGTCTGAGAGCGGGCAGACGTTCGAAACCACCAGCCCAATTAATGGCGAAGTGTTAGCCACCTTCCCAAAGGGCACGCGGGGCGATGTCCAGCAGGCGATTGCCGCAGCCGAAGCTGCTTTTCCGATGTGGAAAAAAACGCCGCCACCGAAGCGCGGCGAGATGATCCTGAACGCGGCGCAGATTCTGCGACGGCGGAAACAGGAGATCGGGGAAACGGTCACACGCGAGATGGGCAAGGTGATCGCGGAAGGTAAAGGGGACGTTCAGGAAGCAATAGATTTTTTGGAATATATTTCGGGCGAAGGCCGCCGTTTATTAGGGGAAACGACACCTTCTGAACTACCCAGCAAATTCTGCATGACAATCCGGCAGCCGATAGGCGTGATCGGCGCGATCACACCCTGGAACTTCCCAACCGCGATTCCGATCTGGAAGATCGGGGCGGCGCTGATCTCCGGCTGTACGATTGTGTTCAAACCAGCGAGCATTACGCCGCTGTGCGCGGCCAAACTGATCGAAGTGTTCGAGGAAGCGGGGCTTCCGGCGGGCGTGTTGAACTTCGTCACGGGCGGCGGCAGCACCGTCGGGATGGAAATTGTGGAGAATCCGGCGGTCAAAGCGATCTCGTTTACGGGCGGTGTGCCAGCCGGACGGGAAATTTATGTCGCGGCGGCGAAACAGCTCAAGCCGGTTGAGGTCGAACTGGGCGGCAAGAATCCGCAGATTATCATGGATGATGCGAATATCGAGCTGGCGATTGAAGGCGTGTTGTTTGGCGCGTTCGGCACAGCGGGCCAGCGCTGCACGGCTACCAGCCGCCTGATCGTGCATGAGCCGGTGTATAACCAGGTGATGGACCGGCTGATCGCGCGAACCAAAGCATTCAAACTCGGCAATCCGCTCGATCCGCGGATTGACGTGGGTCCGGTGGCGGACGAGGGGCAGCGGCGCTCGATTCTGGAATACATCGAGATCGGCAAGCAGGAAGCGAATCTGGTGTTGGGCGGCGCGCAACTGAGCGGCGGCGAGTATGACCAGGGTCACTTCATCCAGCCGACGATTTTTGAGACGAAACACGGCACACGCATCAGCAAGGAAGAAATTTTTGGCCCGGTGCTGAGCGTGATCAAGGTCAAGAATTTCGAGGAAGCCGTGAGCGTGGCGAATGACATCGAATATGGGCTGTCGTCCTCGATTTACACGACGAATATTAATCTCGCATTCCGGGCAATTGACGAACTGGAAACCGGAATCACCTATATCAACGCGCCGACGATTGGGGCGGAAGTGCATCTGCCGTTCGGCGGCGTGAAAAATACGGGGAACGGCGGGCGCGAAGCCGGGACGACGGCGATTGATGAATTCACCGAGATCAAAACGGTGTTCATCGATTACAGCAACCGGCTGCAAAAGGCGCAGATTCAGACGGAAACGGCGGAATAAACGGAAATAAACCCAAATCAAACGGATTTCGGAGAGTGCTCAAACGGTTGGGCACTCTCTTTGTTTTTGGACCCCCGCCCCCCCCTTTGTGGAGCGTTTG
>CAYYNB010000178.1:0-12052 GCA_964472565.1 uncultured Anaerolineaceae bacterium
CAGCCCGCCGATCTGACGCCCGGCCCCAACCTGATCGAACGCTTCCGCGCCGCCGCCGCGCGCCATCCCGCCCCGGCCTGGGCCTGGATCGAAACCGCCGTATGGCTGGTGGCGCTGTTGTCGCTGCTGAACCACTTTTCCGATCCGCGCGGCAGCGTGATGGCGCAGATCATCTGGTATCTGACCATCGGCCCGCACGAAATCGGCCATATTATCTGCATCCCCTTCGGCTGGACGCTGCAATTCGCGGGCGGCTCGATCTGGCAGATTCTGTGGTGGGCGCTGCTGGCGATCTGGGTTTTCGCCTTCCGCCAACAGGTCACGATGTCGCTGGCCTTCTGGACGATCACCGGGCACAGCTTCATCAATCTGGCGGTGTACATCAACGACGCCCGCGCCCGCGATCTGCCGCTGCTGTTCGGCATGGACTCATCACATCATGACTGGTGGAATCTGCTCAACCATTTTGGGATGCTGGAATACGATCATACGCTGGCGGCCATAGCAAATATCACCGGGGCGGTGATCGTCGTGTGGGCGGTGCTGCTGGGGATCATATCGGCGTGGCTGCTGCCGCGCGAACGGCTGGGACCGTTCCGGCGCTACACGGGCGGCTATTGGGCCGCACTCAAAAACGCCCTGCAGCCGTATCCCCGCCCCGTCGAGGTGGTGGAGTTCTTCGCTCTGGAGGAGGTCTGTGGAGGTCCGGCTGCCTGTGCTTGTAGGGGCAATGCATGAATTGCCCCTACGTTCGATAACCGGACGCGCGCATCCAACCACCCCGCCCCGATTTAACCTGAATCCCAACCCATTTAGCTTAAATCCGGACGCATTCAGGTTAAATCTATCCCACATTTATCCCAAATATAGAACGTGTCTGTTATCCCGCCCTATACAAAAAACACCCCGACGGATCGGGGTGCCCTTCTATTTTCGCCAGCGAACGCCTACTTCTGCCGGAACGCACCCTGGATCATGTCCGGCGAAAAATACGACGAGGTCGCGCCTTCCGAAGCGTACTGGTACAGCGCCGCGACATAGATGCCGTTCAGCGTCGAGCTGATCAGGCTGATGCCTGCCACCAGCAAGACGATCAGCAGCACCCCCAGGCCGATCAGCACCGCCGATCCGGTAGCCGCCGCGATGATCATCACCGGGACGCCGATCACGAGGACCGCCGCCACCGTCAGCAGGCCGAACACCAGCCCGATGCTGAAGTTGCCGATCAACTGCTCGCCCCAGGTGCGCTTCAGATAGCCGGTGCTGCGCTTGACCGCTTCGACGGGGCCGACGTTCTCCACGACGAGAATCGGCACCACCAGATAGGTGATGACGTTCCACGCCATGCCGAGCAGCCCGCCCGCGATCTTGCCCACAATGCCGCCCCGCTCCTGAATGGCGCGCAGAATCACGCCCACCGTCGCGGAGATCGCCGCGTAGCCCAGAATCTGCGGCAGGTGATCCACCGCGATATTGAAGCCGTCGCGCAGCGTGGGGTCGCCGCCGCGCAGCCGGATCAGGGCCGCGCCGACCAGCGCCGTATTGGAGAAGATGACCACAAAATACATGATCAGATAAAAGGCAAAGCCGACGATCATTTCCCCGATGCCGATCTGATCGTTCGTGATGTGGTCGAATATTCCGGCGAACGCCATCGGAATGGCGAACAGAACGGTAACAATAATGGTCCCGATGGTGGACACAATCGGGAAGATGATCAATTCTTTATCGGCCTTCAGCACGCGCCAACTGGCCTTGACCAGTTCCCAGCTATTTGATAGTCGTGACATAATTTCCTCCTACTTGGTTCTTCTCCGTTCATTATGCACCCATTTACGGCTGACTGCATGCCGCTTCCGCTGACATCCGGCTGACAATTCTCTGGCGCGCCCCGCACCCTGCTATAATGAATTCTGGAGTTCTGAGTAGGGTGCCGCCGAACCATCAGGATCTCGTTTTGACTCTTTCCCCCTCAGCCATTACTCAAAACTCATGACTCAACCTCATAAAGGAGATTTCCATGAAACGTTTGGCGCTCATCTGTATTGTGCTGTTCGGCGTATTTGCGCCCCACCCCGCCGCCGCGCAGGACACCGACCCCCAGGCGGCAGATGCCCTGGTCGCCCGGCTGATGGAGATGTACGACATCCCCGGCGCAGGGCTGGCGCTGGTCCAGAACGATCAGATCGTCTATACGCAAGGCTACGGCGTGCGCAGTACGGAAACCGGCGAACCCGTCACCCCGGATTCGGTGTTTTCCATCGGGTCGCTCACCAAGTCGTTCACCGCGCTGGCACTGGCGCAGTTGGTCGATCAGGGCCTGATCGATCTTGACCTGCCGGTGATCGTCTATTGGCCGGATTTCAAGCTGTCTGATCCCACCGCCACCCAGACGGTGACGGTGCGCCAACTGCTCGCCCAGACCACCGGACTCCCCGGCACGTATGATCGGGCGTGGTATTACGGCGAACTGACGACGACTGCCGAAGCCGCCGTGTATGCCGCCGAGATCCCCCTGGCCGCCGCGCCGGGTACGCAGCACATTTACGACAATTACAACTACGCGATTGCGGGGTATCTGATCGAACTTGTCACCGGGCAGGACTGGGAAGACTACATCCGCGAACACATCGCCGGACCGCTGGGCATGACCAGCGTGAGTTTTGACATCGAGGCATTGCAGCAGTCGCCCGACTATGCCGCCCCGCACAAGCTGGATATTAGCAACGGCATGCAGCCGATCACCCCCGTCAGTCTGGCCGGGATCGCCCCGGCAGGCGCGATGAATGCCAGCGTGCGCGACATGGCGAATTATCTGCTGCTGCAACTGAGCGATGGCACCTTCAACGGCCAGCCGCTTGTTTCGGCGGACCTGCTGACCGAGATGCACACCGAGCAGATCGCCACCCCCAGCCCCTACCCCATCGGCCCGACCAATTTTCAGAGCACGGGGTATGCGCTCGGCTGGGTGACAGCCACGTTTGATGATTATGCCACCGTCTGGCACAACGGCTCGATTGACGGCTACTACGCGCTGATGGTCTATGTTCCATCCGAAGAAGTGGGTGTTGTCGTGCTGACCAATGCCAGCCTGGGCAACGGGAGCCTGTTCGCCCTGGCAACCTGCATGGGCCTGATCGAGCAGATGCTCGGCCTCGACATGGGGCGCGATGTGGCCGACGCGCTGAACGAAGAAGCCGGATTCGTCCCGGCGGATCGCCAGTCCATGCTCGACACCGCCCGCAGCTATCAGGCCGATCCCGCCGATTGGGATGTGCTGGTGGGCGATTACACCAGCATCGCCGGTCCGATCAGCATCGAAGTCCAGGAAGATAAGCTCTACCTGAATACGGAGGCGGAAAATATCGAACTGGTACCGTTTAAACCGGGCGAATTCCTCCTCGTTGATCCACAAACGCCGATGTTGTTCGAGGCGACAAGCTTTGAGATCGATGAGAACGGCACTGTGACCATGTACCAGAGCGGCATGCAGGTCGCGCAGAAACTGGGCGCAGGTGTAGAAGCGGCGATCTATGCTGATCCTGATGGGTACTTCACCGTTCCAATCCCCGCCGGGCTGACCGTTACCGAAAGCAACGGCATAGGAGTACTCACGTCTACCGATCCCGCCGGGACATTTTATGTCGGGGCATGGAATGCGGCCAGTGGGATGCTGGAAGCCGCCGGGACAGCCTTCAACCAGTTGATCGATCCGGCGGTGGTGGGCGAAGCGATTGATATGCGCGACGTGCCCATGCCCAACGGCCCCACCTGGACGCAATCCATTTATCAGCTTCAGGACGGCCAACTGCGCGTGATCATCAGCATGCAGCAGGACGCTATCGCCTACTTCATTGGCATCGACGCCACCCCAGACAATCTACAGGCGCTGGTGCCTGCCCTGAATACGCTGCTGCTCAATTTTGCGATCACCACACCATAACTCACGACTGTCCCGGCATAGGCCGCTGTGCCGGGACGCTATTTGTCTCATCATTCATTCTCCCTACAATTAGCAATCAGGCGCGTATCTACCGAAAAGGGTGAATGATGAAAAGTCTTTTCAAGATCACACCGACGGATCTGATAGCGATTGGTGTGGCGGTGGTATTGTTCAGTGTCGGCGGTCTGCTGGGGCTGTCGTTCTTCCAGAGCGTGCTGCTGGTCTTTGTGGTGCTGATGGTGGGCGGGGTCGGCTACCAGATCAGCCGCCCGTTCAGTTGGAAGTGGTACCCCCCGGTGGCCCATATGCTGAAGCGCATCCGAGAAGGCGAAGCGGAAGCGGTGATCGCAGAACTGGAACCACAGTATACTGCCGGAAAGCTGTCTACCGAAATGATAGCGGCCCTTGCCGAAGCGTATGGTTATGTAAACCGGGCAGCCGAAGCGGAACCGCTCGCGCGGTATGTGCTGGCGGACCTCGGATTACGGGGTGTGTTGAACAAGCGGAACCCCGAATCACGCATGTTAGGCGAACTCGGCGCGCTGGTTTTGAGCGATGCGCTGACCGGACAGGGGCGCTTCATCGAAGCGGCGGATATGCTGCGCTCGTTTGCGCCGGGGGCCGTGCGCCCCAACTGGATTACGGCATTGTCGGCCTTGTACTTTTATATGGGCGGCGAAACGTATAACGCGCAGGTGATGCTGTCCACCGTGCGGCCTGTGGGCATCCGGTATTGGAATATGACCACGGAGAAGATCATCCCGCCGCAGTATAAATTCATCACCAACTTTTTGCAGATGCGCCTGTTGGGGCAGGACAAACAGGCGGCGCTGGAAAAAAACAGTAAACAAATGGATATGTGGGAAGCAGAGTACCAGCGGCACGCGGAATCGCCGTATGGTATCCGGCTGCGTGAATTGTTGGATGAAGTTTGGACGGCGCTTAACCTGGAGCAGAAACATGTTTCTGGCTAATATCAACACCACCGCATTTACTGATTCAATAGCATTAATCATTATAATTGTGATTCCTGCCCTCATGCTGTTGATCCTGGCGCGAACAGCCCTGCCAGTAACCTTAACCGTTTTTCAGTTCTCGCGGCTGCAATGGAGCAACACCGAGAAAATTCTCGAACGGGCCGAACGGCGCTACGAACAAGGGAATCGTTCGCTGAAAAATCTGCTCATGCTATCAGCGGGGAACGCCTACCTGGGGCGCGGTGTGCCAGCAGAGCGTTATGCCCGCGAAGCGCATGAGGAAGCTGAACGAACCAGGATCGCGCAGAAACACGACCTGAATTCACGTGTGCTGGCCGACCTGCTGCGGATCGCCACGTTCGATGCGAAGGTGGCGCAGGGGCGGTTTGTCGAGGCGGCGCAAGAATTGCAGCCGCATATCGGCGATAATATACAGTCCATTTTCACGACGGTCTTAGTCGCGTGGGGCTATTTTCTGGGCGAGGATTATGATCAGGTGCGGCAGATGATCGGTCCGGCTTCGTTTTCGAGAATGAAAACCAGCACATCGGCGCGCTACCGGTTCATGCTGGCCTATATGGTACAGTATTTGTATGGAACGGATATGCGGCAGGAAATGAAGCGCAACCAGGTGAAGGCGTGGGAAAAGGAAATCAGACTGAACACGATGAATCCTTACGGCGTGCGGACGCGCGAGATTCTGCAAGACGCGGTCCGTAAGATGGGTTGAGAGTTGCGAAAAAATAGAGGATCGAATAATATTTTGGAAACAAACTATTATTCCGAGGAAGGCCCATGAACGGAGATTCCACCACGACGATTCGCATGTATGGGGCAAACTGGTGCCCCGACTGCCGCCGCGCCAAGCAGTTTTTTGGCGAACAGCGCGTCCATTATGATTACGTTGATCTGGACCAGTTCCCGGATGAGATCAAAGAAGTTGAGCGCATCAACCAGGGGATGCGCAGCATTCCCACCATCATTTTTCCTGATGGCGCGGTGCTGGTCGAGCCAAGCAACGCCGAATTAGCCGCCAAACTGGGCTTACATCTGAAGGCCAGCCGCGATTTTTATGATGTGATTATCGTGGGCAGCGGTCCAGCCGGGTTGACGGCGGGCATTTATACCAGCCGCGAAGGGCTGCAAACGCTGATCGTGGAAAAAAGCGGCGTCGGCGGACAGGTGGCGCTCACCCGGCAAATGGATAACTTCCCCGGCTTTGATGAGGGCGTATCGGGGGCCGATCTCGCGGACCGGCTGCGGCACCAGGCGGAACGCTTCGGGGTGGAGATCGTGCAGGCGCAGCGCGTGGTCGGGCTGGGCGTGGATGGATCGTACCGGCTGGTGAAAACGGAGGACGGCACGGAATACTGCGGCGGAACGGTCCTGCTGGCGACGGGCAGCACCTACCGACGGCTGCATGTACCGGGGGAATCGCGGCTGATCGGGATCAATATTCATTTTTGCGCGACCTGTGACGCGCCCTTTTATAAGGGCAAACAGGTCTATGTGATGGGCGGAGGTAACAGCGGTTTTCAGGAAGCGCTGCATATCTGCCAGTTTGCCGAGCACGTGACGATTCTGGAATATGCCGACAAACCGAACGCCAGCATCGTGCTGCAAGAAAAAATCTATGACTGCGGCAAGATCAGCGTAAAAACCAACCAGGAAGTGCGCGAATTTCTGGTCAACCAGGATCGCAGGCTGGCGGGGGTGCGCATCGTGGATCGTGTGACCGGCGAGGAACGAGTCGATTACCCGGACGGCGTGTTCATCCTGATTGGGATGGAGCCGAACAGTGAGGTCTTCAAGCCGTTTCTGGACACCGACGATCACGGGTTTATCGTCACCAGCGATTCGCTGGAAACGAGCATTCCGGGGGTGTTCGCGGCGGGCGATGTGCGGGCGCGCAGCACCAAACAAGCCGCGTCCGCCGCAGGTGAAGGCGCAACCGCCGCGCTGATGATGCGGCAGTATTTGCAGCGCATGAAAACGATGTGAGTTTGTTCCCTCCCTGCCCGGCAAGGAGGGAAGCAAGCGCAGCTAGTCGGTGATCATATCCTGGGGCAGATGGGGCGCGTAATTGATGCCGCGCATATCCCAGAGGCCATCCCGCCATGTCATATAATGCATGGCGGTGTTGTGCATATGAATATCGAGGTGGTGGCATTTCAACAGCATGCGCACCATCGTACTCGCGGTGCCGCCGTGACAGATGACGATCAGCGTTTTGGGCGATGACGGATTTTCGATGAGGCGGTTCAACACCCGCCGGGTTTGTTCGGTGAAACGCTGGTAAAAGTTATCGTGGGGCAGCAGATAATAATGCGGCCCGTTGTCGGATGGATGCACCAGCCGGGGTAGTTCATTCGTCAGCTTACGGCCCGTTTCGCGCAGATCGTCATCCATCATCACCGTCGCGTTCAGATAGCGGCTGAGGATCGACGTGGTTTCACGGGCGCGGCGCAGGGGACTACAGATGATTTGTGAGATTTCCGGCTCTTTTTGTTGGAGCCACTGGCCGAGTAATTCGACCTGGCGCTTGCCCAGCTCAGTCAGATAGAGGTTATCCCCCTCTTCTCCCTCACGATGCTCGGCCTGTCCATGACGCACCAGAATCAGACGCATAGGTTTCCTCTTAGCGGGTTACAATCAGCTTCGTTTGCATGGGAGCAAAAATTCCCCCCTGGCCCCTATTGTGCCGCACATTGCAGCGACTTGCTAGCCCGACCAGTAACCATGTGCAAAACCGACCATATAAAGGGCCAGCAGCAGCAACGAAATCGTCGTCCACAGGCGGTCAAACATCGGATTTCGCCCCTTGATCGCCAGCGCGAGATACATCGGCACAATAATCAGCGCGTAGCGGTTCATGCTGACCAACTGCCCGGTCGCAAACGGCACGGCGAGCGCGGCCACGCCGTACAGCGCCAATCCGGGCCACTGCTTACGCGCCTTCCAACAGCCCCACAGCGCCAACGCAGGCAGGGCGATGTCTTCCATGATGGGCACGAATCCCATTTCGTGCGTGATCATATAACCGATGTCGTTCAGCACGATCTGGATGTTATCCGGCGAGAACATCACACGCCCAAAATTTTTCTGGGCGACGTTCATATTCAGGCCGATGGCGGCCAACATCGCCACATGAATCTGCCAGGTGATAACGGGCAGGATGATCGGGATCAGCGTGTGCCAGGGCGGGCGTTTCCCGGCGCGCCAATCGAGCAGCCAGTGCAGCGCCATCGCCCCGACGATCAAGACGCCGGTCGCGCGGGTGAGCGTCGCCAGCACCGTCAGCAGCCCGCAGGCCCACCACTGCCGCCGGATCAGAAAGATCAGCGCGGGGGTAGCAATGGCGAGATACAGCGACTCGGTGTAGACCTGCGTCATAAACATCGCCGTCGGGAAGATGAGCGAATAAAACGTGGCGCGGAACGCATCGTCGTCACTGCCGAGCAGATCGCGGTAGAGGATAAACATACTCCAGACAGCGGCAAGCGAGGCAATGATCGACACGGCGAATCCGGCGCGGGCAAAAACCTCAATATCGCGCGCGGCCCACACATCCGGCATGACGGGCTTGAAAAAGACGAGGGCGGTGTAACGCATCAAAACGGGATAAGCCGGGTAAAAGGCGGCATCCTGCGTGCCGTGATAGCCCATTTTGGCGAGGCGCAGATAGTGGTAGGAATCCCAGCGCACATGCGACAGGCCCAACCCGACGCGCGGCGGTGTGCTCGAATATTCCCAGGTCCAGCCGTAGGCGTCATCCGGCCCGACGACATGCAGCCGCGCCCAGACGGCGGCCTGGAACAGGATCATGATGATGACCCAGCCGAGCCAGAGTTTCGTAGCGATTTGAAAGGCCGAGGTGGATCGCAGCGCGCGCAGATTGGCGCGGCGGGTGGCAATCCAATGGTGCAGGGGCGCGGGGTGCTGCGCCCGGTGTTCAGAAATTTCGTTCATCATCCCAACCAGAAGCCGTGTACAAACAGCACGGTATACAAAGCAAACCAGAGCAGCGAAATGAAGGTCCAGAGTTTATCAAACGCCGGATTCCGCCCCCAGCGCGTCAGCGCGAAAAAGATCGGCACAACGGACAGCGCATAACGATTCATGCTGACCAACTGCCCGCTGCTGATGCCCATCGCCACCGATCCCAGGCCGTAGAGCGCCAGGCCGGGAAACGTTTTGCGCTCGTGGTAGCTCAGCCCGATTGCCAAAATCGTCAGGGCGAGATCGAGCGCGACATGAATCCCGTTTGGCTCGCGGAAAATATAGGCGACATCCCCCAGAAAAACCAGCAGCGCGTCGAGTGTCAGAATCTCACGGCCAAAATTTTCCTGGGCGGTGAACATGCTCATATCGCGGGCGGCGAGCCACGCGGCCCACCCGATGAAAACCAGCGGCGGCAGGATCACACCGATCAGCACCCAACGCGGCGGGCGGCGGCCATTCCACCATTCGCTGAACCACGTGAACGCGTAGGGAATCACCAGCAGCACGCCCATCGTGCGCGTCATGGTCGCCAGCAGAATCAGCCCGGCGGCGGGAATCCAGCGGCGGCGGTAGATGCACAACAGCGCACCCAGCGAGATCGCCATATACGCGGCTTCGCTGTAGACCTGCGGCAGATACATCGCGGTAGGAAAAATCAAAAAGTAAAAGATCGCCCGCAGCGCATCATCAGGATCGAACCAATCCCACATCAGCGCATACAGCAGCAGCACCGCGACCAGGGACAGGATGGCGGAGACAATCATACCCGCCAGCACATAGCCCGCATCGGCATGCCCCCCGCTGACCCAATCGCCCAGGCCCAACGGGCGGCTGATGATTTCATAGGTGACGCGGATCAAAACCGGATATACCGGAAAATGCGGGGCCAGCCGCTGCTGGATATAACCCTCTTTGGCGATCAGCACGTAGCGCGGACTGTCCCAGCGTGCATAAAACCAGGGGCCGGTTTCCGGTCCATGGGCGTACCCCGGCGACATCTCCCCCGTCCAGGGATAGGCATAGTCGGGGCGTTCCAGCGTGAAACGATCCCAAACGAGTTGCTGGAACAGGATCAGCGTGAGATACCAGCCCACCCAGATCAGCACGACCAGCCGCCAGCGTGGGCGGGCGGGTGCAGGAGTGAGCATAGGATCAGAAATCGACACGGGGCGAGGCTCCGAAGGCGGACAGGCGCAAGTCTGGGAAATTATACGGAGCGGGGCGGGTTTGGTCAACGGGCGGCAGAATTGTATTGATTTGTGCCCCCCCAAAATGTATTATAAACTAGCGATAGTGATCAAGCTGAGGTTAAAGGAGGAAGGTCGTGTCGTATTCTATCAAGAAACTACCTGCCGAACCGATTGTCATCTTAACCGCGAACGCCGATGCCGCATCACAATCCGATCTCGAAACCGTTTATGAGCAATTAAAGACGATTCTGGACCAGAGTACCGAAGCGCTCACCATCATCCAGGATGTACAGCAGTTGCCAAATGCTGACCTGGATGCCATCATGCGCAGCGCGAGTGCCAGTGTAGACTTTCATAAACACCCACATATGGGAACGTCCATCATGGTGACCACCAGTACAATATATAAAATGGCAGCTCAGGGCCTGGACAGTAATTTTTTTGCCAACCAGAAAGTTATGATTTTCGACAGCATGGAGGCAGCTCTCGCTTACGCGCGTAAAAATCGGGCGTGAAACGAAGACCACCGGCGAGCAGATCGTACCCCGGTCCTGGAATGACACACCCGCTGCTGTAGAGAATTACGGCGAAGGGGTGGGATGAAATGTCCCGCCCCTTTTTTTGCGTGTAACCCTCCATTGGATTTACAAAATTCACAATTATGAGAGTTAATGACAGCCCCGCTGAGAGCTTTTTGCATGCTCGTGATAGGTTTTGGGAGTGTAATGCCCCTACAGTTAAGCGCAGCGTTGGGATTTTGGAGAGGTGGAGTTGTCATGCGTAACAACGGGTATCATCGTTTACGATATGCACATCTGGTGGGCTGGGGGATGGATTTACCAGAGCGCATCTTACCGAATGCCGCGATTGAGGCATCTCTGAATCTTGAAGAGAACTGGATTTTCCCCCGCACGGGGATTCGGGAACGGCGGATCGCGGCGGAAGGCGAAACCGCGACTCAATTCGCAGTCAAGGCGGCGCAGCGGGCACTGGATCGCGCAGGCGTCCAGCCGGAAGAGATCGATCTGGTGCTGGTGGCGACCTCCACACCGGAGCATATCTTCCCCAGCACGGCATGTCTGGTGCAAAATCAGATCGGCGCGGTTAACGCGGGCGCGTGTGATGTGGCGGCGGCGTGTTCCGGCTTCGTCTATGCGCTCGATCTGGCGACGTGTAAGGTCCGGTCCGGGAGCGTGCAGACCGCGCTGGTGATCGGCGCGGAAACCATGAGCCGCGTGTTGGACTGGAAAGACCGCAAAACGTGCGTCCTGTTTGGGGATGGCGCGGGCGCGGTGGTGCTGCGCGGCAGCGATGAACCGGGCGGCGTGATGAGCAGCGTTTTACGCTCGGAAGGCGTGAACTGGGAAAAGCTCACCCTGCCGACGGTGGGCAGCAAGGAAACCTATCTCGCGGACGGCGTTCACCAGATACACACGATCTACATGGATGGGCGCGCGGTTTTCGATTTTGCGGTGGGCGCGCTGTCGGGCGGACTCACGGCGGCAGCTAAGTCGGCAGAGATCAGTCTGGATGAGATCGATGTGCTAATCCCGCACCAGGCCAACCGCCGGATCATCGAAGAGGCGGCAAACGTGATCCAGTTCCCGATGGACAAAATTTACATGAACCTGGATCGCTACGGGAACACGTCGGCGGCGTCCGTGCCGATTGCGCTGGCGGAAGCCGCCAACGAGGGACGCTTCCAGCCAGGGGATGTGGTCGGATTGGTCGGATTCGGGGCCGGGCTGTCATGGGGAGCGATGCTGCTCGAATGGACGGCTGCGCCTATGCTGAAGGAGCATACAGCCGTCGCAGCGGATTATGCCGGATCGAATGGAAACGGAAACGGGCGGCATTCGTAGAATTTGAACGGAGAAAAAGGGCGATCCTCTCGGATCGCCCTTTTCAGTTTGTTACGGTGTTTTTGCCCAGACGATCAA
>CAYYNB010000179.1:0-11934 GCA_964472565.1 uncultured Anaerolineaceae bacterium
GTATCGGTAGGGCTGATCAGCGGCGTGGGGTAAGGCGTGTCGGTTGGCACCGGCGTGACGGTAGGCAGGGGAGGCGCGGTCCGGGTTGGCGTCGGCGTGGGATGCAGGGCCTCGACCACACTTTCATGAATAAAGACGATTTGCCGATAAGCGCCTGCCGGATTCAGATCAACGACCAGCCACTCTCGATTTTCAGGCGAACGGGCATAAACACAGAGTTCCGTGCCATACGTTACCGTAGCAACGATGGGACACTTCATATTATCCTGAAGGGGGCATTCCCGGTAAACGGCCCGATCTACATCGACAACAAAAGTCTGGCACGGGGGAAGCGGCGTAAATGTCACCGGAACAAAAATGGTGGCACGGGCAGGTGGTGTAACGGCAGCCGAAGTCGCACTGGCGACTGCTGTTTGAGTCGTTTGATAGGTGATACTGCCACGACTATCTAAAAAACGTAAAAAACCAGTCCAGACAAAATAGCCGCCGAAAACGATGAGCGCACCGGCCAGAATTATCATTAATGGGGACGGCCCCGAACGGTGAGAAAGCATCAATCAACCATCATAACAAGCAGCGCGTCCGATCTGATTGATCTGAACAATACCCCAAATTGACACTTTTGCCCAGATCAGGCTTCGAGGATGGACTGAATACGCGCCAGGATTGTTCCAGGGTCGAAGGGCTTATTTAAGAAGCCATTTGCACCCGCTGCACGCCCCGTTTGATGATCTTCTTCCGAATTCATCGCTGTGATCAGCCAGACTTGAATATGGCGCGTGCGTTCATCATTTTTGATATGACGGCAAACCTCATACCCGTCCATCCCATGCATACGAACATCTAAGAGCACGAGATCGGGCGGGTCGGTCTGGATCATGGAAAGCGCCTGAATTCCATCGGAGGCCACCGCCACCTTATAACCGCCAAGCTGCACATAAGCCTGAAGAACTTCACGGCTCATCCAGTCGTCATCTACAATCAGAATATAAGCCATATGCTACTCGTTTTCGGCAGCCGGTTGGGATAAGGTTTGGGTCAATTTTTGCTGAATCTCGTTCGCAGTCCACGGCTGCATACCGTCTAACAGCACCACCGGTGTTGAGCCAGGAGCCAGCAACCACTCGTCGTGGGCGACTTCGAGTTGGCGCAAATAGTCCAGAGATATATTTTTTTCTTCAGCGCGGCCACGTATCTGCAAACGGCGGTAGCATTCTTCGGCGGGGGTACGAAGATAAATGATAGCATCGGGTACCGGCACGACGCCCGACAGGAATTCCCAGAAATGACAGTATAACGCCCATTCCGTTTCATCCATCTGGCCCTGCTGGTATAAACTTTTCGCAAACACATAACGGTCACAGTAGATGGAACGCTCGAAAACGACAACCGGGGAAGCGGGTAAATTGGTGAACGTTTCGGCACGCGTGACAAACGCGCCAATCTGCATGGTAAAGGCCCAACGCGGGGTATCATTGTAAAAGCGGCCCAGCAAATTGGCCGCAAATCCAGTCTGCCAACGGGAAACGGGTTCGGGAACAAAAGCAAAAGAATCAGGCAGCGCCTCGCCAAGTGTTGTCTTCCCGGCTGCGATGTTACCTTCAAGAAGGACCAGCATTATTGAAGCCTCATTCTGTCTAACTAAAACACCGGCAGCAGATGCCGGTGAATATACAATCAGGCAATTCTACGGAAGAATGAGCCAGGT
This sequence comes from uncultured Anaerolineaceae bacterium, assembly GCA_964472565.1. Taxonomy (GTDB): domain Bacteria; phylum Chloroflexota; class Anaerolineae; order Aggregatilineales; family Aggregatilineaceae; genus DATAMF01. The sequence goes on from CAYYNB010000179.1 coordinate 1,709, forward strand.
TGCCAAAAGTCCCTGTCCCAGCCGCGCCAGGACAGGGAGAAGCCACAAATTATGTGGACTTGGGGGTGCTTTCTGCCGGCACACCACGCCGAATCGCTAACTTGACCTCGCCAATGGCTCGTGTGACCTCAATGTCGCGCGGGCAGGCATCGGTACAGTTGAAAATGGTACGGCAGCGCCACACGCCGTCTGAATCCGTCAGAACTTTCAGACGACGATCAGCACCTTCGTCGCGGCTGTCGAAAATAAAGCGGTGCGCCTGGACAATAGCCGCCGGGCCGACATATTCGCCGCGCGCCCAAAAGCTGGGGCAACTGGTTGTGCAGCACGCGCAAAGAATACATTTGGTGGTGTCGTCAAACCGTTCACGCTCAGCGGGACTTTGCAGCCGTTCACGTCCATCGGAGGGCAGGGCACTGTCATTAATCAAATAGGGCAAAATCTGACGGTAATGCTCAAAAAACGGCTCCATATCGACGATCAAATCTTTGATGACTTTGAGGCCCAGCATCGGCTCAATTTGAATTTTGACATGATCCGCGTCGCCGAAGGAATTGACCAGCATTTTACAGGCCAGCCGGTTTGCGCCGTTGATGCGCATACCATCGGAACCACAGATACCGTGCGAACAGGAGCGGCGGAAAGCGAGTGTGCCATCCTGTTCCCATTTGACGCGGTGTAACAGTTCCAGCACGCGATCATTGGGTTCGACCTGATCGAGGGTATATTCACCCCAGTAAGGTTTTTTGTCTTTTTCCGGGTTAAAGCGCCGAATACGCAGTGTAACTTGCATACGATCCTCTTCGATTAATAGACACGTTCTTTGGGCAAGAACTTCGGGTCTTTTTGCGCCAGCGATGTATCAACCGGTTTGTCGTGAGTCAGGCGAATGCTACCATCGGGCAGCGGGAAGGCTAAGGTATGAACCATCCACTTTTGGTCGTCGCGCTTGGGGAAATCTTCACGAGAATGAGCACCACGACTTTCCTGGCGGGCCAACGCACAGACAGCGGTAATTTCGGCAATGTCAAGCAAACAGCCTAATTCCCAGGCTTCCAGCATATCGCTGTTAAACTGCATACCCCGATCATCAATGGCGAGATCATTTTTATACTGTTCCTTGAGGTGGCGCACGGTATCGATTGCGTGCTGAATGCCTTCCGCGGTACGGAATACACCGACTTCATCCATCATGACCTGCTGCATTTGGCTGCGAAGCTGATAGGGCTTGGTCGTTCCATTAGCGGCGCGAATGTGTTCAAGTTCGGCCTGAACCTCGGCTTCGGGATGGTTGGGCAGCGGGGTGAAGTCAACCCCCTGGCAATACTCGGCAATATGCTTGCCCGCACGACGACCAAAGACAATCAGGTCGGTCAGGCTGTTGGTGCCAAGTCGATTGGCACCATGCACACTGACACAGGCACATTCACCCACCGCATATAAACCGGGCAGCGGGGTGCGGTTGGCGTCGATTACCACCTGACCATCCAGATCGGTTGGAATGCCACCCATCGCATAGTGAGCGGTAGGTTGGATCGGGATTGGCTCGTGGACCGGATCAACACCTAAATATGTGCGGCTGAAATCAACGGTTTCGGCCAGTTTTGATTCTATGTCGTGGGCGGTAATCCGACGGGTTTCACCTGCTTCGGCAAGATAACGATTTACTGTTTCAGGAGTCACATCAAGATGGACGTAACGCTTGCCCTTGATGCCGCGTCCGGCGCGAACTTCGAGATAGATCGCACGCGAGACGACATCGCGGCTGGCGAGGTCTTTGATGCTGGGGGCGTAGTGTTCCATAAAACGCTCACCGCGATCATTGAGAAGAATTCCGCCTTCGCCGCGCACACCTTCGGTAATCAGAATGCCCATTTTGTAAATGCCCGTCGGGTGGAACTGGAAAAATTCCATATCCTGCATGGGGATACCGCGCCGGTAGGTGATCACATTTCCGTCACCGGTGAGCGTATGGGCGTTGCTGGTGATTTCCCAAACACGGCCCCAACCACCTGTCGCAAAGAGGACGGCTTTGGCATGGAAAATATGCAGCTCACCGGTTTCCAGATGGATAGCAATTACGCCCGCGACCGCATCACCATTGCGAATCAAATCGACTACATGGAATTCGTCGTAAAAGGTGACATTATTTTTGATGCACTGCTGGTACAGGGTTTGCAAAATCATATGCCCGGTGCGGTCCGCGGCATGGCAAGCACGGCGAACGGGTTGGCCGCCATAATTGCTGGTATGGCCGCCAAAACGACGCTGCGCAATGCGGCCTTCAGGCGTGCGGTCGAAAGGAAGGCCCATGTGTTCGAGGTCGATCACAGCTTCAACGGCACCCTCGGCCAGGGTTAACGCGGCATCCTGATCGGTCAAATAATCGCCGCCTTTCACGGTGTCGAAGGCATGCCATTCGGGATGATCTTCTTCCAGGTTGCCTAAAGCCGCGCCAATACCTCCGGCAGCAGCGCCCGTATGGGAACGGGTTGGGTATAACTTGCTAATGACTGCCGTTTTTGCCCCGCGCGAGGCATATAACGCCGCCATCAGACCTGAACCGCCAGCCCCGACAATAACCGCTTCATACTGATGTGTTTGCATAGATCCTCTTTTCATCACTTGAGGGACTTTGTGGCGATTTCGTAGGCTGTCTGATCAACACCTTCCAACAGCGCAGCCATGCCCAAGATAATCAACGCAATCATACCAAACCACACGGCCATATTCAGCGCCCGGTTGAGTAAGGGGCGCGTTGCGTAATCATCCACAACATAACGCAAGCCGTTAAAGCCATGAACCGTCACCAGGGCGAGTAAAAGGCCGTCATAAACGCGCCAAACGGCCACACCGGCGACCAGCGCATCCCAACGGGCACCCACAAATTCGACAGCTTTGCCGCTCTCGTTCACGGCATCGGTGCCGATCACGGTGATGTCCTGGGCGGTGATGTCAAAAACACCCTGAATGACGTGCATCATCGCCAGATGGCCGAAAACCAATGGAAGGATCAGCAGACCGGACAGGCGCATAAAGGACCACATGGTTGATTCCAGACGGCCTGACAAACGCAAACGGGAACGGCCACCACCAACCAAACCATACAAGACCGATAACAGTAAGGCAGCCACGATGATAACGGCAAAACCGAGCACAAAGTCCACTTGCAGACTCACGAACTCTTCAAGCCCAATCACATCGGGACTGTCACTGTAAAAATCAAGGACATGGGTAAACATCAGAATGAAGGTCGGGATCAGCGTGATGATGGTGGCTAAAAAAACGTAGCGGGAAGCCTGACGCTGATATTTCCACCACTGGGGTTTGTAATCTAAAAGAATGATACGCAGCCCGTTAAAGGCGTGATAGATGACACAGGCTACCAAGCCAAATTCGCCAATGGTATAAAGCGGGCTTTGATAGACTTTGATGGCGTCCTGATACAACTCTGGATAAAAAGCCGCCCACGAGGTATCGATGATGTGGAGGATCAAAAACAGCAGGGTTCCTAAGCCAGTCAGCCGGTGCAGGACCCAACTCCACTGACCCACCTTGCCCTTATAGCGCAAGGTTTCGGTAATGGTTGTAACTAAAGTTGTCATTCAGAATTGCCTCCAATGAATTTTTTTGGGGGGGTAGAAAGGCACATTGGTCATTTTATCTAAAATATAGCACTTCGCCCGCACTTTCCAAGTGAGACTGTTACATTCATTTGTTTGTTGTCAAAATAATGTAATGATATACTCTACCATTAGTCGTGTGCCGTGATCAAATTGGCAAAATCCGCCGCAGCGCCGTTTATTCTCCGTCATCTCAGGATCATTGCCATATCTCCCCAATGGCACCGACTGGTGGTTTGGCTGTCCCACGCTGTCCATATGCCGGAGAGTATCCGGCTTGATCACACACATATTTTAAGGAGACAGGAAGGATGTCAGAACAAAAGAAGGGATTGGAAGGGATCGTTATTGCCGACACTAAACTCAGCCGTGTGATGGGTGATGTTGGCCGATTGATTTACAGCGGATATGAAATTGCCGATCTCGCTGAAAATGCATGTTTTGAAGAAATTATTTATTTGTTGTGGCACCAAAAACTGCCTACGCAAAGTGAACTGAACCAACTCCGCCATGATTTGTTTGCGAACATGGCGTTATCGAGTGCTGAGCTCGATGTTTTGCAGCAACTTCCTGTCAAAGCGCATCCAATGGCGGCACTGCGCACGGGTGTTTCGATGGCTGGAATGTTTGATGTGGAAGCCGAGGATAACAGCATCGAAGCAAACAAACGGAAGGCGATGCGGCTGACGGCAAAGTTCCCGACGATTATTGCGGCATGGGGGCGGATTCGGAACGGAGAAACACCACTTCAACCGCGTGAAGACTTGAGTATTGCCGGGAATTTTTTGTATATGCTGCGCGGGAAAGAACCGACGCAGGCCGAAATTGATGCACTGAATGTGTATCTGGTGCTGCTGGCTGATCACGGTATGAACGCGAGCACCTTCACGGCGCGAGTGGTGACAAGCACCGATGGTGATATGTACAGCGCGATCACCGCTGCTATCGGATCGTTGAAAGGCCCCAAACACGGCGGCGCAAACGAAGCCGCTATGCGGATGTTCTTCGAGATCGGGGCACCGGATAATGTGGAGCAGTGGTTTCAGAACGAAGTTAAAGAGAAGAAGCGTAAGATTATGGGCGTGGGGCACCGCGTCTATAAGGCGTTCGACCCACGCGCGGATGCACTAAAAAAATATGTCGAAAAACTCGGCGATACAGGCGGCGTATTTCAGATCGCAACCCGACTGGAACAAGCACTGATGAAAGACCCGTATTTTAGTGAACGGAAGTTGTACCCGAATGTAGACTATTACAGCTCGATTCTGCTCGATGCTTTGGGGGTGGAAACGGACCTGCAAACGCCGTTGTTTGCGATGTCACGGATCGCCGGATGGAGCGCACAGGTGATCGAGCAGTGGGGCGATAACCGACTGATTCGCCCGCTGGATAACTATATCGGGCCGATGGAGCTAAAATGGGTTCCGATTGAGAAGCGTAGTTAAGCCGCTTTTTAAGACTCATAACCGATTGGACAGGTTGAGAGGTATACTTTCAGCCTGTTTTTTTGCATAGATCGTGGAAACATGGTGAAAACAACTCGAACTGATCGACTCCTTTCGATGCAAGAGGCTGTTACTCTTGTTAAGCCGGGTGATACGCTGGCGCTGGGCGGGGTGATGCTTTACCGGCGTCCGGTGGCGTTTGTATATGAGCTGCTGCGGCAGGCCCAACCGCCGACAGACCTCACGATTTTGTCATTTACAGCCGGGTATGAAGCTGACCTGCTCATTGGGGCGGGATATGCCAGCCGGACACGCACATGTTACTTTGGACTGGAAGCGTTTGGGTTCGCGCCTATGTTTACGCAAGCGGCGAACCAGGGAAAGCTTCAGATTATCGAAGAAACTGAGGCCAGCCTCGCGCTGGGGATGCGGGCACAGATGGCCGGTGTGGGATTTATGCCATCGACGGCCTGGTTGGGCACGGATTTATTGAAGCTGCGGCCTGATGTCAAAACAGTTGTGGACCCGTATAACGGGCAAGAAGTCGTGGCGTTTCCTGCGATTTCAGCCGATGTGACGGTGCTGCATGCTCGTGCGGCGGATCGACGGGGAAATGTGCGGCTGAACAAGAACCTGGGCATTGACCCGGAATTGTCCGTGATCGGTAAAGAGGTCATTGTTACCGCCGAAGAAATTGTGGATACGCTGAACAGCGATATTACCATCAGCGGCGCGCTGATTACGGCGGTAGTGGCTGCGCCACGCGGCGCATGGCCGACTTCATGCTATCCAGACTATCCGATGGCGGGGGGCGAAATCATGAAATATGTGGAAGCCTGCGCGAATGGCCAATTTGATAGCTACTTGCACCATGTGTTAGCGAAAAAAAACTAGTTCTCATCGCCCACTCATTCATTTCGAGAAAATCCCGCGTATAATCTAGCTTATGATAATGAAAGATGGAGACGGAAATGCAAGACTTTAATCTTTTCCGACGATTGGCTGCCAGTGGGGCCATCGTGGTGCTCATGTTGGCTGTGGCTGCCGGTAGTTATGTGGTCCTGCTGCATGCAACCGATTCGCAGGTCGAAGCGCAAGGCAACCAACCGGCTGATACGATTGAACTCTTTGATCCTTTTTGGGAAGCATGGGCGCTGCTGCACGAAAATTACGTCGATCCGCTGGATGATCAAGCCTTGATGGAAGGCGCGTTAACCGGGCTGCTCCAGGCGGCAGATGATCCGTATCCGATCAGCGACTTTTTAAGCGAACCAGCGAGCGACACCAGTAATACGGACGAACTGTTTAAGCCCTTCTGGGATGCATGGACTCAAATTCATGAAGAGGCGGCTGAGCCATTGGATGATAATGCCCTGATGGAAAGCGCGCTGAGCAGCATGATGGAAGCGATTGGGGATCCGCATACGGATTATATGCCGCCGGAAGTGTGGCAGCAGGTCAATGAGTCGATGAGTGGGGCGTATGAAGGCATTGGCGCGGTTGTCGGTGAAAGCGAAGAATATGGCGGTCTGGAACTGGTATCCATTATGGACGGGTCGCCGGCTGAAAAAGCAGGGCTGCATTCTGGCGATGTGATCGTCGAAGTCGAAGGACAGGATGTCACCGACCTATCGCAGAATGAAATCATTGCGCTGGTGCGCGGACCCGCCGGAACATTGGTCCGGTTGGGGGTTATGCGAGAGGGCACGAGCGAGATGCTGAAATTCGAGGTCAAACGGGATCGGATTAGCATTCCGAGCGTGACCTCGGAAGTTTTGGATGGAAATATTGGCTATGTGCGGCTATCGCAGTTCGAATTTGAAACCGGCGAAGCGCTACGCAATGCACTAAGCGAGATGAACGCAAACGAATTAAACGGTCTGATTCTGGATCTGCGCGGCGATCCGGGCGGGTATTTAACTACCGCAATTGACGTGGGGAGCGTGTTCATTATGAGCGGGCCGATTGTGATTGAACGCAGCCCCGGACAAGAATATGCACATGAAGCACTCGGTAACGCTATCGCGCCGGATGTGCCGCTGGTGGTACTGGTCGATCAGGGGAGCGCGAGCGCGTCGGAACTGATCGCCGGAGCGCTGCAAGATACGGGACGGGCAACGGTGGTTGGCATGCAGACGTTCGGCAAAGGATCGGTCCAGACGTGGCGCGAACTTTCGAACGGCGGCGGAATCCGAATCACGATTTCACGGTGGTATACACCAAATGGCAATTCGGTGAGCGAAGTCGGGATTACGCCGGACGTGGAAGTGCCGTATGATCCAGATGTGGAAGATGACAACCAACTCGCGGCGGCACTCGCCGTTTTGCAGGGCACTTATGAAGCCGCTGCGACAGGCGAACGGGTTCAGTGAAGCAATGATGCGGTTTTAGCATATTTCTGATCGTGTGCTGATGTTGTTCTAATGCAGCGCGCATACGATTGTCAGGTGAGGCGAGGACTTCTCAACCTCATCAAGGAGTGTAATTTATGTACTTCGATTCAAACTATCTGCTGTTTGTGATGCTGCCGACGCTGATCATTAGCGGCATTGCACAGATGTGGATTCGGAATGCGTACCAGAAGTGGGGTCAGATCGCTAATGGCCGCCATGTGAATGGGCAACAAACGGCACAGGCGTTGTTCCGCAGCGGGGCGATCCAGGCGATTCCCGTGGAAGTTACGCCGGGGCAACTTAGCGATCATTTTGATCCTTCTAAAAATGTGGTGCGGCTGTCACAAGGCGTGGCGATGCAACCGTCAGTGGCTGCGATGGCGATTACGGCGCATGAACTTGGACATGTGCAGCAGCACCAGACGAACAGCGCCCTGATGGGTATCCGAACACTGCTGATTCCAGCCGCCCGATTTGGACCTCAGGTTGGGATTATGCTGATTATCCTGGGTCTGATCATGCAGGTAACGGGATTGGCAACGTTGGGATTGATCCTGTTCGCAGGAGCTACACTGTTTACGATTGTGACGCTGCCAGTTGAACTGGATGCGAGCCGACGCGCGTTAAAAATGCTGGATGATTCGGGCCTGCTCACTTCGCCGCAAGATCGGGAAGGGGCGCGAACGATGTTAACTGCGGCGGCGTTCACCTACGTTGCAGCCGTTATTACGTCGATTCTCACGCTGCTCTACTATGCGTCGTTGGTTCGGAACCGTGATTAGTGGGCGTGGGCAATTCATCAATTGCCCATCCGTATTTAAGGATTGCTTCGCTTGACACCTGCCGCTGATTACACTGCTGATTACGCTATCGATGAATTGATCGCCGTGTGTATCGCGCGGCAGGTGGAGGACGGCGAACTGCTGGCGCAGGGACTGGCGACTCCACTGGTGGCGGCGGGGTATATTCTGGCGCAACGGACGCACGCACCGAGGGCCTATTTTGCATCGGCCATTGGGCAGGGCGTGGTCTATGAAAGCGCACCGCTGGGAGTCGCACGCATCGAAGAATTATGGGTTGGAAAAGCGGTGATGAACGCAAGTTTCATCACCATTGCCGCCGATCTACTCTTTACGATGGCCCCGAAAGAATTTTTCCGACCCGCACAAGTCGACTCACAGGGGAATTTCAACAATATCAGCATCGGGCGGGATTACCACCAACCTCGGCTAAGACTACCGGGCGCGGCGGGGATTCCTGACGTTTCGACACATTCGGAAAAGATGTATATGTATGTGCCGCGCCATTCGCGGGCGGTGTTTGTGCCAAAGCTGGACTGGCTGAGCGGACTTGGACATCATCCTGAGCGGCGGGCGGGGAGTGGACCGCGCTACCTGATCAGCGATTTAGGACAGTTTGATTGGGCGGAGGGCCGAATGCGGCTGGTGAGTTATCACCAGGGTGTCAGCATCGCCCATATCCAGGCAAAGACAGGGTTTGAGCTGGCAATTGCGCCGGATGTCTATGAAACACAGCCGCCGGATGAGGAAGAAATCCGGCTGCTGCGCGAAGAGATTGATCCGTTGGGCGTGCGGCGGCTCGAAACGCTGGGCGGGAGCGCGCGGCGCGACCTGTTAGAGTCGATCCTGAAGCAAGAAGGCGTGTTATAACGGCGGCTTAACGGGTAGGAGCACTTTAAAGGTGCTGCCGAGCATTTTCTCTTCGTCGTGGCCTTCGCTTTCTACCCAAACCAGGCCACCATGCGCCTCCACTGCACCTTTGACCAGGGCCAAACCCAAACCAGGACCACCACCTTTGAAGGATGTTTTACCAGAGGAGTGCAGGGCGACGGTGCCGATCTGGTAGAATTTCTCAAAAATGGCTTTGTGGTGCTGCGAATCGATGCCGATGCCGGTGTCCTCGATGACGACGGCGACAGTCTGACCAAGCCCTTCGACAGCGGTCAGCCAATACGTCACCTTGATGGTGCCACCGTCGGGAGTGTATTTGATGGCGTTGATGATGATCTGATAAAAAACCTTGTAGATCAGCGACGGATCACCTTCGATGTAGGGCACCTCGCCAATCTGTTTCAGCTTCAGGGTTAGATGCCGCTCGTCCAGCGCTTTTTGAAAATCGTTGCGCAATTCGGTGAAGACACTCTGCAAGAGCACGGGCACGCGAGATACCTTGAGGGTTTCGGTGTCCAGCTTGGAGATGTCGAGCATGCGATTCACGATTTCGTGCAAGCGCGATGTGCCCCGAACAATCCCTTCGACAATTTCAGCTAACGTCTGATCGACCTGGATATTCTCGTGCTTGCGCAGCACGTCGGCATACCCTTGAATGACGGTGAGCGGCGTGCGTAATTCGTGAGCGGCGATTTCGATAAAGTCCAACTTGGCCTGGTCGAGGCGGGAGAGTGTATTGTAGGCTTCGCGCAGGTCGGACAAGGCGGTCTGATCATTGGCGCGCAGGCGATCAAAGGTGGTGCGGACCATGCGCCACGCAAGTTCGGGACTGGAGGCCATGAGGTGTTCGAACACTTCGCGGTCAAATTCCAGGACCGTGGTTTCACGGGTGCTGCGCACATTGGCGGCGCGGGGTTCATCCTGGATGAGAGCCATTTCGCCAAAAAAGTCGCCGGGTTTGCTATGGCGCAGCAAGCGTTCTTCGCTGCCTTCGAGATGCTTGGTGATGGCAACCTCGCCGGACACGATCAAATAAAAGACGTACTCATATGCGCCTTCTTTGCAGATCAGCGT
>CAYYNB010000180.1:0-11915 GCA_964472565.1 uncultured Anaerolineaceae bacterium
GGGGGGCGGGGGTATCACTACCGGATGCGCCGCGAATCCCGATCATTCGGCGGATTTTTACGCGGCGTTGCATCGCTGGCATTTTGACCGCTCAGGCTGCTGTAAAAATCGCTGTCATAGGCGCGCGTTTTAATCACAACGGGCATCGGCACCGCGTGCCCCATAATAATCGCCTGCTGTTTGGTGTCCAGCCGTGCCAGCACCTCGCGCAGCCCGCCCGCCCCGCTGATTCCGGTCAGCACGGCGGCAATATCGCGCTCGTTGTCCAGCAGCGCCGTGACGCGCGTCCCAACCTGGCTCATCACTTCTTCGTCGATGCCGCTCGGACGCTGATCGACCAGCAGAATCGTGACATTATATTTGCGCAGTTCGCGCGCAATCGTGCCAAAAATCGTCTGCCGCGCAATCATCGGATCGAGAAATTTATGCGCTTCCTCAATCGTGATCACCAGTTGCGGCGGTTCCAATGTCGGATCCCCCAGCGCGCGTTCCACCGCCTCAACATACATGCTGTGAATCCGCCGCGTGAGGTAATTCGCGACCAGAATATACGCTTCCAGCGCGCTGCCATATCGTCCAAATTCCAGCACAACGCTGCGCCGCCGTTCGATGTACTCGATGATTTTTTGGGCGGAATCATCCAGCGCTTCCGGCAGCAAAAAACCGAAGCGTTCAAACCGCTGCATGCGTCGTTTGAGCGCCAGCACCGATGGCATATTCATCGACGCCTCTTCTTTCAGCATATCCAGCGCTTCCGGCGTCGCATTAATCAGTTGTTCGATCCATTTTTTGCCCCATATCTTTTGCAGTTCATAGGCCGCATCAATCATGGAGTCCGACAGATCCATCGTCGTTTTGAGCATCGCCAGGTCTTCCGGCTGAATATCCTGGTAGCCAATCGTCACCACGTGATCATACTTGGCATTCCGCCGCCGCGACGATTCCTCATCCAGCGTGAAAATCGCTACGCGGCTGGCAAATAACTGCTTGAGTCCTTTGGCGCGCGGTCCGCGCTCATCGACAATTTCCCACCCATAGTCGTTGTGCATATCGAAGATGAGGTTAACCGCCACATCATTTTTGATGATACCCGCCAGCAGAATACGCGTCAGAAAGCTTTTCCCGGTTCCGCTTTTTCCAAACACACCCACCGAACGCTCGGTGAGCCGCCGCAGGTCCAGGTTCACCTGTGTTTGTTCCAGTTCGAGCGGCGCGCCCACATTAAAGTGCGTCTGGTCTTCGCTCCCGAACACATCGTTCACATCCTGCGCCGTCGCAATATCCACCGGCATAAAATGACTGGGAATAGTTTTGACAGGTTTCGGTTCGCCGCCATCCTCCCCCTCATCAATCGTCAGCATCGGCGCGACATGGATCGTTCCAAATGCCGCCGTGCCGGTATAAATCGCCCGCAAAAATGGGTCCGACAAATCCGGCGGATCGCTGCGAATCGCGGGATTCGTCGCGTCGAGCGTAATATCCGTGATCATGCAGAAGAACCGTTTGCGCTGGCCGCGCACCACCACATACCGGCCCACCGCCAGGTCTTCAATCGCCGTTTCCGGGTCGAGTTTCACATCCAGGCCCTTGCTCAACGATCCGCCAACCACCACACCTAACCGCCGTCCAGCCATCATCAGGCCCGGATCAATGTCGGAAAACTCGCGGGGAAACCACTCATCCAGATTATCAGCAGGATACAGCGGATCACGATTATGGGCGCTCATGCATCACACATCCTTATAAGAACGCTTGTTCTAGAACGAGAGTATACCCCGTTTAGAAAAGCATGGCAAATGAGGTCTGATACTGTGTTATTTAGTTGTTATTTGGTTATTTATCGTGGGGCTGAAAGGCCGATTTCCTGGCGGAATTTATCCGTGTCGATTTCCAGCCACGCTTCCACCAGTTTACCATTTTCGATGCGAAAGATGTCAATCCACGTAATGGTGAAGGATCGTCCCGTCGGCTCATAATTCATAAACCCACCTTTAAACGTCCCTCGATCCGTTCCCCGCACCACCACTTTATCTCCCTCCGCGATCAGATCCTCAATCGTGGTCTGCAAATCCGGGAACGCCGCATGCTGCAAAGCCGCCGACTTTTTGATCCCTTCCGGCCCAAAAACTTCCGTATCCATCCCGCTGTGACTGATATAGTGCTCGGCAATCAACTCATCCGCCACCTGATAGTTTTTCTGGTTATACACTTCTTCAAACAACCGCCGAACCAGGGCTTTGTTCATTTCGACAGACATCCGTTTTTGCTCCATCAATAACCGTTGACTAAAATGGTACCAATATTTTCGCACTGCTCCACCAAAGGACATAATCACATGAAAGATATGACCGAAACCAACCTGTGGGCCGCTTTTGCGGGCGAAAGTCAGGCTCACGTGAAATACCTGAATTTTGCCGAACAAGCCCGCCGCGAGAAGCTGCTCAATATCGCGCGCCTTTTTGAAGCGGCAGCGTTCTCCGAACAGATTCATGCCAGTAACCACCTGAAAATATTAGGCGGCATTCAGAAGACTCTGGAAAATCTGCGCGAAGGTGAAAAAGGTGAAACTTTCGAAGTGGATGAAATGTATCTGGCCTACATCGCTGTTGCCGATGCTCAGGACGAAACGCGTGCCCAGCGCATGATGATGTGGGCGATGGAAGCTGAAAAAGTTCACGCCCAGCTTTATCAGGCTGCTCAACAAAATGCTGCCGCTGATCAGGACATCGAAGCAACCGATATTTGGGTTTGCACCGCCTGCGGTTTCACCATGGAAGGCGAAGCGCCCGACGTTTGCCCCGTCTGCGGTGCCAAACACGACAAATTCCGTAAGTTCTAGTTAACCCATCACGCAGGCCGGATCAAGCGCAGTAAATGCTGCAAACGCGGCAGATCATGGCTCAACAATCCGGCCAGCCGTCTTCCCGCCTCAACCAAAAACTGATAGCGCTGTGCCTGTGGCCGTGATCCCGCCGCATAGAGCAGTGAAGCCGCCAGCAGTTCTTCCTGCGGCACATCGCTGGTATTCAGCACCAGCCGCAAAAAGTCCAGCCGCTGCGTAAACTGCATAATACACTCGTCATCACACAACTGCACCGGGTCCAGGCTCAACGGTGGTCGCGGCGGCAGATTATGATAAATCGTGCCGTACTGGATAAAGCCAATATTGACCACGCTGATCTCGACCGGAACCATCCGGTTTTCGCGCTGGTCGCGCATTGTCGCATTATTCAGGTTATTCGCCAGAATAAGCTGCCGCACCAGCGGATCGTCATCAATACTGATCGCATAAATCAGGCCAATCACATCAAAATCAGCGAGTTGGCCGTGTCGCGTGCGCACGAATGCGCCAAACGACGGGTGAATAATTTCCTGGCTGCGTGTTCCACACACAAACCCAACCGTACTGGCTCGTAAAACACTTCCGATAATCGGCTGTTCAACTTGTTCGCTCATAACTTCCCCATCCCCAGCAGGATTTGTTAAGAAGGGCGAGTTCCCCAACCCGCCCTATTATCTCTTCCTACTGTAATTGAACAATAAACGTGCTTTGCGGCGGCAGGCTTTCGAATGGAACGTAATCCGTCAATCCGCCTTGTTCATTCAATGTTGGTGCAGCCACCTCGCCTTCACCCAATAAGAGTGTCGGCGTAATTTGGCCGCTTAAGGGTGACGCATCTAAATTGAGTGTATTTCCGCTGATCGTCTCCGTCGTGAGGTTAATCACAACCAGAATCGCTTCCTCTTCGGTGAACCGCAGGAAGGCATACACACCCGGATCGCCGCTTTCCAAAATCATCATCGCGCCGGTTCGTAGAGCAGGATGTGCATTGCGCACGTGAATCAACGCCCGATAATGATTCAGCAGCGAATCCGGGTCTTCGTTCATCAGCGCCACATTATTCACCTGATAGGCGGGATTAAACGCTTCCCAGGGTTTGCCGTCGGTGAATCCGCCCTGCTGGTACCACACATCCCACTGCATCGGCGTGCGAATCTGTTCATCCGGCTTTTGGCCTTCCATACCCACTTCTTCGCCGTAATATATAAACGGCACGCCTGGGCTGGTGAGCAGAATCGAGGCCGCCAGCTTGCCCTTGACCAGATCGCCAAAGAACTGGCTCATAATCCGGTTTTGGTCGTGATTGGTGAGGAAAATGGAATACTGTCCCGGTGGATACAGGTTCAGAATCGTTCCCATATTGCGCACAATGGTGAGCGAATTTCCCCGGTTCACACTGTCGATCACCGCGCTGGCAAAGTTGAATTCAAATGTCGTGTCCACCCGGTTCCCGGTATACTGCACTAAAATCTGGCTGGCGTCACCCATCACTTCGCCGACGGTGAACGCATCTGGATCGAGCGACTCGACATAGTCGTAGAAGCCTTCCAGCCATGTCAGGGTGGACTCCGAATTCGCCATCACATTGCCATCTTCAATCAGATGTTTGATCGCGTCCAGCCGGAAGCCATCCACGCCCATATCTTCCAGCCAGAACCGAATCACATCATTCATCTGTTCATTGACGGCTGGATTGCGATAATCCAGATCCGGCATGCCTTCCCAGAACAGCGCGAAATAATACCGTCCGGCGGCTTCATACCATACATCCTGTCCCCAGGGGCCAAGCTGCGCGGGATCCGTATCTGACCAGATATACCAGTCCGCATATTCAGCATCGCCATCCCGCGATGCGAGGAACCAGGGATGCTGGCTGGAAGTGTGATTGAGCACCAGATCGACAATCACCACAATGCCGCGTTTATGCGCTTCTTCCACCAACAGTTTGAAGTCTTCGTTGGTGCCGTAATCTTCCTCAACGGTGTAGTAATCGGTCACATCATAACCGTGATAGCTGGGCGACTGCATGATCGGCATCAGCCAGATACCCGTAATACCCAAATCGTCCGTCGTATTCGGATCGCCATCATTCAGATAATCCAGCTTTTGGATCACGCCCTGTAGATCGCCAATCCCATCACCGCCCCAGTCGTAAAAACTGCGCACGAAGATTTCATAGAAAACGCGGTCATTCCACCAGGGCTGTTCCACCACTGCGGGCACTTCAACCAGTTCTTCCGGCGCTTTAAGATCCGGTGCGGCGACAGCTTCCAGCGACTTGACGGCAACCGTATACTGATCTACTTCATGGCTGGTAATGGTCAGTAACATCCCATCGGGCACATTCTCCAGCCCGCCAACATCCAGATCATTAACGGTAAAGCTGGTTTCAATCCCAATGCCCACAAGCTGATCCAACTCGTCCAGAATTAGCGACACTTTGAACGGGTCTTCCGTCACCGCCGCGCTCACCGCCGCACTAATTGTGCCTTCGGTCATGATATCCGGCACGATAGCCCGCCAACCATCCGCGTTAAAGGTAATGGTAATGGCTTCCGCTGCGCTGCCATCATCCAGCGTGATCGCCTCGCTGGTGACATTCGTCGCATAAGCTTCAATGGCAGCCCGTATATCGTCAAACGGCATATTAAGAGCGAGGGATGACAGCGTATCCGGCTGGTCATCCAAAAACATCTCAAGCCCGGTGCCGCTTGCAAGCCCCGGCCACGCGGTCAGCGTTGCTTTGCCCACTTTGATCCAGCGCCCCGGCAGTGCTGGAAGATCAGGATTGTCCTGATCGTAGGCCGCAGTGACGTAGACAGTGCCATCGACCAGCCGAATTTCGGTGTTCTGGGCATACTGAATATTATTGGCAGCGTTGAGCGGGCTTTCGTTACTGTAGTTGAGCGTCATCACCTGAGAAATATTGGGGCCGCTCTCAGCTTGCACAAAACTATACTGGGCGGTGCTGGTTGCACTCGCGTTAGAAGCAGCGACCGCTTGACCGTTTAAGGTGCCGGTCCATTCCTGGTTCCATTGTTCTTCGCCGCTCAATTCATAGCTGGTCGCGCCATCCACGACGGCGAATGCAGCCAGCGCACGATCCACTAATATCCGCTGTTCGTCGGTCAGCCCGTCTTGAGCCTGTAGTTGTGCTGCCGGCAACACGGTCATTACCAGCATGAGCACCATGACCAGCCTAAGATTTTTTTTGCCAAAATTTTTGATCATAGCATCTCCTCAGCATAAAACTAGCTTCGTGGACCCCGTTGCAGGTAGCGCGTCCGGCCAGATCGTACAATTTTGCTTTCCAGCTTTTCCGACTGCTCAACCACCTGCTGGTTGCGACGCAGTTCGATCTCAATAATCTGTTCAAGCTGGGCTTTTTCATGGGCGCGAATAACGGCTAACTCATCGGCACGCGTCAGCACATACGGATAGCGCCACATCATCTGACATTGATGATAGAGCAGTGCATGGACGTGATCAATCTGTCGGGCATTCCGCGCCACCCACATCGGAACTTCCACACGCGCCAGATGATACCCCTGCGAATTCCCAACGTTCAAATAAAAGAAAGCAATTTCGTAATTTTCGCCTTTGTCATGATAGCGCTTGTTCTGGGGCGACTGCTGCACAAACAAGGCCGAGCGCTCACCGGGGCGCAGCAGTTTAAGCATCAATGGCTGGTCGGTTAGCCCTTCCAGTTCCCCATTCGACTCCAGAACGGATCCGCGTACCTCATCATCGGCCAGACTGAGCAAATAAATCAGGCTGACGACAAAGGCGCTGGTCGGGCGATCCACATATCCGACGAGGCTGGCCGACTGAGCGTGATTAGTATAGAGCGATGTATGCGTATCGTGCAGATGGACCATCGCGCCGATATACTCGTTCTGAAGCTGCTTGCCGTCTGGAACTTCCTTGCCCACCCAGAACAGAAGCGGCCCATCGCTAATCGCCACCATCGGGCAGGAATGGTCGCGCCGCCGCCATGACTCACGCGCCAGCACTTGCAGTTCAATCACGCTGCGCCGCGCGTTCACCGCCGCGTTTGTCACCATTTGGCCCTGCGTGTCTCGCAGAAACTCTTCGGTATAACACAACCGGGGTTCGGTGAGTTGTTCCGGTAAATCATCCAGACCATGATGATAGACAAATACGCCGGTGTTAACCAGATAATAGAGAGCAGCGGTATGGATGCTGGGGTAAATCTGGGAGCCATCTACCGCGAGCACGGTGGCGCGGTCTGGCATTGGTGGAAGTGGATAAGCTCGATTGATCACCTCATCCACAATTTCGATAGGCGCAGCGCCGCGAAAGCCAACATCGCGATGCCGGGCGAGTTGAATGCGCTCCCGAATGGCATCCAAATTCTGAAGCTGTTGAAAAAATTCCCACGCGGCGTTGCCTCGTTCTTCCATGCTGACATTGCGCGCCGCGATCATCCGGCCCATGCGTTCGACTTGTGGAACTACTTTTTCAAACTCTAAAGTCACTGATTGCGCCTCGCTTTCCCGCTGGCCGTTGTTAGAGTCAGTCTAGCACTAACGTTCTGTAGCGTCAAGTCACTTTGATATAACAAAAGGTTAATGGTTTCCCATTCTGGCTCCGCTAGTGTATACTCAAACGAGTTGTGCTGTGCCATCATACAAGGAAATTGTTCCGATGAAATGCACTCATTGTGGCAAAGAAGCCGAAGCCATCTGTCGCTGGTGTGGGCGAGCAGTATGTGGCGACCACATCAAAAACATGACCTACATCATTTCGGTGTACGTCGGCGGGAAAAAAGTTCCCAAATCACTGGTGGTAGCCGATGCTGTCTGGTGCGGGGTCTGTAAACCACAACCCGAACCCATTGAAATGCCTTATCTCGACTGAGGACGATATGGCTGAACAAGCAGAGGGTCTGGCAAAAGTAACATGGGATGATCCCAATACAGGCGAACGGCGCGAATTTGTGCTGGAAGAGGGCGCAACCGCCACAATTGGCCGCAGTCCCAACAATCAAATTATGATTGCGGAACGGCATGTTTCGCGCCAACATGCAGTGATCAGCTTCCGCGACGGCATTTTTATGATCTCCGACCTGGGCAGCGCCAACGGGACATTTGTCAATGACAAACAATTGGCCGATCCGTTTCCGCTGGCACATGGTGACATCATCCGGCTCTATGTGCCTATTCTGCACTTCTCCGCAATTGTGACCGAAGAAGAACACCAACAGGCCAAAGTCACCGGAACGTTGATCGTTCCGGCGGCAGGCAAAGGCACGCCAGCGCTGCATATTACGTCCGGGCCGCAGGAAGGCGCAGAGATTCCGCTGCTCACGCCGTCGATCAAAATTGGCCGGGCGACACGCAACGCTACGTGGGATATTTCGCTGCAAGACCGCGCCGTGTCACGTCCGCATGCCGAAATAACGCTGCAACCCGATGGAATATGGGCCATTATCGACATGAACAGCGCCAACGGGACCATTGTGAACGGCGTGCCAGCAACGGCGGGGCAACCCTGTCCGCTGGGTGATGGGACAGTGATTTCGCTGGGCGAAACGACCTTGCTCTTCCGGTTGGGAACATGAAAGTTCAGATTTACACCGCTCAAAGTCCTGATGAAGCCGCCGCACTCGTACAGGCGGGAGTCGATCATATCGGGGTGACACCTTCGTATGTCGGACTGCCAGGCGAAGTCGATTATCAAACGGCACGGGATATTCTGGCCGCTGTCGCGCCGCCTGCCATGAAAGTGGCGCTAACTGTCTCCGACAACCTGGATGAGATCGAGGACATGGTGCGCATCGTCCAGCCGGATATTCTGCACCTGTGCGGCGATCATACACTGCCACCGAACCGGCTGTATGTGCTGCGGGACCGGCTGCCGGGTGTGGCATTGATGCAAGCGATTTCCGTCACCGGACCCGAAGCGGTTACGGCGGCGATGGTTTACCAGCATGTAGTCGATTACTTCATCCTGGATACGAAAGTCGCGCATATCGGCGGGATCGGAGCCAGCGGCCTGACCCATGACTGGAATATCAGCCGCGAAATCGTCGAAGCGGTACGGATTCCGGTTATCCTCGCGGGGGGACTCGCGCCGGAAAACGTCGAAGAGGCGATCAATGCGGTGCGTCCGTGGGGCGTTGATTCGCTGACGCATACCAACGCGGTCCGGCCTGATGGCACATTTTGTAAAGATATTAAGCGTGTGAAGCAGTTTGTTGAGGCTGCGCGGCGCGCTGCTCCTGTCTTATAAAGCATGAACAATGAAATCAATTATTGCCCTCGGTGATACCAATATTGATCTGATTATCCAACTGCCCAAACGACAACCAGGACAAACTGGCCCGTTGAGCGCTGAACCACGACTTTTCGGCGGCGGCACCGTGGCGAATGTGGCAGTTGGGCTGGCGCGGCTGGGAATGCCTACATCATTCGTGGGCATGGTCGGTGATGATGCCTATGGGCGGTATGCGCAACAAGACCTGGAAAACGAAGGAATCGATCTGCGAGGCGTACGGTGGGCGAAGGATGCGCCAACGCTGACCGTGATCGCCTTCATCGACAGCCAGGGCGAGCGCACCATTTCGGCGTGGCCGCCGCGCGGCGGTGCCCATTTTAAAATGCAGCCGGACGATATTGACGCGGATATGATTCGGAACGCCGCCTGGCTGCACACGTCGGGCATGTGCATGGGCGAAGCGCCTGCTCAAGAAGCAATGCTGTACGGTATGCAGATCGCGCAGGAAGCGGGCGTTCCGGTGTCGTTCGATTTGAACCTGCGGCTGGAATTATGGAATTGGCGCAAAGGCCAGCGGGAAACGGTTGAACGAGCGGTAGAATTGTCGGATGTTGTGCTAGGATCAGCAGCAGAAGAAATTATTCCGCTGGCGGGAAATCCTGATCGGGAAGCTGCCGCACGAATTTTGTCCGGCGGAAAACGCACGATCATTGCGCGGCTGGGGAAAGATGGCGCGCTGGCCGTGTCGCCAACGGAAACGGTGCATGTACCAAGCTTTGAGACAAAAATCGTGGATACGATTGGCGCGGGCGATGCGTTTGATGCCGGGTTTATCGCCGGCAGCGTTCAAGGATTCACCTTAGTAGATGCGGTGCAATGGGGAAACGCGGTGGCCGCCTTCAAGCTGGGACGGGCAAGCGCGCGCGGTGTGCCCACACGCGCCGAATTGGAACAATTTCTCAACGAACGGATTAGATCGAGCACAGCCTCGGTATAGGTTGGTAGGGCGATGGCGAACATCTACCGAAATATCGCAGCCGCAGCCAAAGATACAGGCGGAATCTGGGATCGCCTGGATGAGCAGATGAGCAAACAGACGGCTCCTGCGCCAGCCGCCGGAATGGGTATCTGGGGCATGATCGTCACGCAGTCGGCCAGCGGCCTGTGGGATCAGGCGGATAATGAGACGGTGTACATCCGGCGCGAGTCGCTGCGTGCCAGCAAAGCTGACTTGTGGAGCAGCGCGAACGACGAAACCCTGATGCTACCCAAAGAAGGACTGCTGCCGATCTGGGACGCGGCACTGGCGAAAACCGATGCAACCGGCGGACTCGATGTTGAAGGCACGATGATGCTGATGCGCGAGGACATGGAAAACGTCTGGAATCGATCCGCCGAAGAAACGCTGATCATGACAAAACCAGCCGAAAGCATCTTTGCGCAGCAGATTCGAGGGCGCGATCTTACCACCTTCAAACCGCGCAAAATCCAGGGATACGCGCTGAAGCGGCTGACGGATGCGCGCGGCGATACCTATTGGATTCTGAAAAATCTGCGTACGGATGCGTATCTGCGGCTGACCGCCGAACAGGTTTTTTTGTGGGAACAAATGGACGGCAGCGCCAGCGTCCAAGATATTGCAGTGGCGTATATGCTGGAATATGGCAAGCTGGCGATCACCGGCCTGATCATGCTGCTGGAACAGCTCCAGGAAAAAGGGTTCATCGAACCGCTGGTGAATATTTACGGTGCGCTAGATCAAAGCGTGGCGCAGCGGCAAGCGAATGTGCTGTGGCGGCGCGCCCTGCGACATTTTATGTATACCGAATATTCGATGGGCGGCATCGATCACCTCATTACGCGCTCGTACCAACGCGCCGGACGCGTGTTGTTTAACCGTGTGCTGCAATGGTTTATGCTGGCGGTGATGCTGATCGGCGGCATGGCGTTTCTGGGCCTGCTGTTCGGCATTATTGACCGCGATCTGTCGGTGATCAGCGGGGCGGGCGTGGGCGCGATTGTTGGTGTGATTTCGCTGTATCTGCTGCAAGCGATCACGCTGCTGATTCACGAATGGTCACATGCGATAGCGACCAAACATTATGGGCGCGAAGTGCGGCGCGGTGGATTCCTGTTTTATATGGGAATGCCAGCGGCGTTTGTGGACACAACCGACATCTGGATGGAACCGCGCAAACCGCGCATTGTGGTGAGTTGGGCCGGACCACATTCGGGATTCTTCCTCGGCGGGCTGGCGAGTTTGCTGCTGTTGGCCGGACCAGGAACGTTTTTGACCGGGCTGTTGTACCAGTTCGCGGTGCTGACGTATATGACCAGCTTCATGAACCTGAATCCGCTGCTCAAGCTGGACGGTTATTATATTCTGATGGATTGGCTGGAAATTCCACGCCTGCGCGAAAAAAGTATGGCGTTCGTGATGGGACCGATGCGGACAAAACTCCGCAAGCGCGAAGCCTTCAGCCGCGACGAACGGATTTTTGCGATCTTCGGGCTGCTGGCAGGCTTATGGACGATCATCGCGCTGACACTGGCGGTGTTGATGCTCGGCGGGTATGTGCTGCGGTTTGCGCAAACGCTGCCGGGAATGATCGTAATCGCGCTGCTGATCGGATTCTTCATTTTCCGGCGGGCGCGGCGGCGAATCCGGGTGATGCAGGTCGCGCGGCGGAAAAAACAGTTAGCCAGCAGTTAGTTATTAATAATTCCATTACAGAAAGACTGACTTCGAAGACATCCCCGCCCCCCCTTTGATGCAGGCTGAGGGGAAATTTCGCGTCGGGAAGGGTGTTTGGCGTCGCGAGACGGGAAAGTT
>CAYYNB010000181.1:0-11876 GCA_964472565.1 uncultured Anaerolineaceae bacterium
TCCATGCGATCCAACATCTTCCGGCGGCTGCGGGCCTGCCGGATATGCCGCTCATCGATCACGATGCTCGCCCAGTGTTCGAAGCGTGTGATCGCCTCTTCGATCCGTGTGATCTCCTTCTGCTGCGCCACGTACATCTGCTGTTGGCGCAGGCGGCGCAGTTCGCGCTCGGTGGTATAGGCGGTATAGTTGCCCTTGTACAGCGTTAGTTTGCCGTCCGCCAGTTCCGCGATCTGCGTGGCGACTTCATCCAGCAGATAGCGATCATGCGAGACGATCACCACCGACCCGCCATACCCGCGCAGATACGTTTCCAGGCGGCGCTTACCTGCCAGATCAAGATGGTTATCCGGCTCGTCCAGCAGCAGCACATCCGGCTTTTCGATCACCAGCCGCGCCAGCCGCACCAGTTTTTTCTGCCCGCCGCTGAGTGTATCCGTGATCAGGTCAAAATCGCCCGGCTCGAATCCAAGTTTATAGAGCGTCTCGCGCACGTTGTTCTCGTGGCTTGCGCCGCCCAGCCGGTCATACACTTCCAGCGCGCGTTCCTGCCGCGCCAGGACCTGAGACAGTTTTGACTCGTTGTTATAGATGTTCGGATCGCCTAACTGCGCCTCGATCCGCGCCAGTTCCGCTTCCACCTGCGCGAGATCGGGCGGCGGGACAACGGCTTCGGCCCACAGTGTGCGCCCCGGCGTCAGGCAAACTTCCTGCGGCAGATAACCGATACTCACCCCGCGCATGCGGATAATGCTCCCGCTGTCGGGGATCACGTCGCCCATGATCGCCTTGAGCAGGCTGGACTTGCCCGCGCCGTTGGGTCCCACCAACCCGACGCGATCCCGGTCCCCGATGGCCCAGGTGAGATCGCGGAAGATTTCGTGGCCCGCGTGGTTGATCGTGAGGTGGTCTAGCTGGATGATGTGCATGGTGTTTGCTCCTTAGTTGTGCTGCCCCACGCACCCCTGCGGAATAAATAAAAACGGCCCCAGGTGGTGCGCCCAGGGCCGTTTACGATTAGCCGAGATGATTGCTTATTACCTACACTATTACACGGTCAATAGGCGCAGTAGTCTTATCTGCGCCGTTGATAGACGTGATGAGTTCGCGTGAAAGGACAGAAAACAAGCCAAAGTAGATCATACCGCCGATTGTAGCAGTATTCGGGGGGCGTGTCCAGCACAAATACTCATTCTGATCTACACTAAGTCTTTGGTATTCACCCTAGAGGAGTGGAGCAATGTTTAGAAAAGTATGTCTGCTGATCGTGTTAGGACTCATGCTGGTGGTTCCCAGCCACCCGATCAGCGCTCAGGATACCCCCGATCCCGAACTGGTCACCTATGTCGTCGGGGCATTTGAACAGTTGAACGCCGTCGAAAGTTACCGGGTCAGCGGCTCCCAGACCACCGCGATGGAGATGATGTACGAGGGTTCTGCGATTGACGTTTCGGCGGAGTCAACCTTTGACGCACAGTTCCAACCCACCAGCGGCGGCAATATCAAAGCGGCTGTTGCCACCGTCAACGGCGATGTGGATTTAGCGGCGGGCGGCGAGGCGGCGTCAATCAGCGTCACGGCAGAGGTGATTTTTATCGACCTGAAGCAGTACTTCCGCCTGGAGATCGACGCCCCCGCCGGAGCCGGGCTGGATGTTCCCTACGAATGGTACGTCATCGACATGAGCGAACTGGCGGGTGTTACCGAAGAGGCCGGGATCGATTTTGATGTGCTGGCGCAGACGACGGGCAACAAATTTTTGTCCGATCTCTACATTCCGATCACCAGCGACGCCGTGCAAGCCATCCGCGAAGAAGCCCCTGAAGTCCTCGATGGGCGCGAATATCGCGTGTTCAGCGTAACCATCGCCCCCGAAGGCACCGTTCCCGATGAATTAGGCAATCTTCTGGATGTAGCCGAATTGCAGGCCCAACTCGAAGCGGCGGAAGGCGGCGCGAACAGTGACGCGGCGCTGCTGGCGAATATCGACCAACTGATGGACGCCATGACGATCACCGAAGCCATCTGGATCGATGTCGAAACGGGTCTGCCGTTCCATGTGATCCTCGAAGCGGACTACAGCGAGATGCTGCCCCTGATGGGCGAGATTGATCCCGAACTGGCGGGCGTCACCGGATCGCTGGAAAAATTCAGCGATGTCACCATCGACAACATCAACGCCCCCTTCAGCGTCGAACTACCCGCCGATGCCACGTCGCTGCCCGCCAGCGCCATGATCGATCAATAATCCGCTTTTCGTAGGTGTCGGTTTGCCGCGCCACTTCGCTTGGAGAAGTGAAGCGGCGCGGCGTTGGTTATACTGTGCGAATTTACAGGCAAGGCACGATGAACATAGAAGCTTTGAGACAATTTTTAGTCGATTCGAATCAAGCGGGTTATGCGGGCGGCGACGCGAAACAGTGGCTGAAAGAACCGGATGGTTCAACAACCATTCCCTATACCCAGGGCGAATGGCGTTCACATGACAATTTCTTTGGGGGCGAACCTTACGGGGGCCGGATCGTGGTCTTCTATCAGGACGTGCCAGTGTGGATGATGGTTTATTATGGCTGGGTCGCAGCCGGAACAACCCCCGATCCGGTGTATGCCATTCTGCGGAAGGCATTAATGCATATGCCCGACGACGCGCCCTTCCGTGGACCGCAAGAATTTGTCGATGGCGAATTTACCTATCGTAACCGTTGGGCCGGCAATGTGGAACGTTACACCGGAGAAGAACAAGTTACCCAGGGCGGCAGCTTGATCTATCAAGCGAATTACCTGGGCGGTTTAGTGGATCACAGGCGCGGCGTCTAGACACCCCTATCGGCCCGCCGCGCCCGCTTTTCCCCCTCGCCAACTCGATTGCAGAGGGGGCAGGGGGTGAGGTTCGTAGGGGCAATTCACGAATTGCCCCCGTTGATTTTCAAATCTACAGCCACACCACGTCCGGCTGAGGACGTTTGACCCACAGCGGCGCACGGAAACGCGGGTAGCCCACCGCCAGCGCACCATAAATCTGATTCTCGGTGGGAAGATGCAGCAGGTTGGCAATCGTGCGATCCCGTTTGCAGGCGGCCATGATCGTACCGATACACAGGCTCCCCACCCCCAGACTCTGCCCGATCAGCATGGCGTTCGACATCACCAGCGCCGCGTTCATCGCCCCGAAACTGTTCGCGCGCGGCGCATGAAAGATCAGCAGCGCGGGCGCATGGTGCAAAATCGGATCATCCCCCTGCTCCACAAACCGCTCGAACTCCGCCATCAGTGGCAGGCTTTCCTCGACCTCGCGCCGCGCCACCAGCAGCCCGATCCGCCGCCCCACCGGATTCTTCAGCAGTTTGATCGTCTGCGCCAGAAAAACCCTGGTCTGCTCCCCGATCTGTTCTAGCAGCGCGGCATCCTGCACCACCACCACCTGCGTACTCCGCGTATTGTGCGAACTCGGCGCAAGCTGCGCGCCCTCGATCATCGTCGAGATCAGCGCCCGGTCCAGCGGCTGTGTTTTGAAGGCCCGCACCGAACGCCGCGCCCGCAGCAGTTCGATCACCGCCTCCGCATCCGGCAGTAAATCCGGTTGAAGCGCGACAAACTGCGCTGGCTCATAAGCCGCATGGGTGATCGCGCCGGGCTGCGGGCACAGCGCAACACACCGCCCGCAGTCGATACAGGTGTCCGCGTCCTGCTGAACGGGTCTGCCGTTGGCATCGGCCCGCAGCGTCAACACCGGGCATTCCTGAATACAGATTCCACAGGCACGGCAGCGCGTTTGATCAATAGTGATGTGCGACATAACCCCCTCCACAGGACATGCTATAATTAAATAGTCGGGTAGATAGTAAACTCAGTTGTCTAATAAGGTAAACTAAGTTGTCTATTCTGTCAAGAGAGAGTTCATCAATGGACCTTGCCGCCTTGCAGCAAGCAGGCCAAAACTGCCTGATGTGGTCGGTTCTGCCCTTGTATCGCGCTTTTCACGGCATGGCGCAGGAAAAATACGCCGCGCGTGGTTATGCCGGCCTGACCACCGCGCACACCCTGTTATTCGCCTGCCTCGATCCTAACGGGGCGCGCATCGTGGCGCTGGCGGAACAGATGGGCACCTCCAAGCAGTTCACCGGGCGGCTGGTTCACCAACTGGTCGAGTTGGGCTATCTCGTCACCCAACCCGATCCGGCGGACCGCCGCGCAACCATCGTCCAAGCAACGCCGTTGGGCGTGCAGTTTTTCGCCGATGCCAGTGCCGTTCGGAATGAGATCGAAGCATTTTTAGAGAGTGTCATCGGGGCCGAACGTTTTCGCGCTCTCACCGCTTCCATGCAGGAATTAGCCGCAGCGGTGGCAACGGATGTCCAGATGGAGAGTCTGCCGGACTAGGAAATTAGTCCCCCCCGACTTCCCCACTTGCCGTTCACCCTATAAACTGATAGTGAGGTCAGGCTTTACACCATTGAAAGGAAACATCATGAAGAAATTTTTGGGCCTTCTTCTGATCTTGTGCGTGCTGGCAGGCGGTCAGCTTGCCGCAGCGCAAACCGCGATTGATGCGCGGGTCTTTATCCTCGAACCCGATCCGAATAATGACGGCAAAGTTTATGTGCGTGATTCTACCGGGACCGAAGAAAATTTAGCGGTCTTCCCGGCGGGGATTTATGACAACTGGGCCAAACCCTGCGGTCAGACCCCCTGGCCCACCGGCGGCCAGAGTGTCGCGCTGTATACCGGCGCAGCCAGCGGTGACATCAAGCTCTATCCCTTCGCCGCCGGTGGAGCACCCGTGTCGCTCGGCAACAGTCACCGGATGGCCTGCTCTGGCAACGGCTTCCAGTTTTCGCCCGACGGTTCGCGCGCCGCGTATATCAATTACGCCCGCGATTCGCTGGACCGCGCCTTCGCCTATGGCACGCTGAATATCTACAGCACCGCCGACGGCACCCAGCTCGCCACCTTCGATTGGACCGTCAGCTTCCAGGTCTATGCCGATGGTATCCTGATGCTGCGCTACTATCCTGACGGCAAGGGTAACGCCTCTGAAGCCGATGTTGATTGGTGGGATGGCTCCAGCCGGAAAACCCTCGTCACCCTTGAACCGCTCTATCCTCCCGACAAGGAAGATGTCGAATGCGGTCTGACCAGCGGCTCCGGCGCGCGGATTGGTGACACCGTTTATATGATGATCAGCCAGCACTGCGAAACCGGCGAAACGATGTGGCGCTTTGTCAGCGTCCCGATGGCGGGCGGCGCGCTCACCGAAATCACCTCCGGCACACCAAAGGGCGGCTATTTCAGCGGCAGTTTCGCCAATGTCATGATCCCCTCGAAGGACAACACCGGCTTCCTGATCGGCGTGCCCAGCGGCCTGACGCGTAACTCCGTCGGCCTGGCCTGGATCACCCTCGCGGGTGTGACATCGCCCGTCCTCGAAGGATCGCATATCCTGGTGGACCGCTACGGCGAGCGTCTGAGCGAAGGCCGTCATATGATCGTCTCGCCCAATGGCAGCAGTCTCGCCTTCGTGAGCGTAAACAACAACGGGGAACAAACCCTGTACCTGCTGGATCTCGCCACGTTAGGCAACCAGCCCGTGCTGCTTCAGGAAGAAGGGGCCAACGAGCGCATCTTCCAGTACACCTGGTCCGGCGACAACAAGCTGTTTTATGCGACAGGCAACATCGAATCCTCGTCCCTGCTGTATGTCACCCCTGGCACCGATCCCGTCCGCATCTCGCGCGGGCGCTTCTTCCAGATCGCGGTGAACTACGCCGGGGATAAGATCGCGGCGGCGGAATGGTTCGCCAACCCCGAACGCGTCGGTGATGATCTGTTCAAACTGAGCGTGCTGGATTTGAGCGGTAACGCCGTGACGTTCAAAGAAGGCGGCCAGGAGCACAACGAGATTCGCCCGCTGGCGATTCAGTAGCTTTCAGTTTTCCCGAACATTAACACGCTGGGGCGCAGACTCACAATCCGCGCCCCGCTTTTTTCGCCCTCACGCCAACGAAGACGTCTTAGCCTCCTGACGTGTCAGGAGATGCTGAAGATGGACAGTCTGCCATGAATAATAGATTTGAAGATGTTGCAATCAGAATTATGAGATCGAATTGGCAACCGAGTTTTGAGCACGGTGGCTCTAACTGGTTGTTAATCACAGAATACTATCATCGTGCAGCCTTATGGGCGAAAGCTTTGCAGTGTGCCAGTGAATGGCCGTACTTTGATGTATCCTCAAAGGTAGCACCTAAATTCTCGATCGATGAAGAGACTGAAAAAAAGGTTGAGGATTTTCTAAGTGAACACCATCTTGACGCTCACACAATGAAAATTCCCCTTTTAGGAGCACTTCGCTGGGCAGCTCTAAATAGCCAAGCTATACCTACATCCTTCAATTTACCAGACCCTTATGAACCAATGCTTCTGGCCTACGAACGTGGTTCTCTTGTCCAAATCGAACATTGCTTCGTCGACGTGGGAGGCTTCACCTTTTCTTTGAAACCCCTAAGCTACTATATCGAGAAAGAACCTCTACCAACTCTAAATCCGACTTGGCTAGATCAAGTCGATGAGTTAGCAAAGCAAAATATAGCAGCGTTTCGGGAAAAGTATAGAAAATTCTTTTGAATAGATAGACTGGAGAGATTATCTTAATCTTATTTGCTTGTCCGCCGTCGGATCGACTTGGACACGTCAATGGAGCCGTTTTAGCCTCCTGACGTGTCCAGAGATGCTGGCCGTACCAATCAACGGAGTTAACCCTATGCCCCTCCATATCCGCTTACTCGAACCATCCGACATCCCCGAAATCGTCGCCGCGTTTGAAGCCATCGGCTGGGACAAACCCACCGCCCTGTACGAACGCTATGTTGCCGAGCAGCAAAGCGGCGAACGGATCGTTTTTGTCGCGTTCTGGGATGGCGTCTTCGCCGGGTACAATACGCTTCACTGGGAATCCGAATATCCGCCTTTCCGCGAAGCGAACATTCCCGAAATTCAGGATTTTGTTGTCCTGCCCCCCTTTCGACGGCAGGGGATCGGCAGCCGCCTGATGGACGAATGCGAGCAGACCGCCGCCGCACGCAGTCCCATCGTCGGGATCGGCGTCGGCCTCCATGCCGGTTACGGGGCCGCCCAACGCATGTATACCCGGCGCGGTTATATCCTCGATGGGCGCGGCGTGATGTACAACGAGCAGCCGGTCCCGCCCGGCCAGCCAGTCCCGGTCGATGACAGCCTGAATCTGTTTTTCACCAGGCGGCTTCAGGATTAATGGTATCCTATAGAGATGCACTATCTACCCAAACAAAGGAGCTACATACACCATGCGGAAATGGGTTTGGCTGTTCGTCATCCTGACCATTATCTTGGGGGCGTGTGGTAAAGACGACGAAAAAAAGGACTCCGGCGCTCCCAAAGTTAATACACCGCCCAAAATCAAAAACTTTGACGAGTGGAAGCTGGTGGACACGCAAGATATGCAGGCTCCCATCGAAGAGACGATCCTGAAAGCCTATCCCCAGTATGCCCCGCCCGACGAGGCCAGCGCGGACGATTACGGCATTCGTCTCTCCTACCCGCTGACCCTTGCCCCCGATGGCGAACAGATCGTTTTTATGTTCGAAGGCGCTCAGCCCGATCAGGATTCCGGTTATTACCTGTGCCGCTACGTCATCGAATCGCAGGGCCTGGTCTGCCAGACCGTCAGCCGCGAATTTTTGAAGCTCTACAGCCAGGATGCCGACATCGCGTGGGCACCCGACGGCCAACGCTTCGCCCTCACCGCGCCCAAGCAGGGATTGATCTACTACCGGGATGTTGATCTCTGGCTGGTGGATTATCCCTCGCTGGAAACCGCCAATCTGACCGATGACGGTTATAACGATAATCTTCGCCCCGGTGAAGAAGGCGCTGAACGGGCGCTGATCGACACCACCCCCATCTGGCGCGGCGGCGATCTCTATTTCATGCGTTTTAACTACCGCACAGCCGAAGAAGGCGGGATTGTGTGGGGCTGGTATCGTCTCAAGGAGGCGCAGGGCGAGCCGGAACAGGTCTTTGATCTCACGTCACTGATGCCCCGCGCCGATCTCGTCGTCACTGGCGAAACTGCCCTGACGCCCGATGGTAAACACCTGATCTGGTCACAGACTGACTACGGCGAGGATGAACCCTCGTGGGCCGTATATTCGCTCGATCTGGCCGCTGCCAAGCCGGAAACGATCCTCACGCTAGACGACCTGCGCCCCTTCCTGCCCGATTGGAGCAAGTTAGCCGCGCAACCCGAAAACTTTGTTTCCATCGCCCAACTGCCCGAAGTCCTGCATCTCAACGCCGGCGGATCGCACCTGTTGGTCAAGCTCTACAGTCCGATCTATACGGGAATGTATCCCGAAGTGCTCAACGTCATCGACGTGGAATTGAGCAGCGGCCAAATCACGCCGTTGATCAACTATTCGGACTATGCCGATCTGCAAGCCGTGTCGGACGCCATCGCTGAATCCGCCTTCATTCCCACCATGCTGATCCTCGCGCCCGATGCCCACTCGCTGTTTTATGTGGTCCGGCAGCGCTCCGGCGACACAACCCAATTTAACCTGCGTTCTATCCCGCTTCCCTTCGCCGGAGAACCCGCCGAGATCGGCCCGATTCCCGAAGTCGAAGGGCTGGGCGAGAGCCTGAGTCGTATGCTGGGCGGCAGCGGCGGCGGTGGTACGTCCGTACCGCGCATCTGGCAGCCCACCGCCAATGGCCGCGTGCTGATTGGCACAACACTGCTGCAATTCGAGTGAGTCTCAGCTCCATCCATTCGACAGGTTTTAATGGGATATAAGAAATGAATGGCTCCTGTGGGATAGAATTGGAAGTGACTATCTGGTAAGGTGGAATTTTTAGGGCACCGCCAGTGCGGCGTATGCTGCGGAAGAAACTATTTTTAGAGCTTGCCAGTGAATTAATGCCGTGTGCATCTTGTGGGGGAGATACAGGACTAGACGGAGTGATTGGAGAATTCGCACATGATATGAATACTACTCACGGGCTACAAGTTGAGATGCTCATATATCATTTGAAAGGAGGAAGTTAAAAAAGTGTTCAAACCGCTATCAGTTGATCAAAGAGTGAGAAAATTTGAAAGATCGATACCTTCTCATTTGGTTGAGGGAGGGCGGAAAGGTTGTACAGCGAAAGAGCTTGAAGAACTAAGGGAAGCTCAGAATGTTGAGTGTCTCCCTGAGGTATATCGTCAGTTTATGCTTTTGATGGGGAAGCAAGGGATTGCACGAATCCTAAGAACAATTGCTACCTGTCAAGACTTAATTACTGAGGCTTCAAAGGAAAAACTTATCCAAGAACTTGATATGATGGGAATGAGATATCCCCGTGACATCTTCGTTTTTGCGGAAGATGGGGAGCATTATATGTTTTTTCGTACAAAGAAATGTCAAGATGATCCAAGCGTCTACGGATTCTGGTACGAAGGCTATTTTCACAAATTGGCCGATTCTATTACTGACTATTTTATTCAAACAGTAAGAGAATCTAATCAAATTCGAGAGAATGCATTAGCTAAGAAAATCAATGAAGTTGATTTTTACTATGATCCAGTCATTGATGATTTTTATGGAGTTCTTCCGTTTGCTTATGATCTTCCTCTGCCGATTGAGAGAATAATAGAAAAACTGAACTCTAGGTATGGAAATAAATTAGAAGGTTGTACAGCGAAAGAGCTTGAAGAACTAAGGGAAACTCAAAATGTTGGGCGTCTTCCTGAAGTATATCGTCAGTTTATGCTTTTGATGGGGAAGCAAGGGATCGGAGAAGTGTTGGGAGCATTTGGAGAATTTACAGTTCAACAAGCTAGCGAATTTAAACGAAACCTCATTATGAAACTAGATAGAGTTAAGGTTTTGTATCCTAACGATATATTTGTATTTTTTGAGGGATATCGTCAGGATCGGTTTTATTTCTTCCGAACAAAAGATGAAGGCGAAAAAGACCCTATAATTTATTGTTACTTCGATGGTAGTGATTATTTCATAAAAATGTCTGATACTTTATCTCAATTTATTCTTCAAGAACTTGATCCTAGCGAATACAGGCGAAAAAAAAGATGGACAAAAAGGCAAGAAGAAATTTTTGTATACAATCCCCAAGAGGCACAAATGATATCTGGTTGAGGCGTGGTTATAAATCATCAAGTGGCCTTCAGGAGGGGTTTGATGCCACGCCTGTACCGTTTCATAATTAGTGGGACAAAAAGGGATGCTAAAATCGGAATGCCTTTTACGGGAGATTTGGAATTAACCCAAATACTCTCTTGACTTTGAGCGCACTCGAAGTTGTAGACTACCCACAGTGCATAAAATCTGGGAAAAGGAACAACATCATGCAAAAAGTAGCGCTCGCCAACACCGGTGAATCCGTTAGCCAATTCTGTCTCGGCACGATGTTGATGGGCAGCACCATCGACCAAACCACCTCATATCAGATGTTAGATTATTTTGTTGATCGCGGCGGCGATTTTATCGACACGGCGAACTGCTATGCGTGGTGGATGGGCAAGGGCGAGTTTGTGGGCGATGAGAGCGAAATGTTGCTCGGTCAGTGGATGAAAGAGCGCGGCAATCGGGACAAAATCTTTCTGGCGACCAAAGTCGGCGCACGCATTGATAACCCGCAAGCGCTGCGCGATGCCCACGGCAACGTGTACTGGGATCGCGTTCTCCAGGCTTACCAGGGATTAGCCGCCCCCACCATCCGGCAGAACGTGGAAGGCAGCCTCCGCCGTCTGCAAACCGACGTCATTGATCTCTACTATGCTCACATCGATGATCGCTCCATACCGCTCGAAGAAACACTCGGCGCACTGAACGATCTGGTGCAGGCGGGCAAAGTGCGTTATATCGCCTGTAGCAATCTGCACACATGGCGTCTGGAACGCGCCCTGAATATCAGCGCCGCCCACGGTTGGGCCGCTTATGTCGCTGCCCAGCAGGAATATTCTTATCTCCGGCCCAAAGCAGGAGCCAATCTCGGCATCTCCGTACACATCGACGACGAAATGCTTGATTATTTCCGCTCCAATAACAATGTGGCCCTGGTCGCCTATTCGCCGCTGCTCAAAGGTATCTACGACGACGCCGAGAAGCGCGCGAACTACTATAACTGGCCTCTCTACAACACCGACGATTCGCGGGTGCGGCTCGAGGTGCTGTCATCCATGGCCCAGGAATTAGGCGTGAGCAACAGCCAACTTGTTTTGGCGTGGATGCTCCATCATGATCCGCGCGTCATTCCGATCGTCGCCGCCAGCCGCATGGAACAATTCGAGCACAACCTGGGCGCGCTCACTATCCATCTGACTACCGACCAGATGACCAGACTCAACGACGCTTCTGTTTAATTTTGGTCTGGAGGGCATTTGAAAATTCAGATTCTGAGGGAAATCTCATGCCAGTTTGGGAATCAATCTGTCTGAATCTTTCCCTCAAATCAGGCAATATTCAAATGCCCGCTAGGGGCGCGGCTTGCTGCGCCCGTTTTGTATCCTTCCCATTATTAACCATCCAAGTTAGTCGATCAAGTTAGTCATCCGATGGTGATGACAATCCAGAACATTCGTGCTATCCTATACACAAGAGCGGTTGTACTTTTAAAAACTCATAACTCACTACTTCTGACTCAAGGCTAATCATTTGAGACACGGACCGACACATGCCCGTAGGGGCGATTCACGAATCGCCCCGCGCTCAATGCCCGCCATGGGTCGGGGCGTCGGCTTGCCGCGCCCTGCCCCTCCTTTCTCCGCGTGCGGGGAAAGGAGGTTGGGAGGATAGGGGTGAACCGCATACCGCCTGTTTTCCCCTCATCCCTGATTTGTG
>CAYYNB010000182.1:0-11758 GCA_964472565.1 uncultured Anaerolineaceae bacterium
CGCGGCATCACGCCGATAGCGCCCGTCTCCAAATCCATCACATGCAGCGTCGAGGTGCCCGGGACCAGGCTCCCACCGATCCACCCCACATAGCGCTGATCCGGCGACACACTGACCCGGTTCGACACCAGCGAATCGATGAAAGACCGGTCCCGCCCAATCCGCAGCCCAGGGAATATGCCTTCGACCAGCATCTTCGCTTCCCCGTCCGGCATCAGTTTCACCAGCACAATCGCGGGCAGATTCAAGCGGCAGTCGGGCATGGTCCACTGCAAAAATACCGTACTCTCATCCGCCATATCGTTCAAATCGGTCAGTTGAAAAACCTCGTCCACCGTATAGATCGCATCCAATGATCGGGTTCCATGGTCATCCGTCGTGACATCTGCGATTTCCCAGGTTGCGCATGGCTCCGGCGCGGCCCCATAATAGCCCTCCGGCGGCACGATCTGCCTGCCCCACAAATGCGGATCGGTTGCGGCCTCCCACCCCTGCGCTTCCAGCGCGGCCATCAACTGGCTGGGGTCTTCCGCCAGCGCTTCCAGGTCCAGTCCCTCAATGGGTGTAAAGTCGCCCGTCACCGGATCAAAGCGAATCACCGCCTCGATCTCAAAAAACGTTTCGCCGCCGCCCGTTTGTTTGGTGCGCAAATCCAGCATCAGCGCCGATCCGTCGTTCAGCCAGCTTACTTCCGAATAGCTTGTTTGCTTGTATTGATACGCCTTGTTCGTATCCAGCCGTACCATCCAGAATGAATTCAGCGTCCGCACCGCCGCTATCTTCCCATCCGGCGACCACTCCTGCACCTGCCAGCGCGTCGTATCGAGCGGCATGATCTCCTGGCTTTCCCGCGTCTGCGCATCCCACCGCATCAGGCTGAGGTCCGCCCCAAACTGCGAATCATTATGCCCCGGCAGCGCGTACAACAGCGCTTTCCGATCCGGCGACAGCGTAAAAGCCGCCTCTTCAGGATCAAACCCTTCCGCGATCTTCACCGGTTCGTCCGCCAGGTAATACAGCGCATTGCCCTTCACCATCACCAACGTGCCATCTAACTCATCCGTATTCGCCAGCGCCGTCGCCGTCGGTTGTACATTTTCCGTGCGGTTATTCGCAGTGGTTAACTGCACACCCTTCTCTTCTTCTTTGCCACATGCCGCCAACATCAGTGCGACCACGACAATCCATTTCCAGGCCTTCATGTAGATGCAGACTCCCTATGTTCGAGAATTCAGACCGCCGATTGTAGCCACAGGAAAGCATTTTCGGCAATCATCGTCTATACTACACATGGCATTCTGCAATATGCTCAAAAGGTTCGTCCGATGACCGAATCACTGACTCGTTTTGCGTGGCTCTCCATCGCCGCCGCCATCCTGACTATTACATTAAAAACCGGGGCCTATTTCCTCACCGGTTCAGTCGGTTTGCTGTCCGATGCCCTGGAATCGACGGTCAATCTGGTTGCGGCGGTTGCCGCTGTGATCGCCCTTTATATTGCAAGTCGCCCCGCCGACGAAGAACACCAGTACGGTCACACCAAAGCTGAATATTTTTCCAGCGGCTTTGAAGGCGCGCTGATCCTCGTCGCCGCCGTCAGCATCATCGCCACCAGCCTCCACCGCCTTTTTAATCTGAAGGACATCGAGCAGGCCGGTATCGGCGTTTTTATTTCTCTCGCCGCCTCGTCTATCAACTTTTTCGTCGCGCGGATTCTGCTGCGCGCCGGGCAGCGTTACAACTCCATCACCCTCGAAGCCGATTCGCGCCACCTGATGACCGATGTCTGGACCTCCATCGGCGTCGTGGTCGCGGTGGGTGCCGTCGCCCTGACCGGCTGGCAGTGGCTCGATCCCATCATCGCGCTGGTGGTCGCCGCCAACATCATCTGGGCGGGCCTCCATCTCATGCGCCGCTCTGCCGCCGGGCTGATGGACACCGCGCTGCCCGAAGCCGAAGCACAAAAAGTCATCGCAATTTTGGATCAGGTCAAGTCGGGCGGCATCGAGTGGCATGCCCTGCGCACCCGTTCCGCCGGATCACGCCGCTTTGTTTTCGTCCACCTGCTCGTTCCCGGCACCTGGACCATTCAGCAGGGTCATGATCTGGCCGAGCGCGTCGAACAGAATATTCGTCAGGCCCTTGCGCCTGTCACCGTTTCAACCCACGTGGAGCCGTTAGATGATCCGGCTTCGTGGCAGGACACCACCCTGGATCGCACTTTGCATATTGAATAGGATACGTATGTCTCACACCACTGCGACTATCCCTAAACGTAAACGCATCGCCCTGATCGCCCACGATGACCGCAAGCACGATCTGCTCGAATGGGCGCGTTTCAATCGGCACGAATTAGCCACCCATATCTTGTTCGGCACCGGCACGACGGGCACCCTGCTCAAGCGTGAACTCGATCTCGACGTCACCCCCTTTATGAGCGGCCCGTTGGGCGGCGATCAGCAGATCGGCGCGAAGATCGCCACCGGCGACATCGACATGCTGATCTTTTTCTGGGATCCGCTCGAATCCCACCCCCACGATCCCGATGTGCGCGCCCTGCTTCGCGTGGCCGTGCTCCAGAATATCCCCATCGCCAACAATCGCGCCTCGGCGGATTTTATCTTTTCTTCGCCGCTGATGGACCAGCCCTATGAGCGTTATGTCTACGATTACGCCACCCGTCTCCAGCGCAAACGCCACCCCGAAGGACTGGACGATCTGGCATGACGGAGGACAGCAACCTCTCGCGCGAAGAGTTAGCCGAAGTCCTCGACATCATGCTGACCGCGGGCCAGTCCATGATGCAGTCCGGCGCGGCCAGTTTTCGCACCGAAAAAACGATGGCCCAGATCGGCCTCGGCATGGGCGCGGATCGCCTGGAACTCTACGTCACCCCGACTGGTATCGTTGCCACCGCCTTTAGTGGCTCCGAACAGCGGACGCGGGTGGGGCGGGTCGGTTTGTTAGGCGTCAACATGGCGCAGATCGTTGCCTTCTACAAGCTCGCCCGTTATATGGCGCTGGTCGGCGGCAGTATGCCCGCCACGCGCCACCGCGTCGCCGTCATCAAGTCCACCCCGCGCGAACTCCCGACGTGGTTTATGATTCTCGCTGTCGGGCTGGCCTGCGGAGCCTTTTCCCAGATGTTAGGCGGCGGCTGGTCGGAATTTATCGCCTCGATGGGTGGCGCGATGGTTGCCCAGTTCGTGCGCCTGCGTCTGATCCGGGCCGGTGTCACGCCCTTCGCCATCACCGTCTTTTGCGCCGTGATCGCGTCGCTGCTGGCGTATGTCATCAGCAAAGGCATCGACGGCAGCCGGACCGACCTCGCCATGATCGGCTCTGTGCTGCTGCTGGTGCCCGGTGTGCCGCTCGTCAATTCGGTCATCGATCTCGCCAACAACGATCTGGTATCTGCCGTCTCGCGCGGCACCCTGGCCCTGATGCTGGTCCTCAGCATCGGCATCGGCATTATGCTCACCTTGTGGATTACAGGATTAAATATCGTACCATGAGCCATCTCGAACTATTGGAACAGGGGTTGTGGGGCTTTATCGCCACTACCGGATTTGGCGTGTTATTCAACGTCCCCACGTCGATGCTGCCCGTCTCTGGCTTCACCGGCGCGATGGGCCACATGTGGCGGCGCGCCTTGCTCGCCAACGGCGTCCATCCTGTGGTAGCAACCTTTGTCGGCGCGCTGATCGTCGGCATGCTCGGCTATTCCCAGGCCCGTTTTTTCCACATGCCGCGCCTGATCTTCACCGTCACCGGCATCATCTCGATGGTTCCCGGCGTCACCGCGTTTGAAACCGTTGTCTATTTTCTGCGCAACGATTTTCAGTCCGGCATCGAAAACGGCGTCCTCGCCGGAATGCAGATCGCCGCCATCGGCGCAGGCTTAGTGACTGCCCGCCTCATGGTGACTCTGGGCGACATCGATTACACCAAACAGACGCGCGGCCTCTGGACGATTATGACTTCCGGCGTGCGCGGCGGTCCCGCCTCTGGCCGCGACTAATCGAGGAAATAAACCGTCCCCACATCTTCCCCATCACCGATCATCGCCCTACGCCCTGTGCCATCCCGTAGGGGCAGGGCAGGTGTCAGGCGCTGCCCGCTTTTCCCGATCTTTCCTCGCCCGCTTTGCTCCTCCTTTCTCCGCGTGCGGTACCGTTGGCGAACAGGGTGGATCGAATGGTAGGCATTTGTAGGGGCAGGTTTGCAAACCTGCCCCTACGCGCCACGACTGGACATCCTCATCGGATGTTTAATCGTTTGTAACCCGACAATCCCCTGACCAATGGATTCGCCAACGGTATCGCGTGCGCGGCAAGGAGGCCGGGAGGACACCCCACACCCTTTTTCTCTCATACCCCTCCGTCCGGCTTCCAATCGGGATACGGGATTGAAAAAGCAGGTTGCCTATGCTACAATGCCCGTCGCTTGGACGGCTAACCACCCGTTCTACTTACGGCAGGAATACCGGCGGCCAACCGACCGCGTTAAACAGTCAGTAAAGGAATTCGTCAAGATGCCCGACCTTATGAAAGCTTTTGAGATGCCTGATCGCGGCTTTCCGCAGTTACACCCCGGCGATACCGTGCGCGTGCATGTGCGCATTGTAGAAGGCAACCGTGAACGTATTCAGGTCTTCCAGGGAATTGTGATCCGTCTGCGCGGCGGTGGCAACGATGCCAACTTTACCGTGCGGCGTATTGCCTCACACGGTGTAGGGGTTGAACGTACCTTCCTGCTCCGCAGCCCACGCATTGATCAGATCGAAGTCATGCGTAACGCCAAAGTTCGTCGCGCCCAACTGTATTACATGCGCGGTCGTACCGGTAAAGCGGCCCGTTTGAAGGAAAAGCGCGCCTAATCCCGCGTGATCCCACAGCTTGATATTCCCCGACCCCACGCAGCCTATTGCCCCCGTGCATAGGCTTTTGTGGTTTCTCTAACAAGAGTTTTATGGTCTTCCCCCTCAACCCATCCTTAAAATATGAAAGAGTGGAACACTCATCTGAACTATGGATGATTTAGGAGGATGTACTCGTGACCAAACAAGCGCTCATCAAAGCCTTGAATGACGATCTGGCTGGCGAACTGCAAGCGATTATCCAATACCTGACCTATTCCTCAAAAGTAACCGGCCCCTACCGCCCCCAATTAGTCACCTTCATGCGCACTGAAATTGCGGATGAGTTGCTGCATGCGCAATTTCTCGCTGACAAAATCGCCTCGTTGGGTGGCAATCCCACCACCACCCCGCGCCCCGTTCCTAACGCCGATACACCCCAGGCCATGCTCAAGGCCATTCTCGAAGCCGAGCGCGGCGCGATTGCCGAGTATACCGAGCGCGCCCAAATGGCCGAAAAATTAGGCGAAACCGGGCTGAAGGTCCAGCTTGAAAACATGGTCCTCGACGAAACCAGCCACGCCGAAGAAACCGAAAAACTGCTCAAAAACTGGGAATAGCGGTATCATTAACGCGTCTGGCTATGATACATCGAGGAGGCACTATGTTAAGCGAAAAAATGCAATTGGCAATGAACAAGCAGATCAATGCAGAACTGCATTCGGCCTACATTTACCAATCGATGGCGGCGTATTTCGCGGACAAAAACCTGAATGGCTTTGCGAACTGGATGGATATTCAGGTCCAGGAAGAAATGATCCACGCTCGGAAATTCTACGATTTTATCGTCGAGCGGCGCGGGCGTGTCCTGCTCCAACCGATTGAAGCCGTTCCGACCGAATGGCCCTCGCCGTTGGCCGTCTTCGAAAATGCCTTCGCGCATGAGCAGAAGATCACCGGCATGATCAATGATTTGATGAATCTCGCTGTCAAGGAACATGATCACGCCTCGTCCAGCTTTTTGAAGTGGTTTATCGATGAACAGGTCGAAGAAGAATCGAACGCCGATGGCATCGTACAGCAGTTGAAACTGATCGGTGATTCGGGCGCGACCCTGTTTTTGATGGATCGCGAACTCGGAACGCGGACACTGCCGCCTGCGGGTGCCGAATAAGCTTTAATCCCCTTTATCCGGTTTGACTCCTCTTCCCTCAGGGAAGGGGAGATGGGATAAAGAAAAGAGTGGTGCAGCCTGATCTGCTGTTGGTAGGTGCGCCAATCGTCGCCGTGCGGGAAGGAAAAGTAAAGAAAAGTGTGGCGCAGCCTGATCTGCTGTTGGTCAAGCCCTGGAGCAATCCGGGGCTTTGTTTTTGCGACGAATGGACGAGATTTTTCGTAATGACAGCGTGCATTTGCTACACGGAGTGAAAATCACATGAAAAAGATAGTGATGGTTTTGATGTTGCTGGTAATGCTCCCGGCAGCGCGGCTGGATGCCCAGGAACCCCCGCCGCCCGGATGTCATCTGCATGACGGGCAAAGCTGTACCGTTTTTTATGCCGCCGCTGAGAACATCGCGCTGGGCGGAAACAATGAGGACTTCTGGAATCCGTTCACCAAAATGTGGTTTATCCCGGCAGAAACGGGGAAATATGGGCGAATGTACGTCGGGTTTGATGATTTTAGCCTGCAAGGGGGCATGAACGATCAGGGCCTGTTTTTTGATGGGCTGGCTGTCAAGAATGTCACCGTGCCAGCCGACCCATCTAAAGCAACCTACAACGGCAATCTGGTCGATAAGGCCATGTCAGAATGCGCAACGGTGGACTGTGTGATCAATATGATCAACCGCTATGATATGTCCGGCGCGTGGAATGGACAGTTTTTCTTTGGAGATCGAACCGGAGACGCAGCGATCATCGAACCGCTGAATATAATCCGTAACGAGGGGCGCTACCTGATCGCCACCAACTTCTTCCAGTCGGAAGTGCCCGCCGAGGAACGGGATCAGGAATGCTGGCGCTACCAGGCGGCCTATGAACAGCTCGACGCTGCCGAAACATTCAGTGTTGAACTGTTCCGGGATATTCTGGACGCCGTCCACCAGGAGGAAACATGGGGCGGCACGCTGTATTCCACAATATACGATCTCAATGCCGGGCTGATTTACGTCTATCTGTTCCATGATTTTGAGCATGAAGTCGTGCTGAATCTGGCGGACGAACTGGCGCAGGGTGCACATACGTATGAAATCCCCGCCCTCTTCCCGGAAAATGAAACCTACAATGCCTGGGCGGAACTTCAGGGCGAGGACCTCAACGCTACAATTGCGGCTCGGCTGGCGGATGATGTGGACCCGGCGGTGTATGAAAATTATGTCGGCTGGTATCCGATCCCGGCGGAATATGGGCTGATGTATACGGGCGCTGAGGTGACGACCCGGAATGGCAAGCTGTATATTCATGCGGTGGGCGATGCCAAACCGCCATTGGAACTGCTGCCCGCGTCGGAAACCGAATTTTTCTATGTCAACTTCGATCACGTCGATGAGTTTACCATCACGTTTGTTGAGGATGCGCTGATTTATCAGGCGGCGGGAATGCCGGAACTTACGCTGGCGAAAGATTAGCTTTTGTTGGCCGTTATCCAATAGCCGCCGTCCATTTTTGTCTGACTTCCCCCTCGCCAACTCGGTTGGAGGGGGGGACAGCGGGGGTGAGGTTCATCCGGCCCGCCCCTACCGATATTCTCCTCTCGCCGCTCGCGGTATAATATATTTTTTGCGCGGTTTCGAGGAGTAACAATGTTCAAAAAATGGAGTATCCTGCTGCTGTTGCTCATCCCCCTTATCCTGATCGCCTGTGGTGACGACAAGCAGGATGATAAGCCGTCCAACGCGAAAACCAATAGCGACCTCAAGCTGCCCCAGACCTTCATCGACCAGGAAAGCGGCCTCACCGTGCAGTATCCGGCGGGGTGGGTCGCTGTGACCGAGGGTAGCGGCGTAGCCGTAGCCAGTTCGCAGGCGGCGCTGGAATCTGAAACGTTAAGCGCAGATGATCTGGGCGTAATTATCGAAGTTAATCCCATCGCGTCACTGGGCGCAGCCGATCTCGACGGGGTCTTCACCGCCTTCACGAGTGCGATGACTGCCGCCAACGACGGCACCACTGTCACCCCACCCACCAGCCTCAAAATCGGCACCATCGACGCCAGGCGCATCACGATCACCCATCCCGAAGAGGGTGATGCCGTGCTGATTGCGTGGTTGACCGATGGCGGTACATCCGTCCTGAGCGTCATGGGGGTCGCGCCCCAGGGCAAACTGAGCACTCTGGAACCCTACGTTCTGGCAATTGCCAACAACCTCAAGTACACCGCCCCATAACTCTCCCGCACGTTAGGCCTTTCCAAGAAAATAATCATCCCATTCATCTGGTTTGACTCCCCTTCCCTGAGGGAAGGGGTAAGGGGGGATGGGGTAAAGAAAATATTGGCGCAGCCTTAGGCGGGCATAAGGTTCTACAACCTTTTCCCGCCCCCTGCGTAATAGATCATGAAATAATGGTTTGCTGCGGGAGGAAACAATGTGGTCATCCGATGAAGCGTATCTGGCTCGGCGGGAAAAACAGATCAAGGAACTCTACGAGTTGCGCGCCAGTTCCTTCGCCTGCCTGGTCACCGGACTGCTCCTGACAGGGCTGTCATTTGGCCTGCTCACGCTGGGCTACACCACGCCCAGCGTGATTCTATTTGTCGTCTCGCTCCTGTTTAATGCCGGGGCGCTCTTTATGTTCTTTTCCTATTTCGGCCAAAAAGCAGCGGATCGCGCCATCCAGCAGGAACTCTACGGCCATTTGCTCGAAAAATCCAAACGTCAGGTATCCCTGTTCTCCGATGAGGGCGAACTCCTGACCGAAGCCGATACCCTGCTCACCGCCCGCCGCGCCGAAATGTCCTGACCCTGATCAAAACCGGCTGGCTTACCCCGCCCGATCTTCCCCCCACGCCAACTGGATTGGAGCGGGGGAAGGTTAGCTTTGTCTCCCCCAACCTGCAAGCAGCTTCACAATCACCGCTCAGAGACTCCACGTCGGGGCGCTGCTCCCCTTTCTCCGCGCGCGGGGAAAGGGGCCGGGGGATAGGGGTGAACCGCACAACGCCTGTTTTCTCCTTCATCACCCACTGATGGGTAACGTATAGCCAACTGGATTGGAGCGGAGGGGATAGAGGTACCTTTCGCCCCATTGCCTTTATGGTATAAACTGTCCCTGCATATTGTGACCATGCTTTGAGGAGAAATCATGTTCAAAAAATGGAGTATCCTGCTGCTGATTGCGCTGCTGATCGTACCGTTCGTCCTGACAGCCTGTGGTGACGACGAGAAAGAAGACAAGAAGGACGATAAGAAAACAGACCCCGCTGTCAAGCTGACCCAAACCTTCACCAACGCCGAAGTCGGTGTCACCGTTCAGTATCCAGATGGCTGGGTTGCACGCGAAGATAGCGCTGGCGTTAGCTTAGCAAGTTCACAGGCCGCCATGGATACCGAAACACCAGGCGAGAATGATCAGGTGATTAACGTCGAGGTGAATGCCC
The DNA here is from genome assembly GCA_964472565.1 of uncultured Anaerolineaceae bacterium. Classification (GTDB taxonomy): domain Bacteria; phylum Chloroflexota; class Anaerolineae; order Aggregatilineales; family Aggregatilineaceae; genus DATAMF01. The sequence goes on from CAYYNB010000182.1 coordinate 9,458, forward strand.
TGGATGTCTTCGGCGCGACGACCCTGGATGAGGTGATCACCCTCTTCAAGCAAGCCATGACATCCGAAGAGGAAGGGGTAACCATCAGTGAAGTCACCAGCCTGAAAGTCGGCAGTAAGGATGCCAAACGTATGACGATGACCCACCCGACCGAGGGCGAGGCTGTTTTCATTGCTTGGTTAACCGAAGACGGCAAGTCCGTCGTGAGCGTGATGGGTATCGCGACCAATGGCAAGTTGAGCGCCCTGGAACCCTACTTGCTGGCAGTTGCCAACAGCGTCACGTACACCCCTCCCGCCGAATAATGCCCCTTGCTGGGGGGGGGGACGGGCAGCTTGAATGGCTGGCCGTTGGTGGGGCAGGTTGGCCAACCCAACCCGACTGCACCCCAAGCCCCACGGCATCCAGCGATTGCAGCGGGGTGAGGTTCCGCCCGGGCCACGCGCTTTCCATCGCTGCCGGATCATCAAACAAGCTCTGTGCATACGTCAGGTGGAATCCGTCATCCAGGCCGAAATCGCGTAGCGGCTGCGCTGCCATCAGAAAATTCCACAGCGGAATATCATATTCCTGGGCGACCCGCGCAATAATCGAATTGATCGCCCAGTTGCCCTCTCGATTGCTCGGTTTGGTCGCCAGAATCGGCACGACATCGTTCCCGATCCAAAAATCGAGCACCAGCCGCAGATTAAATTCGTAATCTTCCGGCAGGCCGTGCCACACTTCCAGGCTGATGATCACAAAACTCGGCTGCCATTCGCGGTATTCGCACGCCTGCGGGCTTTCACCGGGCAAACACCGCGCCGGATTCGCCCAGGTCGGGTCGAGAATCGCGTAAATATTGAAGCCTGACCACACCGCCGCGCTGTCCCGGTTAAACGATCCCGCGAAATAATCAATCGTCGGCTGCAAATAAGCATACTGCTCGCCCAGGCGGTATTCGCCGCGATCAAACGGCCCCAGGAAAAATTCGACAATGCTCTGGCAGTCGCCCACTTTCGAGAATCGATTCGGATGGTTGCCGCGCGCCAGTCCGCGCTGATAAATTTCACGGGATCGCGCGGTAGCCGCTGCGACGATAGGTGTTTGCCGCAGCCCTAACATTTCCGCCGACTCCGCCTGCTGGATGATCTCCGTGCTGACCGGCAGACTCGCTGCATCGCCGCTCAGACTTACAAATGCAGCCGCCATCCAGCCGCGTGTGCCGCCCGACTGTCCCAATACCCACCCGCCATCCTGACTGCGCGCCTCAACCGTCACCGTTGAGCCGTTGGTCAGGTACAGCACAATCGTTTCGTTCATGCTTGGCCCGCGCCGCATATTGAGTCCCGTCGTCAGCACGCCCGTCATCGTCCCGCCGCTGCTTTCCCCGCTCACCGGGAATTGCGCCGCCGTGACGCCCGGCTGAAATTCGACATACAGGCTGGTGACCCATCCCCGCGCCGCGCCGTCCTCGGTCTGCGCCAGCAGCCATGACGCATCCGCGTTCCGCCCCTCGAAAATCAACCCGGTTCCCGCCGCCAGCGTCATCACCACGCCATACCCCGTTCCCGGCCCGGTCCGCATATTTATTTCATACGCCGCGTACCCATCCGTACCCGACTGCGCCCCGGCAGGCACCACCCCCATCACCACAGCCATCACCATCGTCAGAAAAAGTATTTTGGCTTTCATCGCGCACCTTTACCCTCATCATATGTAGTCTACCATCAAGCGCCGCCGCGATTCTATACTTTCCTCCTTTTCTCCCTTTTCTCCCTCGTCCCCGACTTGTGGGTAATGTTTAGCTGCGTGCGATACGTTGGCGAACCGGCTGGATCGAACGGGTAGGCATTGGTAGGGGCAGGTTTGCAAACCTGCCCTTACACGCCACACCCGGATATGCTCATCGGATACTTAATCATTCATAACCTGACAATCCCCTGCCCAATGGATTCGCCAACGGTATCACTCACGCGGAGAGAGGGCCGGGAATACGGTTCGTAGGGGCAATTCACGAATTGCCCCGTTGATTTTCCCTCATCCCCACTTGTTGGTAATGATTAGCCAATGGAACCGAGGAGGTGAGGTTCAGTTACACGGGGTGTATTGCGATACGCCCCGCGCTCGCCGCCCTCGCTTTTCCCCCTCGCCAACTCGGTTGGAGAGGGGGCAGGGGGTGAGGTTTGTCGGGGTAAGGAGGCTGGGAGGATAGGGGTGAACCATCGAAGTTAACCATTCAAGTTAACCATTCAAGTTAGTCACTGTAGTTAGTCGGTGGATGGTGATGACAAACTCGAACATCCGTGCTATTCTGTAGAG
>CAYYNB010000183.1:0-11647 GCA_964472565.1 uncultured Anaerolineaceae bacterium
GGGGGGGGGGGGGGGGGGTTGTTGTGGGGGGGGTGGGGGGGGGGGGGGGGGGGGCGGTCGAAGGGGGACGATCATAACGGTAGCCTTCGACGATCACATACATGATATCTTCGTCGGGATTGGCCGGATGGAAACCGAGCGTTGCGGCGCGGGTTTGCATGCGGGGGAGACTCTGCATCTCGGCAATCTCGGCGTTCAAGCGCTCGTTTTCACGGATCAGGCGGTCACGATCATCAGTCATCTTCTCCAGGACGCGGGCGGTGGTCGTCGTGGTCGTGGATTGGATGAGGTAGAGCGCGCCGATGATGATGCCGACAATCACGACCAAAGTTAAAGTCGCGGCCCACTGGGTCTGGTTGCGCCAGGGGTGCTCCTCTACGGTGTGACGAATCAAGGTTGAGCGTTTCTCTTCGGTCCCCATAATGTTCACATTATACACCAACATGGCGGTCTACAAACCACTCACCAACTTCTCATATTCGCTCGACCACGCGCAGTTTGGCGCTGCGGCTGCGCGGATTCTGCGCGATTTCGGATTCGTCCGCTTCGATGGGCTTGCGGGTGATCAGTTCGACGCGGGCATGATGATCGCAGGTGCAGACGGGCTGCCTGGGCGGGCAGATGCAATCGGTCGCTTCCAGCCTGAAGGTCTGCTTGACAATCCGATCTTCCAGGCTGTGGAAGCTGACCACGGCTAAACGTCCGCCGGGCTTGAGGCAGGAAATCGCCAGCGGCAAGACGCGCTCGACTGCGCCGAGTTCGTCATTGACGGCGATACGCAGGGCCTGAAAGGTGCGGGTAGCCGGGTGAATCTTCTGGCGGGGGCCGCGCTGGGCTTTGGCAACGACTTCGGCAAGCTGGCGGGTGGTTGTGATGGGGCGGGCGGCGATAAGCGCACGGGCAATCGGGCGGCTGTTGTGTTCTTCGCCGTAACGGTAGAGGATGTCCGCGATTTCATCGACGGGCCAGGTGTTCACGATGTCGGCGGCGGTGGTGGCACTGGATGAGGGATCAAAGCGCATATCCAGGGGGCCATCCTGCATAAAGGCAAAACCGCGCGCGGGATCGTCAACCTGCATGGAGGAAAGGCCGAGATCGAGCAGAATGCCATCGACATCGGGAGAAGCGAAGCTGCGCGGAATCCAGTAGTCCATTTGCTCGTAGCTGGCATGGACGAGCGCGGCGCGATCTCCGAAGGGCGCTAACCGGGCGCGGGCGAGTTCGAGCGCGTGGGGATCACGGTCCAGGCCGAGCAGACGCGAATCCGGGGCGGCGTTGAGGATGGCGAAGGAATGACCGCCTGCGCCTAACGTGCCATCTACGAACTGTCCGGCGGGAAGGTCCGCTACACGGAGCAGATCGAGGACGGGGGCGAGCAGGACGGGAATATGTGGTGTTGAGTCGGGCACGAGAACTTTTATCCTGATAGTTGAGTTTGACCGGGAAGAGTCTAGTCGAGAGCGGGGCCGGGTGCAAATTGGACGAGGGCGGAATGTGATTTATACTGAGGGCTGATCATAATAGGAAGGGAAATTCCTATGGCGCGCGTATTTATCAGTTACAGTCGCACCGATGAAAAATTTGCCCGACGTCTGGCAACCGATATGGCGCGGTTGGGCGCGGATGTCTGGATTGATGTGGAAGATATTCCGGCGGGCATGGATTGGAGCAACGCCATTCAGGAGGGGCTGGATACGGGCGATGTGATGCTGCTGATTTTGTCGCCTAAGTCCTGCGCGTCGCCGAATGTCGAGGAAGAATGGAAATATTTTAAGGCGCAGGGCAAACCGATCATCCCGATCTGGCTGGAACCGTGCAAAATTCATTATCAACTGCGCAACCTCCAATATATTGATTTTCACACACAGGATTATGATCCGGCGCTGGTGCAGCTTCAGGCGGCGCTGAAACAGGCTGGAATCGAAATTAGCGGCGCGGTGCTGCCTAGCCCGCGTCCCACCCGGCGGCGGACGTATTGGGCGGTGGGCGCAGGGATGGCGCTGATTCTGATCGGGGTGGTGGCGATCATCTGGAGCAGCCTGGATGGGGATGATGGGGATGAGGGCGATGATCAGGCGGCCCGGACTCCAACATCCACTTTGAGAGAAGAACTGTTCAGCGGCATCCCGTTTGTGTATGTGGCCGAGGGATGTTTTGAGATGGGCCGCGACGATGGGAAAGAGAATGAAGCGCCCGCGCATCCGGTTTGCCTGGCTGCCTTCTGGATGGGGAAGACGGAAGTGACGAATGCACAGTATAAGCTGTGCGTGGAGGCGGGGGCGTGTACGCCGCCGGCGGACCGAACCGATTATGATAACCCGGATTATGCCAGTTATCCGGTGGTACACGTGAAGTGGGATCAGGCGCAAGCGTATGCGGCGTGGGTTGGGGGCCATTTGCCAACGGAAGCGCAATGGGAATACGCGGCGCGGGGGCCGGAGGAATGGACTTATCCCTGGGGCGCGGAGGATCCGAGTTGCGAGGTCGCCAATATCAAAATCGATGTTGCGCCGTGTGTGGGCGAGGCGACCACCGCCGGAAGTTATCCGGGGGGCGCGTCGTGGGCGGGCGCGTTGGATATGGGCGGGAATGTGTGGGAGTGGACGGCGGATTGGTATGATAAAAATTATTATAACGAGGTGATTGTCACGGGCGAGGATACCAATCCCGATGGGCCGGATGCGGGCGATTACCGGGTGATTCGCGGGGGATCGTATTTGAGCAAGCCGGAGTTTCTGGTGGCGACTTACCGGACCTGGACTAATCCGGCTATGGCGCGGGACAATATTGGGTTTCGGGTGGTGCGGGTGCCGTAACGCAACGGGAACCCGCCGGGGGAAGGTGTGAAGTGCCCCTACGAACTCCTATCCCTACTCGCAATTTTGTTGGCGAATCCATTGGTCAGGTTATAAGCGATTAAACATTCGATGAGAATGTCCGGTTGTGGCGCGTAAGGGCAGGTTTGCAAACCTGCCCCTACAATGGCTATCCATTCAATCGGTTTGTTCGCCAATGGTATCACTTGCGTGGAGAAAGAAAGAGGGGAAAAGCGGGCGCGGCAAGCCGACGCCCCTACGGAATGCAGCGGAAGCGGGGAAAATAGCGGAAATTCTGCGTAAAAATGATCGCACGGATGTGCTATAATGGGGGCGCGAACGGAAGCATAGTCATACATCGGCGGAGCGCTCATGGCGGAATATACCCCTTCACCTCATCTCAGTGATATTCTGAATAATTTGCCCGCGTCGCCGGGGGTGTACCAGATGATCGATCCCAACGGCACGATTATCTACGTGGGCAAGGCGAAAAATCTGCGGAACCGCGTACGAAGCTATTTCCAGCCGAGCAACCACGACTCCAAAGTGCTGCGGCTGCGGGCGGATGTGTCGGACATCCAATTTTTGCTGACCGGCGACGAATTGAAGGCGCTGATCACCGAGGCAGAACTGATCCGAGTCCACAAGCCGCGCTATAACATTCTGCTCAAGGACGACAAACATTATCCGTATATTCGCGTGCGGACGGGCGATGCGTTTCCGACGGTGGAGATGACACGGCGGATGGAGCGCGGGGACGGACACCGCTATTTCGGGCCGTTCACATCGGCGGGCGGGGTGCGTGAAACGCTCGATGTGCTGCGGAAGGCGTTCCCGTTTCTGACGTGTGACCGCGAGATCACGGGGAACGATGCGCGCGCGTGTTTGTATTACGACATCAAGCTGTGCGGCGCGCCGTGCATCGGAGCGCAGAGCAAAGAGGAATACTGGGAAGTCCTCCGGGGCTTGATGCGCGTGCTGGAAGGCCACGCCGATACCGTGCTGGCGGACCTCAAGGCGCAGATGAACGCGGCGGCGGAGAATCTGGATTTTGAGAAGGCGGCGATTCTGCGGGATCGAGTCAAGGTGGTGGCGCAGATTTCGGCGCGGCAGCGGTTGGTGTCGGACCTGGAGGCGAATCAGGATGTGATCGCGTTTGCGCAGGAAGGCAGCGACGCGGTGGTGCAGATGTTCCTGATCCGCAATGGGCGGCTGGTAGGCAGCGAATATTTTGCGCTGGAAGGGGCGGAAGACGAAGCGGCAGAAAATATTGTCGAGAACTTCCTGACGCAGTTTTACCAGGATGCCACCGATATTCCGCAGGAAGTGATCCTGCCGACGGATGTCACCGAGGCGCAGATCATCGAGCAGTGGCTGCGCGATAAACGGGGCGGGAAAAAGGTCAAGCTGACGGTGCCGCAGCGGGGGAATAAGCGCGAACTGGTCCAGTTGGCGGCACAGACGGCGGTTGAAAAACTGGGGATTCTGCGGTCCCAGTGGGCGAATGATACGGTCAAGCAGGAACAGGCGATGCGCGAGATTCAGGATGCGCTCGGACTCGCCAACCCGCCGAACCGGATCGAATGTTTCGACATCAGCACGACGCAGGGCACCGCAATTGTGGCGAGTCGGGTCGTGTTTACGCAGGGTACGCCGAAAAAGAGCGAATACCGCCGGTTTAATATCCAGACGGTGGCGCACGAGGGATCGGATGATTACCAGTCGATGCGTGAGGCGCTCACCCGGCGGTTTAAGCGGCATTTAGACGCGGTGGAGAATCCTGAAGCGCTCACGCCGGGGAAACAGGATCGAGAGGAAACATGGCGGCTGCTGCCGGACCTGCTGATCATCGACGGCGGGAAGGGACAGCTTCATGTGGCGGTGGAGGTGCTGACCGAACTCGGTCTGATGGGGCGGGTCCCGGTGTGCGGACTCGCTAAACAGTTCGAGGAAATTTATCTGCCGGATCGCACGAAGCCGGTGATTCTGCCACGACGAAGCGAAGGGTTGTATTTGTTCCAGCGGGTGAGAGACGAGGCGCACCGTTTTGCGATCACGAGTCATCGCGCACGGCGAAATAAGGCGGGGATCGTCAGTCGATTGGAAACGGTGCCGGGGATCGGTCCGGCGCGGCGGAAAGCGCTGCTCAAGGCGTTTAACAAGGATATTGAGGCGATCCGACAGGCGAGCATCGAGGAACTGACCGCTGTGCCGGGGATCACACAGGAGATCGCGGAGAATATCAAGGCGACGCTGGGGGGCGGGTAGATCAGCGCCCGGCCTGGCGGATGAAGGCGAGATGAATCATCGCAACGATAAACAGCAACAGTGCCACCAGCCCTAACAGGAGCTTTTCTGCGCCGGAGCCTTGCAGCAGGGTCGGTACGCCGCAGACCAGCAGCGGAAACGTATAGACGGCGGCGAAAAAGATCAGGGTGCTACGGTGGGCACGGGCGGCTAATGTTTGACTGGCGGCGCGGCTTAGCTGCCCGGTGGTGATGGCCTGTTCCAGTTCGACAATTTCCGCGATCCAAAAGGCGCGCTCTTTGTCCGTGAGAATCCAGATCGGGGCGGGCGGCAATTTCACATCGTAGATAAAGCGAACCTGACTTCCGCTGGCGGTCGGGGATATGGTGAATGACACGTCCACGCGCACTTTTTTAGGCGATCCCACCGCGAGCGTCTGCCAGAACGCTCCCCGCGAATAGAGCAGGGTCGGCTGCGCCCGTTTCTGTTTATAACCTGCGAGTTCCAGATATTGGGCAATGTAGGCGGTGACGGTTTTTTCGTTGAACGGGCTGGTCAGGGTCCGGTCAATGGGGGCGCTGCGGTTGAATGTGGGCACGGGAGCTGCCGTGTTGGGCGGCGGCGCGGAGGCAGGTTCGGACGTGAATGGCCGTTCGGACCGGGTTGGCGGCTGGATCAGGGTGGTCAGTAGGGCGCGCTGCAATTCTTTGAACGCCTCGCCGGTGGTCTGGCGAAAGTCGATATAGTGCAGGGCTTCCAGTTCGGGGGGCAGGGCACAGGTTCGAACCAGGAGCGGGATGATCGGACAATTTTGGGCACGCGCCATGTCCAGTTCGTGGCGGACCCAGACTGACGCGGCAGATTCAGGGGTAAGCAGGACCAAACAAGCACGCGACTGGGTGAGCGCCTGATCGATGAGCCGCTTCCATTCTTCACCGCCGACGATGCTGGCAAAATCGATCCAGGGATGGTAGCCGATTTCGCGCAGATGTTGGGCGATGGTGGCGGCGATAAAACGATCTTCGTGACTGTAGCTGATAAAAATGCCGGAGTGAGCAGCCATTTTCTCCCTCAGTATGGAGTATTATTATACTGGGGGGGGCGCGAAAATGAAAACGTTGGGGCATCTCCCATTAACGATATGATGGAAAGTGATCATGCCGGGCTGATTTGTCAGCCCAACAAAAGGTTCAGGCCAGATAGTCTTTAAGGCTGCGCTTTCTTGTGAAATAAGGCTGTTTGGGGAAGAATCAGCAGCATGAGAATGATTAAACACAAACCCAAAGTAACACGCGGTGAGCGTGAAGAAACCAGCCTCAACTGGCGGCGGCTCCTGGTGTTGGTGGTGGTGGTGATGGGGCTATGCGGGGCGCTGGTCTGGTGGGTCTACCCGTATCTGGTGGACCCGGAACCCGTTGTGGAAGTGCGGCCCTATGGATGGCCGTCACCCTCGGCGGGACCGGTGACGATTCTTCCCTTTGCGTCGGCTACTCCAGCGATTGCTCCGGCGGCGAGCGCTGCGCCGACCACCACTTCACCCGGATCGGTGATGGTGGCGATCAACACCGAGAATGCGGTGTTTGTGACGCAGGTGGGGGAGATGAGCGGGCCGGGCGATGTGAGCAGCGTGGCGTTTAAGGCTGATGTGCTGGCCTCGGGCAGCCGTGATGGGACGATTCACCTGTGGGCGGTGGCGACAGGAGCCGAAGTCCGGCAGGTTCACAGCGCCAGCAACCGGGTAGACAGTGTGGCTTTCAGCGCGGATGGGCAGATGCTGGCGGCGGTAGGCCAGGATAACGTGGTCCGGCTGTGGGATCAGAATCTGAACGAACTGGACACACTGGAAGGGCCAAGCGGCGCGGTGCGGAGTGTCGCCTTCAGCGCACAAGGGGATCTGCTGGCGGCGGGTAGTGATGATACGAATGTTTACCTGTGGAATGTGGCGACAAAGGAACTGGTGGCGACGCTGCAAGGACACCGTGATTATGTAACGAGCGTCGCGTTTACGTGGGATGGGACCGTGCTGGCGTCGGGGAGCGCGGATGACACCGTACGGCTGTGGAAAGTGCCGAGCGGTACGGCGTTGGGGGTGCTGCAACATGCCTCGAATGTGGGTAGTGTGGCATTTGATCCTGACGGCGAAAAGCTGGCGGCTACGAGCGGCGATCTGATGGTTTATGTATGGGACTGGCGCAGCGGCGCGGAACTGTTCAGGCTGCAAGGGCATACGGAAAATGTTAACAGTGTGGCCTTTAGCCCGGACGGATCGCTGATTGCATCGGGATCGGGCGGGATACAGGATAATACGGTGCGGTTCTGGGATGCTGAGAACGGGCGTAATGTGTGGGTGGTGAACGTGGATGCCCCGGTGAACAGCATCGCGTTCAGCCCTAACGGGCGACTGGTGGCGGTGGGTGGGCCGAATAACCTGGGATTGTGGGGGGTGACAGGTGAACAAACTCCGGCTGCGGCGGTGCCGACCTCGCCATCCGGGGCGGGCGTGCCGACGAGCACCCCTGCGGCTCCCATCAGCGCGGTGCCAACCGCTGCCGTAAGCGATGATACGGCCTGTGTGGTCACGGCGATTCAGGATGAGATTAATCTGCGCGAGGGGCCGGGCGTGGCTTACGATGTGCTGGCGCGACTGCCACTCGGCGGGCGGTATGAATCGGATGGATGGGCGCAGGACGGGGAAGGGTATACGTGGTGGCGGCTGAAGTCGGGCGGTTGGGTGCGCGCGGATACGGTTAATTTTCCGGCGATATGTCTCGAACTGTCGCCCGTATCAACCCTGCTGGAAGAAGCGATACCCCCAACCCACACGGCGGCGACTCCGGCGGATGGCTGTGTGCTGACCGTGCGGCTGGACGAGGCGAATGTGCGCACCGGGCCGGGGGCGGCCTATGATGCGGCGGGAAGTCTTGCGCTGGGGGAGACGGTTCAGGCGGATGGGTATGCACAGGATGGGGAAGGGTATACATGGTGGCGGCTGACTTCCGGATCGTGGGCGCGCGGCGATGTGTTTGATACCAGCTTACTGACGGATGCGTGTTATATGCTGCCGTGGGTGGAGCCATCATGAGGATGTTTGCCCCGCCCCCGCGCGGGCTAAACATTACCCAGAAGTCGGGGTAGAGCGAAAAATTAACGGGGCGATTCGTGAATCGCCCCTACGAACCTCACCCCTTGCCCCCTCGCCAACCGAGTTGGAAGACGGTATCGACGGGCACACATTATTAAAGAACGGAGAGAGGGTCTGATGAAAAAAGTTCGATGGGGCGTGTTGAGCACGTCACGCCATGCCGCGACTTCGGTGATCCCCGCGATTCAGGAGTCGGCGCGCGGCGAAGTCTATGCGGTTGCCAGCCGGGACATCACACGGGCGCAGGCCTACGCGGACGAGAATCGTATTCCGGTGGCGCATGGTGATTATCACGCGCTGCTGCATGATCCAAACGTGGATGTGGTGTATATTCCGCTGCCGAACAGCCTGCACATGGAATGGGCGCTTGAGGCGGCAGAGGCGGGAAAACATGTGCTGTGTGAAAAACCGATTGCCTTAAACGCGGCAGAAGCCCAGACGATGGTTACGGCGTTCAAGAACAAAGGGCTGAAACTGGCGGAGGCGTTCCAGTGGCGATTTCATGAGCAAGGGCTGACGCTGCGCCAGATGGTGCGGGAAGGTGTTATTGGTGACTTGCGGCTGATTGATGCCGGATTCAGCTTTACGCTGAACCGCTCGAATGATGTGCGGTGGGTGCCGGAACTGGGCGGCGGGTCGCTGTATGACGTGGGCTGTTACCCGGTGGCCTTCGCGCGGTTTATCACGGAACGGGAGCCAATTTCGGTGACGGCGCAGATGCATATGGGCGAAACGGGCGTGGATGATCGCGGAGTGGCAACGCTAATGTTCCCGGATGGCGTGCTGGCGCATATTAACTGGGGTTTCACGCTGCCACTGCGACGGTATTATGAGGTGACAGGGACAAAAGGCGCGCTGCGTGTCAACCGGACTTATAACCCCAAAGGCGAATTTACGCCTGAGATTACCCGGCTGGATCAGGATATGGATGTAACCGGCGTGATTTCGCTGCCAGCGAATAATGCCTATGTGCAAATGGCGAATGAATACAACAGTGCGGTTCTGGAACAGCGCGATTTGATGTATCCGGCGGAAGATGCGATGGCGCAGATGCGCGTATTGGATGCGCTGTATGAAGCGGCGCGAACAGGGCAACGAGTGGACGTGGCACCGTGACGGATGATTATCTTTCTCAGCAGCATGTGGTTGTTTTGGGGTTCGCGCGGCAAGGTAAGGCGTTGGGACGATGGCTCCCTACGTTGGGCGCGCAGGTGACTATTTCGGACAGCAGGTCCGCCGAAAAACTGGCGGCAGACGCGGCAGAATTTGAGGGAACATCTGTCAAGCTGGCGTTGGGCGGGCATCCGCTTGAACTGCTGGATGACTGTGATGTGCTGTGTATCAGTGGGGGGGTGCCGCCGACCCTGCCGATTATTCAGGAGGCCTTCCGGCGGGGGATACGCGTTACGAATGATGCCCAACTGTTTCTAGAACGGTGTCCTGCGCCCGTGCTGGGAATTACGGGGAGCGCGGGGAAAACCACCACGACCTCACTGGTCGGGGCGATGGGCGAGGCATCGGGGCGAAAAACGTATGTCGGCGGGAATATTGGTGAGGTGCTGCTGGATGTGCTCGACCAGATCACGCCGGATGATGTGGTGGTGATGGAGCTGAGCAGTTTTCAGTTGGAACTGATGACCATTAGCCCTCAGGTCGCAGCGGTGTTAAATGTGACGCCGAATCACCTGGATCGTCACGGGACGATGGAGGCTTACGGCGCGGCGAAAGCAAATATTTATCTGCACCAGCAGCCGCAGGATGTGGCGGTGTTTGGGTTGGATGATCCCAACGCGCGGCAGATGAGCCAGTATGCGCCGGGGCGCGCGGCGTATTTTTCTAAACAAGAAACGCTGAAATCGGGCGCGTACCTGGATGGGGATCAACTGGTGGTGGCGGGTGATTGTGCGCCGGGGGGGCGGATGGCGAAGGTCTGCTCACGGCAATTGATCCGGCTGCGGGGGGAACATAACGTCCTGAATACGCTGGCGGCGTGCGCGGTGGCCGGGGCGGGGGGAATTTCGCCGGAAGCGATGCGGCAAGCGATTGAATCCTTTACCGGGGTGGAACACCGTCAAGAACTGGTGGCAACGATTAAGGGCGTCACGTGGGTTAATAACAGTATCGCTACCGCACCGGAACGCGTTGTGGCGACGATTAACAGTTATCACGAGCCGCTGGTGCTGCTGGTGGGTGGACGGGACAAAAAACTACCCTGGGATGAAATGGCGGATCTCGCTGTGCAGCAGAGCCGCGCTGTCATTGGATTTGGGGAATTTGGACCGCAGGCGGTGGATATTATGCGGCAGGCGGCGGAACGAAATCCAGACGCGCGAATTGAGCAGATCGAAGCGGTGGTCGGGCTGGAACAAGCGGTGATCCGGGCGTACGAGATCGCGCAGCCGGGGGATGTGGTACTGCTGAGTCCGGGCGGCACGTCGTATGATGCGTATGTGGATTTCGCGGCGCGCGGGCAGCATTTCCGCGATCTGGTGGGTCAATTGAAGGAGCAGGGATGAAAAATCAGCGGCCTGATAAACGTCCGGAGTCAGAAGCGCGCGTGGTGATCACCGTGATGCTGGTGATTACGTTTATTCTGGCGGTGGTGGTGGCGACCACGAACGCGATTGATCCCAGCGTGAAGTCGATTATTCTGATCGGGTGGATCGGGGTGATGCTGGGGATTTTGCGACAGTACCGACTGTAAAACCCCTATCCTCCCGGCCTCCTTTCCCCGCGCGCGGAGAAAGGAGGGGCAAAACAACCCTACCCCTTCCCGCCAGCAGGAAGACGGTAGTTACAAGGAGCCGTTGATCTGCGCTTCAAAAGATGTGGGTCATGATTAGCCGCACGCGGAGGAGGGGGAATACTGCCGAGTGAGTTCCCCCTTTATATTTTATTTTGTGCATGGAGGAGTAAAAATGGAATGGTATAACGAGCCGCCGGAGTGGACGACGGCGGGTGATGTGATCACGGTGAAGGCCGGAGCACATACGGATTTTTGGCGCAAGACGCATGACGGCGGGATACGTGATACCGGGAATTTTTACTGGCAGCCGGTCAGTGGGAATTTTGTGGCCGAAGTGAAGATCACCGGGGAGTATGCAACGCTGTATGACCAGGCTGGGCTGATGGTGCGTCTGGATGAAAAGACGTGGATGAAGTGTGGAATTGAATTTTTCCAGGACGTGCAGCACGTCAGTGTGGTGGTGACGCGCGAGTTTTCGGATTGGTCGGTGATCCGGCTGGCGCAGAATCCGGAGTCGATCTGGATGCGGGTGGTGCGGACGGATTTTACGCTGGAAGTGTACTATTCGCTCAACGGCAGCGATTATACGATGCTGCGGCAGGCGTATTTGTCGCCCCAGGCGGATTTGCAGGTGGGAGTGATGGTAGCGGCTCCGATAGGTGATGGATTCAAAGCCAAGCTGGAAGGGTTTCACGT
>CAYYNB010000184.1:0-11512 GCA_964472565.1 uncultured Anaerolineaceae bacterium
TATGATTTTACTCAAAATGGCTGGTTCGAGAACTACTTTGAAACGCGCCTGGCGCAGATCGAGGCAAAGCTCAAAAAATGGGGACACGCCGCTTTCCACCAGGAAGACGCGAACACGCACGACGATCTGCTTCAGCGTGCTCGTTTTGCCTTGTGGAGCCGCTTCTCGGAAGACCCGGAAGGCTGGTCGGTGCGTCCGAATGATCTTTGGCTGGCCTACGCCAAAGCGTTCTACCGCTGGGGTGTGGTTCAGTTCCACCGCGACGGCAGCCGCAAGTTGGGGATGGTCGCATCGGACATGGAGTGCATTGTCAATGACCAGGACATCACCGACGATGAAGCGGTGTCGATGGTCTACACGGATCACACCACTGGCGGACACTTCGCTTATCCGCGTGAAATCCAACTGGCCGATCTGCGCATCGACCTGGAAGCCGCCATCCAGCGCGGGATGCGTCGCCTGTGTGCCACCCAGCGCCGCGACATGCCCCTGCTCATCTCCGATCTCTTGGAAGGCTATACGCTCGAAGAAACCTGCGAGCGTCATGGCTGGACGCGCAACCGAGGGGTAACGCTCATGCGCAAACTACGCACGGTGTTCTACGAAGAAATGTCCGGCGAGAAGAAAACCGGCTATCTCGGCAGCCATCACCCGCTCACCGAGGCTGAAAAGCAGCGCATTCGCGATCTGTACGCCACTGGGCTGAGCTACAAGAAGGTGGGTGCGCTGATAGGGCGCTCCGCTTCAGCGGTGGAAAGTGTGTGCAAGCGGTATCCGCCCGAATTGGTTGCCCAAGTGCGCGAACTGCATCGCCAGGGACTGAGCAACGCAGAAATTGCGCGGCGTATCGGGCGCGGACGCTCCTACATCTGCTGGTTGGTGCAGGCCGAGGGAGCGGATTGGCCGCGTAACCGCGATGGAGAAGACCTCGCGTCAGTGCTGGTCGAAGTGTGATCCCCAATAAGCTGGGCGGTCTACATCTGGGCCGCCTGGTCTTTTTATTTTGTTGCCAGATGTATATACAGAGAAAACATCGAGCACTCACAGCAAAGTGGCGTAATACAAGCAAATGGGGTGGATCGGCTTGACTTTGTGCGCCGTCGAATTCAGAACCAGGAAATTCCCCCTAAAAGCAGCAATTAGTCTATCAAATTTTGCCATTTGGAAAAATAGATTCCAACAGCGGCTTATACTGAATTTTAGAGATACCTGCTCGGTTGATTATCTCAGTTCGCGCCAACGAAGTAATATTAGTAAATAACCAGGAGGTCCTATGTCAAAAATATCTGAAGAAACTAAACATGAACGATTGGAACGCGTCGAGGCACTGTTGCAGCGATCCAATGGGTTAACGGAGCGCAATATTGCCGAGATGTTGGGTTTTGAGATTCGCACCACTCATAACTATTTGCAGGATCTCTTGATGAAGGGCAAAGCAGAAAAAGAAGGTCAACTCTGGTATGCACTTACACACAAGCCGATCGTGCTGCGGCGGTTTGATCTCCAACCGGAAGAAGCCATGATCCTCTATCTGGCCGCGCGGCTGTTCGTCAAACAAAGCGACCGCCGCAACGAAGCTGCTGAAGCTGTATTAGTCAAGCTGGCGAATATTCTCACCAGTGATATGAGCCTGAGTGACGATATTTATAATGCCGCCAGGGAGTTAGCGCAGCGATCTCGCGTCTCCGGCTATGAAGACGTATTCCGCACCGTGATGCGCGCTTACATCTACCGGCGCAAGGTTGAGATCATCTACCACCCTTACCGGGCAAAAGCGTTTGCCACGACGTTTTCCCCCTATTTGCTGGAACCGTCGGCAATCGGTTTTGCTACCTATGCAATTGGACACAGCAGCGTTGTTGATGCATTGCGAACCTACAAATTAGAGCGTATCGAACACGCCCGACTGCTGCCCAGAGATGAATTCGCCATCCCCAAAGATTTCGAGGGTCTGGATCTGCTGCATAATGCCTGGTCCATTTATTATGGTGAGGAGACTGTGAGTGTCCTGCTGCGTTTTCATCCCGATGTAGCTCGGCGCATCCAGGAGACGAACTGGCATCCATCTCAGGAAATCCAACCGGATCAGGAACTCGCCGGTTATGTGTTGGTGTCGTTCGACGTGGCCGACACCACCGATCTGAAACCCTGGATTCGCACCTGGGGTGCCAACTGCGAAGTTTTAGCCCCAGACACGCTCCGCGATGAAATGATGGGGGAAGCGCGGAATATTGCCGAATTGTATGGATGGCACACCCAGCGTACAGCGACGAATGCGGACGATGATCCGCTCGGACTCGATCAGACATTTGGAGATTTTTTTGGGGCAGGAGGATAGGAATATGAAACTATACCCATTTCAAAAGCATGTTGCCGAACTTCTGCTCGGCGGTTCAAATGTAATTTTGCAAGCCCCAACCGGAGCGGGAAAAACTCATGCCGCGATGCTGCCATTTTTGAATGTGTTGGAACATAACCGCGACTTTCCACGGAAATGTATTTATTCCGTGCCGATGAGGGTACTTGCTAATCAGTTCGTTGACCAATACACGCCTCTGGTAAAGCGGGCAGGCCGTGATGAGCAAATAAGAGTCGCCGTCCAGACCGGCGATTCGCCGCGAGATCGCAAGCTTGAATCCGATCTAATTTTTGCCACTATTGATCAGACACTAAGCAGTTTTCTTCTGTCGCCCTATAGTCTGTCCCACAGCCAGGCGAATCTGAACGCCGCGGCAGTGATGGCATCTTATCTTGTTTTTGATGAGTTCCATCTCTACGATCCAGCCTCTACCCTACCCACAACGCTGCACATGCTGATGATGCTTAAAGGAATTACGCCGTTTATTCTGATGACAGCTACGTTTAGCGCGGACATGCTCGAAGCATTAGCCAATCTGCTAGACGCTGAGGTCGTTCCTAAAACGGAATCCGACAAGCGGGACTTGCAAGCCTTGGAGTCACAGCAAAAAGAACGACGCTATCACGTCTGCGCAGATCCGTCGCAGCCGCTTTCGGCGTACCATGTGCTGAATATGCATGAGGGGCGCTCTCTGGTAATCTGCAACACGGTAGATCGGGCGCGGCAGATTCATAAAGAATTGTCCAATGCGACCCGCCATACTGATACCAGGGTGATTCTGCTGCACAGTCGCTTTTTGCGCTCCGATCGGGATGCCATTGAAGACGAAATCCGCCAGTTATTCGGCAAAGAGAGTCCCAAAACAGGCAGTCTTATTGTGGTTTCGACCCAGGCGATTGAAGTCGGTGTAGATATCACCTGTACCCGGCTGCATACTGAACTGGCCCCGGCCAATGCGATCTTGCAGCGTGCCGGGCGCTGTGCCCGATACAAAGGGGACAGCGGCGATGTGTTCATCTATCAGTATGTACAAGGGAGCACGCCTGACGAAAAAATCGACCTGCTGGAAGACTTCATGCCCTACAAATCGCAGCAAGCGCAGTTCGCGGCAACATTGGCGCAGTTTCAGGCGCGCGATGGGACTGTGTTAGGTTTTTCCCATGAACAGGAGATCATTTCCGCTGTGCATGGTCCGCGCGATCGGGAGATTATCGACGAACTCACTGTTGCACACTATGACCACCGCCGCCGCATGTTTTCGGTGATGCGGGGCGATAATCGTGCTGAAGCGTCCGACCTGATCCGCGACATCTGGCAGCAGCAGGTCACAATCCACGCGAATCCTGATGAACTACTCGAAGCGCCGTTTGATGCGCCATCATTCGGGCTGCATCCCGGCACGTTGCAGGGGTATGTTAAAACGTGGCTGGAAAAATACCAGCAGGATGAGAGCATCCCCTGGGCGGTCAAATGGCTTAAAGAGGACAACGATCCCGACACTGAACAGGCCAACCGACGAACCTATCGCTGGGAACCTGTTCACCAGAGCGCTAAAGAAGTTCTGGGCGCGCCGCTGGTCGTTGTCCATCCATTATTAGCATCCTATCATCCTCAACTTGGCTTTCTGCCCGACGAAGGCGGAGATTGGCAGGTCCCGATTCCCACCCGCGCAGAAAAAAACCAGGGCGACAGACATCGTTATCGCCTGGAAACCTATGAACGCCACATCCAACTTGTCTACGAAGCAGCTTTTGACAGCCGAGAAGGAGTATGGAACGAATTGGATTGGTTAGCCCGTCGGTTGGAGCAGCGATTTGGGTGGTCAGACGGGAGCATTCGCCGCGCCGCTGAACTGGCCGTGCTGCTGCACGATGTTGGCAAACTCAACACGAAATGGCAAAAGTGGGTTCGGGATTACCAACAGCGCATCGGCAGTCCGGCAGAGGCAGGTCACGCCTACGCGCACACGGATCTTTACGATGAGGAACACCGCACCATCGAGAAGCAGATGCCCCGGCGTCCCTGGCACGCCGTTGAGGGAGCGATTGCTGCGGTACCGATTTTGTTACAAGAGTTTGGCGAACAACACCCACTGGTGCTCGCCATATTCGGTGCAATAGCTCGTCATCATTCCGCCGACTCCGACTCTAACCAGGCGTTTCGGTTGGTGAATAAGGCAGCGGATCATGTCTTCGCGACTTTCAACGAAGACCGTAACGGGGAATTGGTTGGTATAAGTGAAGACATTCCGCAGAATGCTGGGGCGAGAGATTACCTGCCGGAGCCGATGAGCAGACCCGAAACGTTTTCCGTCTATCTACTGCTTGTGCGTCTGCTGCGCCGGGCCGATCAGATCGGGACACAAAAGGGAAGTCTAGAGAGTATTTAAGGAGGCAAGTATAAGACCGTGAATCAATATCAGCGTTTCAGAGTAGATAAAGTAAACCGCACGTTCGCCGATAACCTGATTGCGTTCGGATTAGCGTCAGTAATCGATCAACTGCTTGCGGTGCAGGTAGGCAACTTGCCGCATGACATAACCATCACAGATCGGGGAGCCTACTATGAACTGATATGTTCTCCGGTGTTGGAAGTTGATACCCTGAACTGGCTTCCAGATCGTCTATGCCCGGCGCTGCCAATCCGCACACTCAAAAATGCGACCACGCTGCCGGCTGATATAACGGTGATGGATTACGAAGCAGATAAAGAAGCTGCCGGACTGTTCTACGCGGCACGGCAAAAAGGAGGCGAAACCAAACTCACCCTGCCGCGTTTTTGGGAGTTTGAGCGAGCGATCAATCCGCTCACGCTGCCCGGTTATAACGCCCTGGTTGTAGACTGGTGGAGTCTGGGCGCGCGCCAGTCCGATGCCCTGTTTATTCTGTTGAACCTATATGCTGACACTCCCAACGACTATGCCCAGGCAATAGAGGAATGGAAAGCGCTAGATAAGACCTGTGGTTGGGGCATTAAAGCCGAGGCAACATGCCAGCAGCTTTACAACCCTGACCAGGGTAAAGGCCAAAACAATCGCAAAGCCGACGGGATCAGCATCGGTAATGTCACTGGTTTCTGGTTAACCGAGTGGCTTAAAGCTATCGGCTTCTACGAGGCAGCGATTACCCGGACGGTGCGCGGTGGAAAAGATCGCAAAACCTTCGTCGTTGCGCCGCGTGAACTTTCTTTTTCAGTGAGTCGATCTGTGATGGCGGATTTTGTGGGTGCGATGTCGTCGGAAACCTCCACAAAATTCGATCTCCTGGCAGCAATCCGTTACACGCACGCCTTGCTGAATCATTTTAGCCGCGAGAAAACATGGTTAGCGTGTTTTTTCGGCGGACAGCCAGTACAGAAGCGTGTTGTGGCCGGGTTTGATACGGCATTCTACAAAGACCTGGGAAATGCTACAGCGACAATGAACGTATCGTTTATCGCGCTGCCCGGATGGGTGATCATCAGTTCGCGCGAGGATATTTTGCTCTATACCGATGATAAGAGCGGCCTGCTGACTCAGCTTGACCGGCTGGTGCGGCAGTTCGACGAATCGCACAGCGACGCCTTCACGTTACTGCAACATCTGCGCGATTTTGTGTCAGGGGATGATCTGAATGCATTTTTCCGCTTCACCAATGCCTTTACAGGCTACTACATGGGCAAGCAAGAACGCGGCCAATATGCCTATCCAGTCTATACGCATTTTATAGAAAGGTTGGTAATGACTACTGAAAAGCGACTTGTACCGATTCTCGAAAGCCGGGGCTTTCAAAACATCGCCTACGCGATCCGCCAGAGTACTGTCACGGCACAGTATCGAAAAAAACAAGGTGATAAACGCTACGATGTACGCTATGGGTTGGGCCAGGAATTAGCCCGTAAAGCGCGTTATCCTGAAACTTTTATCGCCACATTGAGCGACTTTTTACACAAGTACAATGCCGAAAATGCCCAGGTGATGGAAACACGTTCCGGCCCGTACCGCCACAGCATTAAAACCACCGACATTGACGAGATTGTATGGCTTATCGATCAGTACGGTTCTGAGACTGTCGCAAACCTGCTAATCGCATACGGTTATGCCCGAATTCCGCGTGAAGACGATGAAAACCAGGAACAACCTATCGAACAGGAGAATGAATGATGACCAGCCCCATTTTCAGCATCTCGATCAGCGCTCGTGCCACGTTGGACATGCACAGTCTGAACAATGAAGGCGGCGAAGGCAACCAGATTCAGACACGCATGGTGAACATCATCGATCAAGATGGCCGTTTGCAAAACGTCAACGCTATCAGCGGCGATATGTTCAAGCATATCCAGGCAGAACACCTCTTCCATATCTTGCATGAGAGCGAAGGTATCCCCCTATGCGCGGGGTGCCAGACCTTTAACGCCAATCGGATCAATGCTGACCTGGAATTCCTGAATCGAACATCTGGATTTACCGATGTTGATCTGATCAATGCATTACTGCAACACTGCGCAATAGATGATATTGAAGGTATTCTGATTACGGAGAATAAACGCAGCGTACCACGTAAAAGTGTGGTGGAATTCGGTTGGACCGTTGGTGTACCGGGGGCTGTCGAGACCGACAGTTATTTCCACGTCAAATATGCGAATGAGCGCAGCACAGGGCAGCGCAGCCAGGATCGGGAAGCAAGCCAGGAAACCGGTTCCAATCTTGGACAGGCGATTTTCCATCGTCCGGCATCGTCAGGGGTTTATGCGGCGGTATGTCACCTGGAACTGGCACGGATTGGATTTAATGACATTTCTCAGACCTATGCGATTGACGATCCCGACCAGCGTCATTGGCGAATGCAAGCGCTGCTGCAAAGCGTGTTATACACCTTCATGCAGCCGAACGGCGCGATGCGTTCCGCCCAGGCTCCACACTTGGTGGATTTCTCCGGTGTGGTGACTTACAGCACCGGAGTTGTGCCTGCGCCGACCATCAGCCCGCTCAAAGATACCTACCGCGAGGAAATCAGCAGCCTGATCAGTATCTTGGACCGAATGAGTGCCGGAGCTGTATACCAGAAACCGTTCAATTCGCTGGGTGAATTTGCCGACGTGATCCATGCGCTGATGCAGGCCAAACCCTACACGCTGCACTACCAGTTTTGACGGAGGTCTTGATGTGGCTGATTGCCGAATATGAGGCTACCGCGTTGTTTTCGCTCAAACCGGCCACTGCAACCGCATCGGGCGGCAAGACGCTAATCGTGCCGACTCCATTTGCGATCAAGATGGCGCTGTTGGATGTGATCTGCCGGTTGGAAGGACGGCCTACCGCTGAGCAGGTCTGGGAAAGCTGGTTAGCCGGGTTGCGGGTGGCGCTGCGCCCAGCGCAGGCGGTGGTGGTCAACAATACGTTTATCAAAATTTTGAAACCACGCCGTAATCCTGCCGAACCGGGCAGCCAGAATGCCGGCTACTTTCAGCAGACGATCACCTACCGCGAATATGCTCAGTTAGTCGGGCCATTTGCGATTGGACTGGAGGTGGACGACGAAGACACCGCGGGCTGGTTGGCGCGCTGGCTGCTCAACGTGAATTACCTGGGCAAACGCGGTTCATTTATCCAACTACGCAAAGAACCCGATTTGATCGCTGAACTGCCGGACGACTTTGTGATCGTGGATGGGCAGATCGACAGGATGCCGTTGGATGCGCTGTTGACCCAACTGGATGATGTGGGGGAGGGTATGACCTTCGCCCATGCGGACATCTACTCCGGCAAACCGATCCGGTTGGGAGTACAGCGGGTGCTGCACCATGTTGCGCTGCCCTACCGCTTGGTGTCGAGCAGCCGGGGCTACAGTTATTACCGGAGAGAACAAGCCGAATGAACCTCATCGTTCACCATCTGCGTTTCACGCTGCGAGCGGAAATGCTCGTTCAACTGGGGCCGCAGGCTGGAGCGCAGCTTCGAGGCGCGCTGTGGGCAGCCTTACAGCAGTTTGCCTGCACTGCACCAAATATCCGACTCGATCCGCTACACCGCCAGCACTGCCCCATGTGCCGCCTGATGGCGCTCGAAACGGTTGAAGACGCGCGGGGGAGTGATCCTCCGCGCCCCTTTGCTGTCCGTCCGCCGCTGCTGCCGCGCATCGAACAAGATCGCGTATTTTACGCTGGGGACCGTTTCGCTGTCGGGATCAACCTGTTTGGCGATGTGGTCGAACTGTTTCCCTATCTCTGTCAAGCGTTTTATCGTATGGGTGAGATCGGAATTGGTTATGGCCGCGGGCGGTTTAGCCTGGAACAGATCGAGGCGCTTGATCCCTTCTCCGGTCTTACGATTTCACTGCTCGAAAACCGGCGTATTATGGCTGGACCAGGACTGCCCGTGACACAGGATAAGATTGATCATGCTGCTGCTGCGCTGCCATCGGATCAGATTACGCTGCGTTTTTTGACTCCAGCCTATATCAAATACCAGGGACAGCGGTTGATCCATCCTACTTTTGAGGCACTCATCGCGCGGTTGCTTGAACGCTGCCAGGCTATCGAACTGCACTATACTGATCAGCCTACCTCGCAGCCGGTATGGCGGGAACACTATCTGGCCCTGACTGAAGCGGCCCGGCAGGTGCGGCTGGCTCAAGATCGAACACGTTGGGTCGAGATCGGCAGCGGATCGCGCCGCACCGAAACGCGTAATTCGATCAGTGGCTTCGTTGGCGAGGCGGTATTTGAGGGAGATTTGGCCCCGTTCCGTTCCTGGCTGCTGTGGGGACAAAGCCTGCATGTGGGTAAAAACACGGTCAAAGGTGACGGTTGGTACGAAATCTCCCCGTTGGAAAAATAGATTCCAACGGGGCAATACAATGAGGTTAGAGGTTCATTGAATATCCAGGAGCGTTCTAACCCATGCCTATTATTGACCATTTGATCGCAGAAACATTTGGAACCCATATCGGCAAGTACAGTGAGCGGCTGAAAGTGACCCAGGACAAGGCAACCCTGGCCGAAGCACCGCTGCTGCACCTGAAATCGGTGATGGTTGCCAGTCGTGGCGTCAGCATCTCCGCCGATGCACTAGAAGCGTGCGCCGAGCGCGGTATTCCGGTGTTTTTCGTAGACAGCCGGGGCAACAACTATGCATCAATATACGCCTCTGGCCTGGCGGGAACAGTCCTTACTCGGCGCGAACAACTTCTGGCCTACTATGATCAGCGCGGCCTGGCTGTCGCGCTGGCGATTGCTGAGGGCAAAATCCGCAATCAGGCGGCGACGCTCAAATATCTGGCGAAAACTCGGAAAGATACCGATCCGGCAGTGTACGATGAACTGCACCTGTGTGCTGGGGATGTCGTGGACTGTATCTCATGGCTGGACCGGCTGCGCGTTGAACAACTGGATGAAGCAGCGCGCCAACAGATCATGTCTGCTGAAGCGCATGCCGCCAAACGGTATTGGGCCGCTGCTGCGGCGCTGTTTCCTGAAAGTTACGGCTGGCCGGGCCGTATCGGGCGCGGCGCAACGGACCCGCTTAATTCCCTGCTCAATTATGGTTACGGCATCTTGTATGGACTGGTGGAGCAGGCGATCCTGCTAGCCGGACTGGATCCTTATGGCGGCTTTTTGCATACGGATCGTGCGGGTAAACCCAGTCTGGTGCTGGACTTGATCGAGGAATTTCGGCAGGTAGCCGTTGACCGGCTAGTTTTTGGACTGGCAAACCGGGGATTCAAAGTCGAGCAGGATGAACAAGGCCTGTTGTCATCCGATACACGGCGTGCGCTGGCTGAAAAAACATTGGAGCACAGCGAGGCCGGGGTGCGCTATGAAGGCAAACGGTATCCGCTGCGGTTTGTGATGCAAATGCAGGCCCGGCATCTGGCTGCCTTTTTGCGCGGCGAACGTGAAGCCTATGAGACGTTCAAGGCGAGTTGGTGATGGTCCATATCCTGCTGGTCTACGACATCACGAATGACAAAGCGCGCGGCAAGGTCGCTGATGCATGCGAAGATTACGGACTGGATCGGATCCAGTTCAGTGCCTTCAGCGGAGAACTGAGCCGGAATCATCAGGAAGAACTGATGCTGAAAATCGGCGGCATTATCGGCGGCAATACCAGCAAGGTCACTCTGATCCCGATCTGCGATGCCGATTGGAAAAAACGCCTGGAGTATGCCCATGCTTGAGCAAGACCAGGATCTGTTCACGATTACCGACCTGAAGCAGTATGTCTACTGCCCGCGTATTTTTTACTACCATGCCTGTCTGCCCGACATTCGCCCGGTAACGTATAAGATGAAAGCGGGCATCGAAGCTCATGCAGACGAGCCAAAACGTGCGGCGCGGCGGTCGCTGGAACGATTCGGCGGGCCGCAAGGGGAACGCGAATTTGAAGTGGCGGTGCAGTCTGCCGTACTCCGGCTTTCGGGGCAGGTGGACGAAGTGATCCTTACCGGAGCGGAGCTAATCCCAGTTGACTATAAGCTGGCACATAAGGCTGGGTATCATTTCGAGGTGCAGCTAGCCGCCTATGCGCTGCTGCTTGAAGAAAGCCGCCAGGTCACGATCTCGCGCGGGTTTATCTACCTGATGCCAGAGCGAAAGCTGGTTGAAGTGCCTATCACGCCGAAACTCCGCCGGCAGGTGCAGAAGGCATTGCAAGACATGCACGAGATCGCTCGCGCTGAACGAATGCCCCCTCCGGTAGATTGGCGGCAGCGCTGCGCCGACTGTGAGTTTCGGCGGTTTTGTAATGATGTGTAGGCTGTCTCAACTCCCCCCGGTTTTTGTGCAATACATGAGTTGAGATTCGCGGAGTTGCATCAGACCAAATTTCGAACTATGGTAGAGGTGAGTGACCTGCTACAAGCGCCGCTGAGGTGGCTGAACGCCAAATTAGGTCTTATGAGACCTCTTTTTGTCGCAAGTCGTGTGCGGTTGCTCACCCATTTGGCCCGCAGAGGGTACTGAAACGTCGCTATCCCGCCTGGAAATGCTTATTTCCGGGCCGGTTGCTCACCCATTTGGCCCGCAGAGGGTACTGAAACGCACATCCGCCTCGTGATTGAAGGCCGGGCGGTAGCGTTGCTCACCCATTTGGCCCGCAGAGGGTACTGAAACCGCCAATACTCACACTCATCACCGCGTTCTAGCAGTGCGGAAGCCCAGAGGGCGGGCCTCGGG
>CAYYNB010000185.1:0-11453 GCA_964472565.1 uncultured Anaerolineaceae bacterium
TAGTCAGTATCCGCTTTTCCACGTTTAGCATCTCGGCGCGCCTGCAACTTAGCTCGTGTAATTTTCGGTGGACAGATCGCTTCTATCTCCTGCCGTATCCGCTTGGCGTCCTCATTCCGCCGCTTCAAATACTCATCCACCTCAGCATGATGCGCCAGATAATACGCAATCACCGCATAAACATCAGGCAGTGAAATCGTGGGGAAACCCTGCTGCAAAGCTTCCGGCGATTCCCCCTGCAAATAGAACTGAATAATGGTATCCAGCGTGACTCGTGTATTGCTTATGTAGATTGTGCCGCGCTCATCAGTTCGCAGCGGAATCGTCATGGTGGGTGCGTTAGCAATCATGGATCAGTCTCCAAACATTTCCCCCAAATTATACCATGTGTCATGTAACTCTGGGTTCGCCATGCAACTGCAAAATAGTGATAAGATTGGAAGCGTGAAAGGAAAAAGACATGGAATATAAATGTAACATTTGGTGTCTGCTGCTTTTATGAATGAGTGAAGAACAAGCCCAGCGCTACAGCTATTGGAAAGATGCTTGATCTACATTGAACGGAGACCCTATGTCACCCTGCCACACCTGCGAACTGATCCAGCGGCGCGATGCCGGAATTGCTCCTGATTGGGACTGCATCCACCGCACCCCCTATTGGGATGTTGTCCACAGCTATAACACCACCTTACCCGGTTGGCTTGTCCTGGTTGCGCGGCGGCATATCACCTCGATAGCCGAACTGACTGAGGCCGAAGCCGCCGAGTTCGGTCCCTTGATGCGTCAGGTATCGTTGATTCTTCAGGACTTAACGGGCTGCGCGAAAACCTATGTGATGCAGTTTGCCGAACAAGCCGATCACCCGCATGTGCATTTTCACATCGTGCCGCGTATGCCCGACCTGCCCGCCGACTGTCGCGGCCCGAACATCTTCAAATATTTGGGTGTCCAGGAACCGCTTACCGAAGAGGCTATGAACCAGCTTGCGCTGCAAATTCGCGCACGGCTGCTCGAAAACTATCGCCTCTGAATGACAGGAGGCGATAGTTTTTCTCGCAGTGAAAATACTATTTCCGGTTCGCGCTGATAAAATCCCGGTACCACAACCCGCTGTCTTTGATGATGCGCTGCTGCGTCCCAAAGTCGATATATGTGATCCCGTAGCGCAGCGAGTAGCCCTTCGACCACTCGAAATTATCCATCAGCGACCACACGAAAAAGCCGTTCAGCGGCACACCGGCCTCAATCGCCCGCGCCGCCTGCGCAAAGTGATCGCGCAAAAACTGGACTCGCGCCGCATCATGTACCTGTCCATCCGCGCTGACGACATCGTCAAACGCCGCGCCGTTTTCGGTGATATACAGCACCGGGAAGTTGTAATCCTGGTGCAGCCGGACCAGCATATCATACAGCCCTTCAGGATAAATCTCGCGGTCTGCCGAGTGCGCCCGTGTGGGATCAGTTACATGCCCGGTCTGTGGGATGATCGGTGATGTCGGATCGTGAATGACACTCACCCGGTTGTAGTAGTTCACGCCGAGAAAATCCAGCGGCGCGCCGATAATCTCCATATCCCCCGGTTCGACAGTCGGCACATTCTCACCGTAGTAGGTCCACATATCCTGTGGATACCCGCGCCCCGCCACCGGATCAATAAACCAGCGGTTGAAATAGCCGTCAAACCGCCATGCGGCGTCCCGGTCTTCGGGTTTATCCGTCGCAGCATACGCGGGCACATAATTCGGCGCGATTCCCACCTCTGCCCCCGGAACCGCCGCCCGAATAATCGGCACCGCCAGCCCGTGCGCCAGCAGCATATGGTGCGCGGCTTGCAGCGTCAGTTTCGCGTCGCGTCCGCCCGGCGCGTGATTATCCAGATACATGCTCAACCAACTGGCACACCAGGGTTCGTTATAGGTGATCCAGAACTTGACCCGATCTCCCAGCCGTTCGGTGATAGTCCGCACATAATCCGCATAATGATACGCGGTCTTGCGGTTCGCCCAACCGCCTTGATCCTGCAAGGTTTGCGGCAAATCCCAGTGATACAGCGTCACACAGGGTTTGATCCCGGCTTCCAGCAGCGCATCCACGAGGCGACTGTAAAAATCAACCCCTTTCTGATTCAGCGCGCCTGTCCCAGTCGGGAAAATCCGCGCCCACGCGATGCTGAAACGGTATGCGTTCAACCCCATCGTTTGCATCAATTGAATATCTTCAGGATAACGGTGATAATGATCGCACGCGACATCGCCATTGGAACCGTCTTTGATGCGTCCCGGCGTATGCGCAAACCGATCCCAGATCGTTTCACCGCGCCCATCTTCCGCCGCCGCACCTTCGATCTGGTAAGCGGCGGTTGCCACACCCCACCAAAAGGATTTTGGAAAAGTACTCATACAAGCTCACTTTCTGAATGTACTCTACTTGCGCCTATTCTACCGCTTGAGGAGGAATCGATGAATATCAAAACAGTTTTGTTTGACTTGTTGCAGCGCGCCCACGCTGAAGAACGATCTTACCTGGACAGCCTGACCGCTGCCGAACGCGCCGCCGCTGGCACGTTGGAAGACTGGTCGCCCAAAGACCTGATCGGCCATCTCGCCGCCTGGAAAACCTGGACCATCGCCGGGTTTGAAGCTGCTGAACGGGGCGAAACCCCCGCCTCAGCCGGTGATCTGGATGAGCGCAACGCGATAATCTACGACACCTACCGGGAAAAGTCGTGGGATGACATTCTGCCCGAACTGGAACAGGGTTATGCCGGATTAGTCGCGCTGGTCGAACAGTTGACGCCCGCCGACCTGTTCGATCCGCACCGCTACGCTTGGCTAAAAGGCTTTCCGGCGTGGAAGCGCATTGTGGGCACCGGTTTTCGCCATCCCTATATTCACTTAGCGGAGAATCATGCCAAACAGGGCCGCATCGATACCGCCAGCGCCATGTTGGAACGCATGTTTGCTGATCTGGTCGCCGTCGATCCGACCCCCGACTGGCAGGCCGATGCCTGGTACCGGCTGGCGCGTTTTTATGCCGGAACCGATCAAACCACGCTGGCGATGACTCGTCTTCAAGCTGCGATCACCCTGCATCCAGCGCTCAAAGCCGACGCCCAGCAGGATCGCGCGCTGGCTGCACTGCATGCTGATCCGGCTTATCAGTCGCTCGTGTCCTGATAATTTTTATAATCTTTAACCGTCCGTCCCGCACTCAGCCGCATATCCAACTGGGTGCGGTACGCTTCCCTCAGCACCAGATTGGCATTCGCCAACGGGCCGCTGCTCACCGTTAATTTGACCTCGCGCATCTGCACGATCTGATACCAGCGCAGCACACCAAAGATCGCGTGTGTCAGGCAGTCCACCGTGTATACCGGTTTGTCGGCGGTGGCTTCCGGCGCAAGAATCTGCTTATGGTTGTACACGCCAATACTGCGGAATGGCGGCAGTCGCATAGCCGAACGTAACACATCGCCCGCGCGGAACAGCAGCGCCGCGCCGCGCCCGCCCAATCCCAGCCAATCCACCAGCGCGCGCACCAGTCGCGTTTCGTCGCTGGCCTCCATGCCGGACCATTCTACGGCAAACTGTTCTTTGCCATCCACGGCCAGCGCTGCGCGGTGAGCATCAATCGTGGTCAGCCCTGGCCGCTTAGGAAACCCGTAGATTTCGCGCCCCAGCAGAATCGGCTCCCAGGCTGACGGATAGATGTACGGCACATACAATCCTAAGCCGCGCCCCAACCGCACCGGAATAAAACACGTCGTTTCGGTATAACCAAACCGCGCCGCCGGATCGCTTTCCGGGTACGACTTCGGAAAACGTGCCAACGCCAGCAAAATCGAATCGCGGCGGCGGATCGGGCGGTGCAGCAGGCGCAGTCCCGGCGGCAGCAAGGCTTGCATCGTGCCCGGTTCAGCATCACAAAACGCGAAAATCAGCGTCACGTCATCAAACAAAAACGGTCCCGGAACCAGTTCGCCGCGCGGATTCGCATAATGCACAGGTGCATCAACTTCATCCAGCCGCGTCTGCATCCGCTGGACTTCCGCCGCCAGATACCGCCGCGCCGCCGCCGCGAATACGTCATTTTTCCAAACATTTTCAAGCGACCAGTGCTGGCAGACACTATCTTCGAGCAGCGTAATTTTGACGCTGTGCCGCAGCCCACCAAGCGTCGCCACCGGATCAAGCAGCGCGCCCGGCCCGATTTCGCCGCAGGGTTCGCTGTTTTTGTGCATCACCGCGCGCCCAGCATCCAGCACAATCAACGCATCCGCCGGATCGCCTTCATAAAACAGCACCTCACCCGCCTGGTGAGTCGTGCTGGTGGGTGCTGATAACGCGCTGAACGGTAACAATTCATGATTTGGCATACAAGCTCACTTCTTCCCAATGCAGCGCCGACAGATTTTCTCGCCCGCCGCGCACCCAGATTCCCCATTCGCCGGTCATATCCACCACAAACGCGCCCATCCGTTCATCGTTCAGCCGCAGCCGAAGCTCTCCGCTGTCTTCCACGTGCAGCGTGATCTGATTGGTTTCGCCCGGTGGATGCAGACGGTTGTACGCGCCCCAGCGCCATTCCGGGCGCACCGCTGGACAGTCTTCGAGCATGGATTCCTGATCCGTACAGGCGCGAATCGTAAAATACCCTTCGCCGCTGATCGCCCAGACGGCGCGTGTTCCGCCTGCCTGTGCAATCCAGATGCCCCACGCGGCGCTCGGATCGGAACCGGCGGCTAACTGCGCGCTCAGTCTCAGGGTAAAAGAGCGATTCGGCAGGGCGACAGGCGCAACATACCACGCGGCAGTTTGCGGCAAGAGGCTTGATTCCCCAGCCCAATCCAGCGCCGAATCGTGCCAGATCGGCGGGCCAGCGACAGGCGGATCAGCCGCGCCCAGCGCCAGCGCCAAAATGCCGCCG
The DNA here is from genome assembly GCA_964472565.1 of uncultured Anaerolineaceae bacterium. Classification (GTDB taxonomy): domain Bacteria; phylum Chloroflexota; class Anaerolineae; order Aggregatilineales; family Aggregatilineaceae; genus DATAMF01. The sequence goes on from CAYYNB010000185.1 coordinate 4,927, forward strand.
GCAACCGTCAGCACAACCAATCCGCTGCCAGACAGCACAGCGATCCAAATCCAACGTGGCGGGCGATCATCAGCTTGTTTCATGGGCTGAAGATTAGCGCGAATGGGATCAATTTCAAACATTTTTTTCGATTTGATTCTACAATGAATAGCGTGTATTCATTGCATTGGTAAGGAGGATAGATTGATGAGACGAAGCGTGTTTTTGGTCTTGCTGCTGTGCGCGTTGGTCGTGCTGCCATCACAGGTCACCACCAGCGCCTCACCATCACCGTTTGCCATGAGCTGCACCTTCACGGCGAACCGTCCTACCGTTAACCTGCGCAGCGGGCCAGGAACCGAGTATGAACGGGTTGGCACGCTAAAGTCAGGTGAAACTCTTGCTGTGGTTGACCAGGGTGTGGGCAAAGACACCTATGTCTGGTGGAAGTCGAGCGCGAATACCTGGGTGCGCTCCGATTTAGGCACGTCGGACTGCCCGGCAACCTGTGGCAACACAGTTTGTGAATATGGCGAAACATCGGCAAGCTGCGCGAAAGACTGTAGCGGCACCAAAAGTACCGCCAGCACCACGACAACCAGCACTGCCACCACGACAACAGGCACTGGCTGCGTTTTTGCAAGCTGCGAGGCTTGTATTGCGGCGTTCCCCTGCACAGGAGGGGTTGCCTGCACGCATACGACATGCAATCTAAACGCCTATGGCTGCCCCGTCTGCACCACTGCTCCGTAATGTCTGTGTTTTCCTGAGGAGCAAGACCTCACCGTCTTGCTCCTGACACTTCCTATGGGCGAAAAAAGCAGAATCAGCGAAGATTGAGTATAGATGCTTTTTTGCCGGAGGTTGTGTATGGAGCAGAAAAATCGAAGCAGTCAACCGTCACGGATGCCGGGACTCATCAAACAGTTCACACGTCTTGAGCCGCAGATTCAAGACTCACCCGAAAAACAAGCGCTGTCCGTGTTACATGCCATGATCCAGGAACTTTCGCGCGGTGTGTCGCGTGGAAACCGCGCCGGAGCGCCCGACATTACGACCCTGTACAAGCAAGCGCCCTCGATGGAAGGCCCAGCAGCCACTGAATGTTTGCCCGTTGGTGTGCCTGCGCCAGATTTTGAACTGCCCGATGCGAGCGGCAGACCCGTGCGCCTGTCCGATTATCGGGGTAAACAGGTGGTGTTGGTGTTTTACCCGCTGGACTGGAGTCCCGGATGCAGCCAGCAGCTTGATCTGTACCAGCAGGAAATCAAAGAGTTCGAGCAGCGCGGCGCAAAGATTCTCGGCATCTCGATTGACAGCATATACAGTCATGGCGCATGGGCGGCGGTGCGCGGCATTACGTTCCCGCTGCTGTCCGATTTTAATCCGAAGGGCGCAGTCGCGCGGAAATATCATGTCTACCGCGAGGACGATGGCTTCAGTGATCGGGCGCTGTATATCATCAGTCCCGACGGTACCATCTGCTTCAGCCGCGTGTCGCCGTATCTCCACCATATTCCCGACATTTACGATCTGTTTTCAGCGCTGGAAACGCCGAGGTAAACCATGCCAAACGATCCTGATGATGGCGTAGTGGTGTATGGAACGACATGGTGCGCCCAAACGATGCGTGTCCGCCGTTTTTTGGAGCGCAACAATATCAGCTACCAGTTTGTGAATGTCGAAGATGATCCGGCGGCGGCGAATCAGGTCCGGTGGTGGACCGGCGGATTTGTCAGCACACCCACAATCTATATCAATGGGCAAATTCTGGTGGAACCCCAAATGCCCGAACTGGAAGATACCCTCGTTTCCAATGGGCTGATCTAGACCATAAAGGGCGGCTCGTGTGAGTCGCCCTGACACGATTTAGGCCAGATAACCCTGCTGCTGGTACTGCTGGAACAACGCGCCCCAGGCCGTGCTCTCGCGCCAATGTTTGGCAATCGCACGGTATTTCAGCGGCCAATACATATAATCTTGCTCGATTTCCCCAATGAAGGTCGGCACGACAACCAGCGGGGTGCGCAAGACTAGTTTTTGCAGCACGCGGGTAGGACCGTACCACGCCAGCCACGCCAGAAAACTATGCGAATTGCGTCCAACCTTAAAGCCCCAGTTTTCACCGGAGAGATCATCACCAACCAGTTCGATCTGGCGCGGGTCGCCGATGCCCAGTTTCTGCTCATGCGCCAGCCGGATATATTTGATGCTCAGCGGGTCAAAGCCCATCAGTTTGGCGGCTACTGCATCCAGCGCGACCTGATCCGCCGAGGCCAGAATGACATTTTTGATCACCGGCTGGATCATACGCGGGCCTGCGCCGTTCCCGGCGGTAGTGCCGTCCATAATCGCAAACAAACCGGGATGAATCTCCTTCTGGATCGCCAGCAGATCGACCAGTGTTTCATGAATCCAGGTGTGGGTATAGTGACGATATTTGCTCAGAAGGCCGCCGAATGCATTTTTCATTGCGCCGGTTGTGGTGGTGTACATGTGGGTTTTGACCGTCGGCAGGTGAACGATGTTCTTGCCGATGAAAAAATCGGGGATATGGATACCTTCGGGGTAAATGTGATGCAGGGCGAGCATTTTGGCTTCCGGCTTATACGGAATCCAGGTCATGTCTTCGGGGCGGAAATTGTATCGAACCGGGATGTTATGACGCTTAAAAATGGGCACATAACCGTTTAAGTCTTCGCCTTTGAAGGCGTTGGTGACGACGGTTTGATTTTGCACGCAAACCAGATCATCGAATCCGGCGTGACGCAGGGCGAGAATGGTGCCCTCAAGCTGCCAGGGCGTCGTATTCGCGCCGGGCATGGGGAAATGCCAGGTGATGTTATCTTTGAGGATCGTTGGCGTGTTTGACTGAAGAATTTCCGCACCACCAGCGCAGTCAAACAGGCGCTGATAATCATCAAGAACGGTAGTGGGCTGGGTGCGCAGAACAGCCACTTTTGAGGATGTGTTCACATTTATCTCCTTCCCTCACCAGTCAATACAGGATAGCACGGGCTTTTGCTCACTTATTTACTAAATAAGGTTCTCGCAGATGCAGCCTTAACGATTTCTGTAGCTAATCTGCTATCAAGCGCATAGATTTCCTCATGAAAATCCGAGATAATGTAACTAGACTCATTCGTCTCAGGATTTATGTGCATGATTTATCATTTCGACTATGAGTGGTATCTGGATTCTAAAATCCCAATTCTGCTGGTTGCAGCAGCGGGAGATCTGCTGAGCGATGATCACGCATTGGCTCAGATGATCGACCAGGCCCACTATCGCGCCGGACAGAGTGAATATCCGGCTGTTTTTATTATCTACGATTTAAGCCTGACTGAGGGTAAATTATCACTGTTCGCCCTGATGCGGCGGTCACAGCCAAGCCCGAATGTGTGCGGGGTGGCATTCGTTGGGACGCGCACCCGCGCGGATGAAATGGCCGTGCTGATTCAGGCCGCCGCCAAGCGGATCAGCTATAGTTCGTGGTTCTTCAAAACCCGCCGCGAAGCCCTGTTTTTTCTGCAAAATACTCCGACTTTGGACCCCTTTACAAATTCGCGTAAACCCCCAAGATACGGTATAATTTAACTGTAAAAATGGCGGGGCCAGAGGTCTGAATACTTTGACCAGTTAGTGGGCCGTAAGGCTCTCACTCAGAACCCAAAAACCACTGGGCGACTTGTCCGCAGGTCGCCCTCAAATTGACTCGCCCCAGCAGCATTCAGCATTCATAGGGAACTTCGGATGAATATCGGCACGATTCGACAGGTTAACATTAATGAAGAAATGCGCGAGTCGTATCTCGACTACGCGATGAGTGTGATTGTGGCACGCGCGCTTCCTGATGCCCGCGATGGGCTGAAACCCGTCCACCGCCGCATCCTGTACGCGATGTATGACATGGGAATTCGCGCGAACTCGCCCTATAAAAAGTCAGCCCGTATTGTAGGTGAGGTGTTGGGTAAGTATCACCCGCATGGCGATGCTGCTGTATATGATGCGATGGCACGTATGGCACAGGATTTTTCGCTGCGCTATATGATGGTCGATGGGCAGGGAAACTTCGGGAGCATTGATGGCGACAGCCCCGCAGCGATGCGTTATACCGAGGCGCGGCTGGCGCGGATTGCTGAAGAAGCGCTCGAAGACATCGGCATGCAAACCGTGGATTTTGTGCCGAATTTCGATGGATCGCTGGATGAACCCGACGTTCTGCCGTCCAAACTGCCGAATCTGCTACTGAACGGGACAAGTGGGATCGCGGTGGGTATGGCAACGAATATTCCGCCGCACAACCTGCGCGAAATCGCGGCGGCGATCACCTTCATGATTGATCGGATGATCGCGCAGGAGGGTGATCCAGACGATGCGATTCCAGATATTACGGTTGATGACCTGATGCACTTCGTGCATGGGCCGGATTTTCCGACGGGCGCAATGATCGTTGGCGGCGCGGAATTGAAAGAAGCCTATGCGACGGGCAAGGGCCGCATTGTGATGCGCGCCAAAACACACATCGAAGAGATGCCCAGCGGACGGTTCCGCATTGTGGTAACAGAGATTCCGTATCAGGTCAACAAGTCGTCGATTCTGGAACGGATCGCGGAATTGGTGCGCGACGGGCGGCTGGATATGATCGCGGATTTGCGCGACGAATCGGACCGCCAGGGATTGGCGATTGCGATTGAACTCAAACGCGCGGCCCAGCCGAAAATGGCGCTGAACCGCCTGTTCAAATTCACCCAGCTTCAAAGCACCTTCGGCGTGCAGATGCTGGCACTGGTCAACGGCGAACCGCGCCTGCTGACGCTGCGCCGGGCACTGCATCTGTACATCAATCACCGGCGCGACGTGATCCGGCGGCGAAGTGAATATGAACTCGGCAAAGCGCGCGCACGTGCGCATATTCTGGAAGGACTGCTCAAAGCACTCGGTTCGATTGATGATGTGATCCGAACCATCCGCGAAGCCGAAAGCACCGAAGCGGCACGCGAAGATTTGATGATTCTGTTTGAGTTGTCGGAGCTACAGGCCAACGCGATCCTGGATATGCAGCTCCGGCGATTGGCCGCGCTGGAACGGCAGAAGATCGAAGATGAGTACGGCCAACTGATGGATTACATCGGCTACCTGGAAGATTTGCTGGCGTCGCCGCGCAAAATTTTAGGGCAGATTCGGGATGATCTGAATGAGTTGGCGGAAAAGTACGGGGATGCGCGGCGGACGGAACTGGCGCTGGATGTGGATGTCCAGCTCAACGAGACGGATCTGGTGCGCGAGGAACAGATTTTGATCAGCCTGACGCAGCGCGGGTATATCAAACGCGTGCCGACAGCAGCGTACCGTACGCAGAAACGCGGCGGAAAAGGCGCAACCGGCATGGCAACCCGCGAAGAAGATGCGGTGGAGTATCTGTATGCGGCGAACTCGCTCGATCATGTGCTGTTCTTCACTGATCAGGGCAAGGTGTATGCCGAACGCGCATACCTGATTCCAGAGGCGAGTCGCGGCGGGAAAGGCACGTTGATCAATGCATTTTTGGCGCTGCAACCGGAAGAATATGTAACGGCGATTGCCAGCGTGCCAACATTCGAAAACGCAGAAGGATATTTTGTGCTGTGTACGCGCAAAGGCCGGATTAAACGTGTTCCGGTCAAGGCGTTCGCAGCGGTGCGCAGCAACGGCCTGCTGGCGATGTCCCTGTTCGATGGGGATTATCTGGGATGGGTAAAACATTCACGCGGGGACCAGGATTTGATTCTGGTGACACGCACAGGACACAGCATCCGGTTTGGGGAACGGGATGTGCGCGTGATGGGACGTTCGGCGGGCGGCGTAAGCGCGATCCGGTTCACGGAAGATAACGACGAACTCCGGGCGATGGATGTGATCGATGATCCGAACCACGCGCTGCTGGTGATCACCGAAAAAGGGTATGGTAAACGCACCCCGTTGAGCCATTATAAACGACAACGCCGGTATGGAATGGGAATCCGCACGCTGTCACGCTCGATGGAAAAAACGGGCGATATTATCGGCGCAAGTATTGTCGCACCGGAAGACAACCTGACGATTATTACGGCGGGGGGAATCGCGCTGCGGACCGAAGTCAACACGATCAGCCTGTATGGGCGTATGACAAGCGGCGTTAAGGTGATCGATCTACAAGACAACGATACGCTGGTGGGGATTGCGATTGTGGCCGAGGATGAAGAGCAGCAGCCGACAGATGGCGATGGTCAGCGAGTCGAAGAACCCGTGTTGATGGGTGAGGACGAACTCGATGAAGACGAGATGCTGGATGATGAGGAAGACGAAAACGGCGGCGATTACGACGAGATGGACGACGCGGAAAATGAAGATGACGCGGAAGACGAGGAAGATGAGGAAGATGTCCTTGGCGGCATGAACGGCAATAACGGATTGGCGAACGGGTTCGAGGAAGAATATTAACAGCGGTATAACACGAGAAAACAGGGCGGCCTACGGGCCGCTCTATTTATTTTCGCCCCCGCCCCCCCTTTGACCCCCGATTCATC
>CAYYNB010000186.1:0-11422 GCA_964472565.1 uncultured Anaerolineaceae bacterium
TAGGGGATGCGCGTCTACCCTTCGCTATTTCGTTATTGCCGATAAAGTCTATTACCGATGAAGACTTCGCCCGCCGCGCGCCGCACAACGATCTGACCTTTTCCAGCCCGGATTTCTGCGACTACCCCGGCGGTTACGTCGATGGCAAGTTTATGAATAAGGCGTTTTTGCATGAAGTGTTGCAGCATGGCAGCGAGCCGGCCCGCGCTGCCTTTATGGGCGTCAAGCTGATCTTTTCCCGCGATCCGGACATCCCCGCCCTGCTCGATCAGATTCCCGTTTACCCGATCCAGGATCAGCGCCGCAAACTCGAATCGTTTTATGCGCAGATGCAGGCCTTACAGTGGTATATGGGCGAGGCGGAAAAGCGCGATAACCGCTATCTGGCAACACACACCGCCGCTGATCTGGTGCTGTTCGGCGGGCGGATGATTCTCGCCCACAACCAGATTCTCTATCCCTATCACAAGTGGTTCATGCAGGAACTGCGCCGCGCCCCCGACCAACCCGCGGGGCTGCTGGATGCCATCGATGCGCTGCTGTCCCAGCCGAACAAAACCAACTCGGATCGTTTTTGTGATCTCGTGCTGAACTTTACCGCGTGGCCCCAACCCGCCGAAGGTTGGCCCGCCCGTTTTATGCAGGAGAGCGAACAGAACTGGCGCAGCGGTCAGCGCCCGCCGCTGGCCGACTGCTAATTTCAACCTCCTCTTCCAACCCGGTTAGAGGGGGATGCTTATTCCACCCACAACACCGCGCCCAGATCATCCAATGCTTTCCAGGCGCGCCATTTGCCATAATGAAACGCCAAAAAGCTCCGTGATCGCTGTCTATGATCACTGTTCAGCATGGCATAACGCCCGTTGAGTGCGCTCCGCAGCGCGCGCCATTCGGCGCTGTCCACATCCAGTTCATCCAGCAAATCGGCCATCGCGGGCACGGCATCATCCGACAGCAGGTTCAAATAATCTACGTCGATTTTGCCGGTATCGCGGTAGCGTTCCACGTTGCGCCCGGCGATAAACGCATCCACATTCATCACATTGAGTGTCACACAAAAGCCCAGCACCACCGCCGCGCTTCCATACCAGAACAGGTTAGGCCGGATGCGGTACAGGTTGAGCGCCAGCACCACAAATAACACCGCCAGCCATACCATAAACACATGGCTGATCACGCGCAGCCGGGTGAAGCCATACGCGTCTTCATACAGGCGCAGTCGTTGAAAGGCCGACGCCAGAATCACCAGCGCCATCACGATCAGCCCCATCAACGCGCCGCGAAACCAGCGCTCGTGGTGCGGTTTGCGCTCCGTGACAAAATCCAACGCCAGCACCAGCAGCAGCGTAAACACCGAGACCGCCAGCAGTTCAAAGAATCCGCGCCGCGCATATTCCGCGAAAGTATAGCCCTGCCGGGTGATGTTGCTCTTGCCGCCGAACAAATACGCGCCCTGGATGCTCACAAACACCAGAAACAGCGCATCCACGCTCCCCAACACAATCCCACTCTCGATCATGCCCAGCCGGAACGGTCTAGGCAGTACCGGCGATTGAGAAGCACTGATCGCCTCTTCAAAGGATGGGATACCGGATGGCCTATAATCCGGTTTCTGGATGATCACTTTCAGCGCCGCCGCCGTTCCCCACGCACAGACGAGAATAAATCCCAGGTGCAAAACTAACTCAAATACATTATCCACTTCGATCCACGACACCAGCCCGCCGACCAGATCGCTGAAAACCATATCGGCGGAACTGAGCAGCATCCCGAACACCAGCACGATCGGCAGCGCCAGCAAACATCCGCGCAGCACCGCGCTGGCGTGCTGGCTTTTTTCGCTTTTGAATTCAACCGTTTGGGACAGCCGTGCCACATCCCCCACCATCCAGCTCGGTTCCAGCCAGAGGGTCATCGCGCCCGTGGTCAAATCACGGATCGCCTTCACAAGATTACCGCCCAGAAACCGGGGTTCGGTCAGAAAATACACCACGATCAACCCGAACCCGCCCATCAGCAGCAAATTGATCATGAGAAGCTGATCCCAGCAGATCACGCCGAGCATCCCCGCGAAAAACAGCAGCGGAATCACAAACAGGGCATTCGACAGCCCCCAGCGTTGTTTGGACACCTCGATCAAAATGGCGGCAACCACCAGAAAAATCAGCGCAAAAAGAACAATATTGATACCTGGCGGATAACGATAAAAAAACAGGTCGGCCACTGTTCCCAGCATCAACCCGGCCAGGATGATCACCAGCGACCACTGCGACTTTGTTTCATTTTTCATATAAAACCTCTTGCTGTTGTTAGGCCTTTCCAGGAAAATAATTATCCCATTCATCCTGTTTGACTCCCCTTTCCTGAGGGAAGGGGTAAGGGGGGATGGGGTAAAGAAAATATTGGCGCAGCCTTAAATACCAAACAACAGCCCCCCACACAGGACTTAGCAGTTATACACTCCTAGATTGCCTTATTCCCACCGCACGACCTCACCCAACTCCTTCCGCCCCGCTTTACGGGCGGGACGTTGGCGCGGATCAGCTTCCGGGGCCGGATACCCGAACGAGATCGCCCAGGGCACCGCTTGTGTGTCGGGAACGTTCAGCGCGGCGCGGGCCTGGTCCATCTCGTACACCGTCGCCATGCACGACCCGATCCCCATCTCCCACGCCGCCAGGATCATATTCTGGCTGGCCCGCCCCAGGTCAAACGGCGTGGTGAGCGTTGGCGGCTCGCGCAGATCGTCCACCACCATCACCACCGCGAAGGCAGCCCCGGCCAGATGCGTACACCAGGGCCCGCATTCACTCAGCGCTTGCAGTTTGGCCCGATCCCGCACCACCACAAAGGTCCACGGCTGGCGGTTTTTAGCCGATCCCGACAGCCGCCCCGCGTTGACGATCCGCTCCATGTCCGCCTGCGGCACCACCTGATCACTGAACTGCCGCACCGAGCGGTTAGACTGGATGGCTTGGTAAACTTCCATTGCCCTCTCCCATCACCGCCGACTTTTCAACCGGGTGCTGGGGCGGTTTGAGGCCGCGCATCCGGTCCAGTTCCATTGTAAAGATGCGCCGCAGCACGGCAATCGCTGTGCCGTAGGTCGGTTCCGCGCCCATATAACTCAGCCGTCCCGCCCCCAGGTTGCGCCCCTTGCTCATCGGCGTATCGCTCGCGTAGTACAGCAGCCCCAGGTCGAACGGTGCGATATACAGGTTCACGATCTCATCGACCGGGTGCCGCTGCGCCCGGATCATCTCGTAGATCGCGGACAGGTACGGCCCCGCTTCCATTTCTACAATCGAGTAGCCTTCGCGGTAAAACACGTCCATATACCGCGCATTTTGCAGAAACGTCCCGCGCACCGTGACGACTTTCTGGTTATCCAGCACCGTGCTCAGCGTCAAATACGGGATTACATCGGCGGCGGTGAAGCAGTTCCCGAACAGATACGAATTTTCGCTGTGTTCGTCGTAAACCACATTCGCCACCATCACATCCCCAACCCGCGCGTTGAGCGTCGCCGCCTTCCCGATGATATAAATGCCGCGCATGTGGGTGACATACTGGCTGATCTTCGCCAGCACATGATACGCCGCCATCCCCAACGGATAGTCGATATTCACGATTAGCGCGTCACTCTGCGCCAGCCGCTGCATCTCCTCCGCGCTGCCCACGCACAAACGCGGGTCCATGTTCTCCGGTTTGATGCGGTTCAGTTCGAGCACCTGCGTTTCAACGTCGAAGCCATGCACCGACTGCACCCGCCGGATTCCGATCTCCGCTTCGGCCTGTTGGCGGCGCTCGTCCACCTTCGAGTTATAGTAGCGCAGCGCATAGTACAAAAAGTTATTTTTGTTATTCAGTTCGTCGCGCACGCGCACATAATCATATTCCGCTTTCAATCCCGGATTACCCGCCCGTTCGACGAAATCGAAAATATTCTGCTCCTCGCGCAGTGCGAAGCCGCTCACCAGATTGGGGATCGCGTGGACATTGCTCGACACAAAATACACCGGGCGATCCTCAAACGTCACCGGCTCGACCTTTTCGCGCACATTCAGCCACCAGTCCGATGTAGCCCGCTGGTAATTGATATACGTCCCAGCCAGCAGCCGCACCGCAAAATGTTTCGGTCCTTTTGCCATCCGTTGCAGCGTCGGCAGCATCGCCGGACCCCAGGCTTCCTGCAAACGGCTGATTTCTTCCGGCGCAATATCCAGCGCCCGCGCCAGGTCCGCCGTGCGCGACAATGACGCATCCGCGCTGTAGGCTGCCAGACTCGCCTGCACGCTCACCGATTGCAGCACCGGGTACAGCTTGTTCCACTCGATCTGGTACGCCACCAGAATCGGGATCAGATCGTCAATATCCGAACGGCTGGCAATATACGCCGCCATCGTATTTTGCCCATCATAGGCCATGCGCCGCCGCCGCGCCGGGGCCGTCACCCGCTGCCAGTTCTGCACATCGGTATACCCGTCCTCGCGAAACACGCGATCCGTCTGCCCCATCACCACCAGATTCACATCCGCAATACACGACGGCAGCCGCATAATCGCATAAAACAGCGCCGAAATATCCGGGGTCAGCGAGCGTGCGTTCAGGTGCAGCGACGAATTCATTGTCTCGTGGGTTTCAACCAGCGCGTCCAACTGCACGGCATGGCTGGACCGCAGCAGAGAATAAATCGTGCGAATATACAGTTCAATTTCTTCGCTGCCCGTCTTAGGCACAGTCCGGTCCATATCGCCTCACTTTTCTAAATACCACCGTTCCACTATCGCTCCCCCCGCTTTGCTCCTCCTTTCTCCGCGTGCGGGGAAAGGAGGTCAGGAGGATAGGGGTAAGCTAAATAATCACAATCCCCAATACCACACACACCGCCGCCACCATGATCAGTAGCGCCAAACGCACCATCTGCCGCCGGAACCGGGCCGCCTCGCGGTTAAGCGGGGGGCGGCGCGGCGCGCGGTACCGGGCGGGCAGCGCGGGGGCCGTCATCAGCGCAACCGCCGAGGGCAGCGCCCCCAGCAGTTGAGCCACTGCCGCCGCATAGTCGCCCGTAAAATCGATCACCGTCGCCTCGGCCATATAACGCGGCAGATCGCCTTTGGAGCGCGCCAGCACATACACGGGTTTACCGCGCCGCCGCGCCAGAATGCCCTCATGCCGCATCCCCAACCGCCGTTCGTCCGGGGCCAGAATCATCACCAGTGCGCCGCAGGTCCGAATCGCGCGCCGTGTTTCCACCGCCCACGACATGGTTGCCGTTTCGCTTACCGGATCAATAAACACCGCATACCCGGCCCCCTGGAGATCATCCACCAGTTGATGCGCCAGGTCTTTATCATTCGGAGGATAACTGATATACAAATGCTGCATCGTGTTAGTAACCTGCCAGAAATTGAAGCACAATTCTATTATAATCCGCTGCGTTGCCCTGGTGCATCACATGGGTTGCCCGCGCGATGTTCGCCCGCTGGACGTTCGGCAGACACCGCGTCAATTCATCCGTGATCACATGGAACATGCGCGGGCTGTTTTCGCCCGTCAGCAGCAGCACCGGTATGTTGATTCCGCGCACATCGTCCGGTTGCAGCGGCGGCGCGAACTCGGTGGTGCGGGTTTCCGCCGCCATCTCCGGCGCGTTTTGCATCAGCGTCGCCCGCGCCCGTGCCGGAAGCTGCGCGAACGTCCCCGCCCCCAACACGCCATCCAGAAACAGCCCTACACCCTGCTCCTCATCTCCCCGCCGGAACGCCTCGCCCGCCGGATTCCAGTACCCGTTCAGAAATCCATCCAGCAGCGCCGGTCCCCCCGGCAGCGCGGGCAGCCAGTGTAACAGCGGCGGCTCACCCAGCACCAGACGACTCACCCTGCCGGGATTCAGATACGTAAAATACAGCGCGATCACGCCCCCATACGACGACGCCACCACCCGCGCGGATTCGACACCCAGCGCCGCCATGATCGCGCCCAAATCATCCACATGGATTTTCGCGCTGTACGGCAGTCCGGCATCCGTCCACCCATTCGGATAATGCCACCGCCTGCTGTACGCGATCACCCGGTACTGCTCCGCCAGCGGCTCGATCTGGTAGCGCCACGTCCGCCAGTCGTCCAGGCTGCCATGAATCAAAAAGACGGGTTCGCCCCGCCCCACGTCCACATACGCTAACGTCGCCCCGTTCACCACCACCCGCTGAATCTGCGCCTGTTCCGCCATACCGGATCGATGCCCCTTATTTCTCCCGAAAACCATCCGAAGCCAGGATCAGAAGCGATCCCACTGCATTTTCAAAGTCATCCGCTACGGGCAGCATCCCATCCAGAACCAGCAGGGATAACCCATGCGCCAGCGCCCAGATCGAGCAGGTGATTTTAACGCCAAGATTCGCCCTGTAGATATGCGCCTGCTGGCCCTGCTGCACAACAGCAAAAAATTCATTGAAAACCTGGTGCGCGATCACCGATAATTCGGGATATTCCTTCCGACTAAAAACTTCCTCGCCATACATCAGGCGGTAATGCGTCGGGTTGCCCAGCGCAAACTCCACATACACGACAAAGAGCTGGCGCAAGCACAGTTCCGGCTCGGCTGGATGAGCCTCCCGAATTTCGCGCAGTCGGACCACCAGCCGGTTGAAACCATCTTCGGCAACCGCCGCTAGCAGCGCGTTTTTATTGGCAAAATGGCGGTAAGGGGCCGTGTGCGAAACTCCCACCCGCTGCGCCAACCCCCGGATCGTAACCTGCTCCACCCCGCTTTCGGCAATCATCGCCGCTGCTGCATCCAACAGCGCCGCGCGCAAGTCTCCATGATGATAGCGATTACCCATTTTCCCCCCCCTATGTTGACAACGTAAACATCGTATGGTAGACTTCACAATGTTGACGACGTAAACATCATACCCCACATCATAACCATAGCTCAATACCCCTTGCGCGTCCAACCTGGAGGATAAATATCATGCGCGACAAAAATATACTGATCACGGGGGGCACCGATGGCATGGGCAAAGCGACAGCCCACCAACTTGCCAAACTTGGGGCAAATCTGCTGTTGATTGGTCGTAACCAGACCAAAGGTGAAGCCGCCGCCGCCGAGATTATCCAGGCCAGCGGCAATTCCAGCGTCGCCTATTTGCAGGCGGATCTATCGCTCGTTCACAACCTGCCGCCGCTCGCCGAACAGGTTCGTCAGCGGTTCGATCACCTGGATGTCCTGGTTCATTGTGCGGGCGGTGTTTTTCCATCCAGGCGCACCCTGACCAGTGAAGGTGTCGAACTGTCTTTTGCGGTGCAGTATCTGGCCCGCCATGTCCTGACGCAGACCTTGTTAGACCGGCTGTGTGCCAGCCCCAGGCCGCAGGTGCTTTGTTTAGCAGGCGGCGGCGCAGGCCACAAGCCGCTGGACATGGATAACCTCATGGGCGAAAAACGATACAGCATAATGGGGGCGGTCCAGACCAGTTCCGTGACAAATAACCTGCTCACGCTGGACTGGATCGAACATTATCCCGGCATCACCTTTTACAATTATGGACCGGGTTTTGTGCGCACGGGCATGATCGACCGCTCGCCGCTGCCAATCCGCCTGATGCTGAATACCGTCGGGCGGCTGTTTTCCCGAACCCCCGATCAGGCGGCCAACGACATTGTCGGCCTGCTGACAGGTGATCGACCCGGCGGCTTTTATGAGGTAGGTCTGCGGAAAAATGAGCTGTCACTGGACCCGGCAACTCGCGCCGCCTTCCGCCTCTACACGGAATCTCTGATCACGCGTCTCGCCGCCTGAGCCAACCGGACTTGTAGGGGCAATTTATCATGAATTGCCACAATTGCCCCTACGCCGGGATTTGCCCTACCCCGCGAACTTTTGCACGAAATAATCCACGTTCAGCTTTTCGCCCGTCGCATATTCCAGCGCATCATTCCAGTGCATCGTATTGCCGGGGTTATAAACCCGCTGCCGGAAGAACTCGCCCGCGCTCTTGCGCCCGACGATCCCGCCCTCGTGCTGGAACAGCCAACCTGTCCATTGCAGCGACATCATACGCCCCAGCAGATAATTCTGGTAATACGCCGGGGCCAGCGCGACATGGTATTTCGTCGCCCAGTCGGGCATATCGGCGCGGCCTTCGGGCCTGGTGAGCAGTTGGAATTTCTCCACCAGTTCCCACCACAGGTTATTCAGATCGCGGTTCGGGTCTTCATACATTGCTTTTTCAAAATTCACCACCACCATCACCCACCGCGCGAAGATCAGTTCTTCCAGCCGGAAGCGTTTAACTCCCACTTCCCCGGCCTGCTGTGACTGGTCGGGCGTGCGGCCCAACACCTGCTGGTGCCATTCAGGATCAAGTGTGATTGCGCCCATCAGCATCGCCATCGCTTCCGTGGTCAGGATATGCGGGAACGAACGCAGCAGCCAGGGCAGATTCTTGGGAATATATTTATCATACACGCCGTGTCCCAGCTCATGCAGCAGCGTTTCCATCCAGCGCAGCGACGGCTGCAAATTGCACAGCGTCCGCACGTCGCCTTCGCGGTCAATATGCGTGCAGAAAGCGTGCTGATCCTTGCCATCGCGCGGGTACAAATCGCTGCGGTCCAGAATATCGCGCGCTTCCATGCCCATCCCGTCATACGTCCGCAGCGCCAGTTCCACTAGGTCTTTACCCTCGAACAGCGCGTCAAAATTCAGATCACCGAGCATCGGCGCGCGTTGGAAAAACGGATCGGCGTAATGCCAGGGCATCAGTTCATCCACCGGCACGCCGAAACGCTGGCTCAGTTCCGCGTCCATCTCCGCCTTGACCGCGCGGAAAGGGGCTTCCGTTTTCCGCGCCAGGTCATCCAGCATCCCATACAGCCAATCCGGATCAAGTTCGTTCAGTTCGAGGCTCATCCGGTGAAAATTCGCATACCCCATCCGCTGCGCCGCCGCGTTGCGGAGTTCCGCCAGCCGCCGGATCGATTCCGCCACCACCGGCCCGATCTGCTTGCTGGCTTCCCACGCTTCGCGCCGTAGTTCGGAATCGTCTTCTTTCGCCAGAATCTCATCAATCGCGTTGGCCGACAGTTTTTTACCTTCCACCTCCGCGCGGAAATTCGTATACGCCGACACTAGCGCCGTTTCCAGCTTGGTCACTTCGTCAATCGTCGCCAGATCGCGCTGTCCCTGTGCAAATTGGAGGTGCAGCAGATGCACCATCCGCTTCAACGCCGCATCATCCCCCGCCGCGCCGCTCTCATCCCATGCCTTCCACTGGCGATACGCACCCTCGTCCGCCCAGAAGCGCATCAGCGCGCCGCGTGTTTCTTCGGCTTTTGCCAGCGCTTCCACCGATCCAGTCGTCGCCGCGTCCCATTCCGCCAGATTCGCCGCAATCGACAAGTCCCGAATCTGCGCTGTAACCTGCTCAACCGCCTGTTGAATGTCCATCAAAAACCCTCTCCCTAAAAAATCAACAAAACGCAACTTATACCATGATCCCCGCCAAAAATCGATGCATTGCGCCAGATACACCGGCTTGCCTCTCCCCCTGATCAACAGTACACTTACCCTCAAACCATCAGCACCCAACCGAGGAACACGCTTGCCGAATAAACTTCTGATCACAGGCGGTGCGGGCAAAATCGGCTCCTGCTTCGCCCGCTTCGCCGCCGATCATTACGCACTTCGCACCATCGACCGGACACAGCCTCGCGATCCGCTGCCCGGCGAAACCCTGGTCGGTGATCTCCACGAGATCGACGTCTGCCGTGCCGCCTGCCAGGATATGGACATGGTGATCCACCTCGCCGCCGACGCCGACCCCGACGCCGATTTTCTAACATCGCTGCTGCCTAACAACATCATCGCCACCTACAATATGTTCCGCGCCGCGCACGAAGCGGGCTGCCAGCGGTTCATCTACGCCAGCAGCGCGCATGTCGTCTCCGCTTATCCGCCGGATATTCAGATCAACGCCAACATGCCCGTTCGACCCCGGAACCTGTACGGCGTCTCGAAATGTTTCGGTGAAGCGCTCGCCGCCTACTATGCCTATACCGTCGGCCTGCCCACCGTCGTCCTGCGCATCGGCGCGTACATCTTCCCCGACGAATACGCGGAATTTTCCCACGACGAACTGGACGCCTTTTTAAGCCCTGACGATTTCAACCAACTCCTGATCCAGTGCTTGGAAACACCCGACATCACGTTCGCCATCGCCCACGCGCTCTCGGATAATCGCTTCAAGCGTCTCGATCTCACCGCCACGCGCGATCTGTTCGGCTACCATCCCACTGCCGACGCCTTTAATCTGTTTGGAATTTTCCCAGAAGGTAAATAACCTATGAAACAACTGATCGTCAACGCCGATGACCTGGGCCGTTCGCCGGGCGTGAATCGCGGCATTCTGGACGCCCACCACAAAGGCATCGTCACCTCAACCACCGTCATGATCAACTATCCCGATGCGCCCGCCGGAATCGAAGCCGTCCTCAAGGATGCGCCCGCCCTCGGCCTGGGCCTGCATTTTAACCTGACCGCCTTCAAACCCGTGTCGCCGCCCGCTGCCATCCCCTCGCTGGTCAATGCCGACGGCTGGTTCTACCCGATCAACCAGTGGATCACCCAGCCCTTCCAGGCCGACGACTTCCGCCGCGAGATGACCGCCCAGTTCGATCGGTTTGTCAGCCTCGCCGGAAAGCTGCCCGATCACTTCGACGCACACCACCATTCCGTCTATCTCCATCCGCTGGCGCTGCCCATCCTGCTCGATCTCGCCGAACAGCACCACCTCCCGCTGCGGGATAGCGGCTTTGCGCAGCCCATGCTTGGCATTCTCAACAGCGATCTGCCCGCCGCCGAACTGGAAGCCTTAGCCGCCGAACTCCGCGCCATCGCTGCCGCCCGTTCGGTTGCGCCGATCTTCCCCGCCCGCCTCACGACAGCGTTTTACGACACCCATGCTACGCTGGGCGATCTGCTGGTCATCCTCACCACCCTGCCCCCCGACAGCGTGACGGAGATCATGTGCCATCCCGGTTATCTCGATGACATCCTGCGCACCAGCGCCTACAGCGCCCCCCGCGAGGAGGAAATCAAACATCTGACTCACCAGGCCACGCGTGAATGTGTCGCCTCCGAGCAGATCAACCTGACCAATTTCGGGCGGTTGATGCGCCAATGATCACCATCGAAGTTAGTCACTCAAGTTAGCCATCGAAGTTAGTCACTGAAGTTAGTCACTGAAAGAGGTGACAGCGCCGCACATTCGTGCTACCCTAAATCATGATTAGCACTGACTCTCCCTCACCAGACATTTGGAGAGAAGGTCAAGGGGGGGCAGAAAATCGACCCAAGTTTTACAAAACCCCCACTTTGTAAAACTTCTCAGGTTCAAAACGCGCAAAGCGGGGGGGG
>CAYYNB010000187.1:0-11254 GCA_964472565.1 uncultured Anaerolineaceae bacterium
TAGTACGCGTTTTTATTGCGGTGGAAAAGCATCTGGAATACCGTCCGCAGCACGATCTTGATGTCCAGCCACAACGACCAGTTTTCAACATACCACAGATCGTACTTCGTCCGTTCGAGGATCGACGTGTCGCCGCGCAGCCCATTCACCTGTGCCCAGCCGGTCATCCCGGCTTTTTCGCGGTGCCGCTCCATATAACGCGGGATATATTCGCGGAACTTCTCAACATAATACGGCTGTTCGGGGCGCGGCCCAACCAGGCTCATCTGCCCCAGCAGCACATTGATCAGATTCGGCAGTTCGTCCCAGTTGGTTTTGCGCATAATCCGCCCGATCCGCGTCACGCGCGGATCGCCTTCCACCGTCCAGGCGGGGCCGTTCTTTTCAGAATCATTGCGCATGCTGCGGAACTTGATCATCGGGAAAGGCCGACCATCCAGGCCCATCCGTTCCTGGCAGAAAAACGCCGATCCCGGCGATTCGAGTTTGATCAGAACCGCCGTCAGCGTCAGGATCGGGCTGAGCAGCACCAGCCCGATACACGAGCCGATGATGTCCATCCCGCGTTTGAGGCTCAGCTTCCAGCCGCGCAGCGCGACATCGCGCACCGACAGCAGCGGCAGCCCGTTCAGATCATCCACCGACAGCCCGCCCGTCATATAGGCGAAAATGTCGGGATACACTTTGATATTCACTTTTCCGCGCTGGCATTTGCTCACCAACTGCACCAGTTCACGGTGGGACGCTTCCGGCAGCGCGATGATCACTTCATCGACTTCGTACTGGTCGATGATCATCGGCAGTTCGTCCGTCACGCCGATAATCGGCACCTCACCCACCTTGCCGCCGATCTCGCCGTTGACCGCGCCGACAATGTGATAACCAAGATGCGAAGACCAGCGGATTTTTTCGGCAATCGTGCGTGCCACTTCGCCCGACCCAATGATCAGCACATTGTCCTGTCCGATCCCCGCTTCGCGCAGCCGGATCGTCGTCTGGCGGTGCATTTCACGGCCCGTCACCACCAGGATCACCCCAAACAGCCACGCGTAAATAATCACCCCGCGCGGGTAATCCATATCCAGCGCGCTGCCTTTAAACGCCAGGGTTTCAAAGGCAATCGCCAGAAACGTGCCAATCGACACGTTCTGCGCAATCGAATACCCTTCATCGATCCGGC
Source organism: uncultured Anaerolineaceae bacterium (assembly GCA_964472565.1). Taxonomy (GTDB): domain Bacteria; phylum Chloroflexota; class Anaerolineae; order Aggregatilineales; family Aggregatilineaceae; genus DATAMF01. The sequence continues at coordinate 1,181 of CAYYNB010000187.1, forward strand.
TGGTGGCGCGGCGCTGGTGATACATGCGTGTCAGGTAAAACACAAACAGGATGCTGAACACATGCACCAGCATCATCGGGATGTAATTCGAGAACGGCGGCGGATTAACGGGGATCGCAGGCAGCGGTAAATTGGCGCGCGCCAAATAGCCCAGCAGGAAACTGAGGGCTAACATCGCGCCATCGATCACAAACAGCGTTCCCCGCAGCGTGCGGCGAATGCGGCGATCCAGCGTCGCGTCTAACCGGAAACGGCGGGAGTCGGATGCCGCAGGTCGTGCCACAGCGCCCGCCCCCCTTTCAGCGCCAGCCCCGTCAGAATCAGGCTGTGCAGCCACCAGGGAGTCGTTGCCCGGTAATGCTTCCGGTAAAAGATCAGCATCGCCCGGTAGAATTCGTGCTGTGCCCGGCGTGACTGGCGGCTCGCCGCCCGTTTGACGTGCGTCACCTTCACGCGCGGGTTGTACATCACCTTCCACCCGGCTTGCTTGATTCGATACGCCCAATCCAGGTCCTCTCCATACATCCAGAAAATTTCGTCAAACAGCCCCACGCGCTGAATGCATTCGCGCCGGACCATCATAAAGGCTCCCACAACGGAGTCCACCTCGGTTTCGATGTCGGGATCGAGGTACGTCAAATTATACCGCCCAAAGCGGCGGCTGGCAGGGAACAGTTTTGAAAGGCCGAGCATCCGGTACAGGCTGATTTTCGGCGTCGGGAAGCTGCGGCGGCACGCCAGATCGAGCTTCCCATCCAGCATCACCAGCTTGGGACCCGCCGCGCCGATTTTGGGATCCGCGTCCATATAGGCGATCATCTCCGCCAGCGCGTCCGGCGGCAGCACCGTGTCAGGATTGAGCGCCAGCGCATAACGCGGGGCCGTCTCGCCCCCGCCCTGCTGAAAGCCCAGCGCCCGGAATCCGGTATTATTTGCCGCGCCAAAACCGTCGTTCGTCGGGTTAGCGATCACTGTCACGGTGGGGAACTCCTGCCGCACCATGTCGGCGCTGCCATCCGTCGAGGCGTTATCCACCACGACCACATGATGGGTAAATTTCCCCTGCGCAGCCGCCAGCGACTGCAAACAGTCGCGCAGCAGATCGCGCGTATTCCAGTTGACGATGACGATTCCCAAATCCAGCATACATTCACCCATTATCGCGTGCCCAACACGCCATTCTACCGGGCACCTTCCGCTAAATCAAGACGCTATCCCTCCGGCGCGCCGACACCCAGACTCTCGGACTGCTGATAATCCGCCTGGGCCGCGTCCGAATTGCCCAGCGAGTCATACGTCTGGCCGCGATAGTAATACGCCAGTGCCAGCGTCGGGTCCAGTTCAATCGCGCGGGTTAAATCTTCCAGCGCGCTCTCGTATTGGGCATCGTCAAAATACACGACCCCGCGATCCAGGTAATACAGGGCGTTGGTTGGATCGAGCTTGATCGCTTTGCCGAAGTTCAGAATAGCCCCTGCATAGTTGGAATAGCGCGCATATTCTGCCTTCCCCAGCCAATAATACGCCTCCGCATAATCCGGGTTAAGCCCCAGCGCCGCTTCAAACTCATCTACCGCGTCCCAATAATTCATCTCGTGATAATACCGGATGCCGCGCTCCATATGCAGTTGAACCGCATCCAACGGGGTCGCCACCACCACCACCGGCTCATCCCAGTCACCTTGCGGCACACCCCACAGCCGCACCGTGCCATCGTCGCCCGCCGTCGCCAGGATCGTCCCATCCGCGTTGAATTTCACATCTTCGATCCAGCCGTCGTGCGCGGGGATCGTCGCCAGTTGCGTGCCCGCCGCCGCGTCCCACAGCGTGATCTCGCCGCCGCGCCCGCCCGCCGCGAGCAGTGATCCGTCCGGGCTGTAGGCAATTTTCCAGACCGGGCCGGTATCCAGGCTCAGCACCTGCTGCGCGTTCTGATAATCCCAGATGCGCACGGTACCATCCAGCGACGCCGACGCCAGCCGCGATCCGTCCGGGCTGAAGACCACGCAGCCAATCGCCCATTCGTGCCCCGTCTGCACCACATGCTCGCCCGTGCTGTTATTCCACAGGTGGATTTTGCCCTCGTCGCCTGCCGATGCCACCCAGTCGCCTGCCGGGCTGAAAGCGACACTTTCCACCCAGCCCGCGTTATTCTTGAAGACCGCGTACTGGTACTGCATATCCCAGAAATACACGGCGTTCACCTGGTAGCCGCCCGCCGACGCAAAATGTTCGCCGTCCGGTGCCCACGCCACGCCGTACACGGGTTCCCGGTGTTCGCGCAAATCGACAAGTGGTGTGCCGTTGAAGGTATCCCACAGCCGCACCGTGCCATCCCAGCCGCCCGACAGCAGCAGATTCTGCGTCGGGCTGGTGGCGAGACTGTACACGCCGTAATCGTGCCCGCGCAGCATGTTCATAAACACGCCCTGGTCCACATCCCACGCGCGGATGTTGCCATCATAACTCCCGGTATAGAGAATCGGCAGTTCGCGGTCAAAAGCCAGGCTGTATACTTCGCCCTCGTGAGCATGATCGAGCACCATCAGTTCGGTGATCTGATCCGCGTTACCCGCCGTGATCGGATCGCGCGGCGGCAGACTATCCTGGCTGGGCGGTGCGCCCCAGGCCGGAAGCGCCCCTACCAGCAGTACGAAAATGAAACCGACTATCAAAGATCGTTTCCACACGCTCGAACGTTGCATAGCTGTCCCCTTTTTAAGTGTTAGCATATCACATTCAAACGAAATCGCACTGGCTGGTAGCTTGACGGCTGCCTGACGGAAAGCTAACGCAGCACCCGCCGCACAACCGGGAAGGCGGCCGACCACGCGCTGATGAGTTGGGCATAGGGGCTGTTGCTCGGCGGCTGCAAAATATGCACGATATGATAGCCGCCGGAATCAGCGCGCTCATAAATGATCGTCGTGCCGTCATGCACATTTTCCGCATAATAATCATCCAGCGTTTCCGGCTTGATCGCGCTCAAGGCCTGGACAAACGACGCGGCGATCTCAGCGGAGATCGGCTGTGGTTCCCCGCGAGACAGCGGCGCGCGCAGCGGGCACTGTAAACACGTCACCAGCATGGCACCCGCCTCGCGTTCGACAAACGCAAAGCGGCTCATATGCGCTTGCAGCGGCGTGTACAGCGTCAGAATATGCACCCGCGCGGCGGCAAACTCGTCTCGAAATGCTTGAACTTCCTTGCTGCGTTCGTCTTCAGCCATTATCCCTCCTTATACCGCCGGAACAACTCTGCCGCGAAACTCTGCGCCGTTGTCCAGATCACTTTCACATTCACACTCTTCGCAAAATATTCCTCGATATACTGCCGCTTTTCGTCATCCTGCGGCGGCGGGTACTGGATCGTAAAGTGCGTCACATCCTCGCCGGGACGGTGCGCGAACGCCCGTAGAATCGTCCGAAAATTGACATCCATCAGGCTGTAGCCCACGATCAGCAGCGCCGAACTCGCCAGCGCATCGCGGATATACTGCGGCAGCAAATCCTCAAAACGATACGTCAGCCGCGCCAGAAAATCCACATAATCCGTCTCGGTCAGCACCATCGATTCCGCGTGTTCGTCGCACCCGTGCAGATGGAACACCACCGGCTTTTCGGGCGTCAGTTCGCCGCACAAAGGCCGCTCTTGCTGGCGCTTTTTCGAGATCTGATTCCACGGGCACATCTCGCGGCACGGGTCTTTGCCGTGCAATTCCAGCGCCCGCACCATCAGATCATCCCAGTTCGTCGTGATATACAGCGGCAGCGGCAGCGCGGCTAACACGCTGTGCGGTTCATCCACCGCTTTCAAATCAGGATACTGGATCGCGCTGAACCACCGCTTCAACACGGTTTCTTTCGGATACTCGCGCCCATACTTCACCGCCATAAATTCGGTCACGCTGGGCAGATGATCGGGATCATCAAACGGGTAGCGGTATTCGTCGGCTAACTGCTGCGCCATCGCCCCGCCCAGCGGAAACACCCCTGACGCGGCCCCTGCCCCAATCACCGGAACACATTTTCCCGCGCGGATATGCGACAGCAGCGCGTCCCATTCCCGCTCGGACAACATCTTACTCACAGATCACTTGCTTTCCTTCTATAACATCCCCGAATCGCGCGCTTTCAAATCTGCCGTCGGCAGCGTCAGCAGCGGTTCCCCGTGCAGCGCCGCGCGCAGCGCCTCGCGATCATCCCAGGGATACTCCACACCGCCAAAGGCCATACTCTGCTCGTGGCCCTTCCCACATGCGATCACCAGATCGCCGCGCCGCGCCAATGAACACCCCAGCGCCAGCGCCCGCCCGCGATCCATCACCCGGTAAAATGACTCACCTTCCACCCCGCCCCGATTGATCGCGCCCTGCGCCATTTCGTTCAGAATAAACGCCAGCGATTCGGTACGCGGGTCTTCCGCCGTCAGCACGGAAATATCCGCCAGTTCCGCCCCGACTTCGGCCATCAGCCGCCGCTTTTCCCGATCTCGCAGGCCCGCGCTGCCAAACACCGCGATCACCCGGCGCTCCGGCGTGATCATGCGGCGCGCCGCTTCGAGCGCCCGCCGCAGCGCGTTCGGTGTATGCGCGAAATCGACAATCGCCAGAAAATCCTGCCCCTCGTCGATCCGCTCCATCCGCCCCGGAATGGGATCCAGCGCTTGCAGCCCATCAAAAATCGCGCGGCGCAGCGTTTCGGGGAACCCGCCCAACAGCGGGATCAAGGCCGATACCGCCGCCAGAATATTCGAGACATTAAACGGCCCGACCAGTTGGGTTTCGACCAACTGCGCGACATTCCCCGGCATATTGACCATCAAACGGGTGGCGTCCGGCGAATACTCGATCTCGCTCGCCCGCACATCTGCCGGGTACACCTGATTCAGCCCGTACAGCACCACCCGGTCCACCCCCTCCGACATCTGCCGGAACAACTCCGCGCTGGGATCGTCGGAATTGATCACTGCCGCTTTGGGGATGCCCGGCTTGCGGAACGACGAGGCCGCTATCTGGAACATTTTGGCTTTGGCGCGGCGGTAGTTTTCCCAGGTGCCATGAAAATCCAGGTGCTCGTGCGTCACATTCGTCAGCACGGCAATATCATATTCCACGCCGTTCACCCGCCCCTGCGCCAGGCCGTGCGAGGTCGTTTCCAGCACTGCATGGGTGATCCCGGATTCAACCATTTTCGCCAGGTACATCTGCACTTCATGCGCGGGCGGCGTCGTGACATGCAGCCCCGTTTCCATTTCCGCATCCCCGATCACGGCATGCACCGTCGAGATCAGCCCGGTTGGAATGCCTGCGGCGGTCAGAATGCTGTACAGAATCGAGGAGGTCGTGGTTTTGCCATCCGTCCCCGTCACGCCGATCACCGTCAGTTTGCGCGACGGAAAGCCATAATACGCCGCCGCCAGCGGTCCCAGCACCGCCATGCCATCCTCAACCTGGGCATACGGCACCGTGCAGTCCACCAGTCCCGGCGGATACTCCCCCACGACGGCTGCCGCGCCATTGTTGATCACCTCAGGAATCAGATCGTGCCCGTCGATGTTGGCCCCTTTGCGTGCCAGAAATACCCCGCCGGGCTGGACGGCTTGCGCATTTTCACTCACAGGTGCCGTGATCAGCGTATCCGCTGACGGAAACGCAACAATACCGGAAATGTCGGCCAACAATTCGCTAAAGTACATAGGATAAAGCCCTTCTCACAAGGAGCATAAATGTGTATTCATTTTATCCCTAGTTGAGCCTGAAGACCAAAGGGGAAGTACACAAAATGACCCCGCTTTTTCCAAGTCACCTGACCTCTGCCGAGGTTGGGTGCAGCGGGATCATTTTTGTAGGAGACCACCAACGCTTCTTCCCATAGCTACTCAGGAAGAAGTATCAGCAGTGTTTTCATCCTATCAGGTCTTCACGAAATTCGTCAACGCACGGAAGTACTACTTCGGGGAAAATCTGGCAAAAGATAACCCTACGGCGGATGTTGTGATCGGGCAGCAAGCAGCATACATCACCCCCTGAACGGCAAGCGTTGGCCCCGACGATGACTGCTCACCGCCAGGGCCAACTCCACCCCGCTCCCCGGAATTACCGGTTCTTACTACTATAAATGCAGCTTGATCGGGTTTATCACAACCCGATCCCCCCGCGCGCAAGCACCCGGCTTCTCCAATAGACACACTATAAGAACAGTACACTCCTCATTAACAATATTTTCTTTGAGACTTGACATTCCTCACATTTAATGTTTTACTTTATACAAATGCAATATTTATTTTGAATCAATTAACGAACTTTTTCCCTACGAGATGGATAAAGTCTAAAAATTAGATACAAGGGGAAGTTATAATGAAATCTATCAAACTAACCCGAGTCTTGAGAATAATTGTAGTCCTTGCTTTCGCCGTTGGAGCCTTGAGCGGCTGTGGTAAAGAGGAAGATAAAAAGGAGGACAAGGAAACCAAAAAAGTTACCATTGGCATAGTCAACCTGGCGTCTTCGTTAGATACACTCGTAGATGGCTACAAAACCGCTATGGGTGAATTGGGCTATGCCGAGGGGGAAAACATCACTTACATCTATAATGGTGCCGTAGGCCAGGTCGATCTGCTCAACGCCGAAGTTCAAAAAATGGTCGATGCCAAAGTGGACCTGATCCTGGCCTTGAGTACATCGGCAGGGGTGGCGGCCAAAGAGGTCACAGCCGGCACCAACATCCCGGTTCTGTTTTTCCCCTCCGCCGATCCAGTCGGCGCGGGCATCGTGACTGATCTCCAGCATCCGGGCGGCAATGTCACCGGCATCATAAGCGGACAAAGTGCTTCCAAAGAGCTGGAATGGCTGACCAAAGTTGTCCCCGGTGTTAAGCGGGTTTATGCCCCCTACAACCCGGATGATTCCGGGCCAAGCAACACGATCAAAGTCGTAACCGAAGACGCCAAGTTGCTCGGCGTTGAACTTGTCACCGTCGAAACCCGAAACAGAGAAGAAGTGCTCGCTGCCCTCGATACCATGCCCGACGACATCGACGCCATGCTGATCATCGCTGACAATGTGGTGGGTGCCCAGATGACCGATCTGGTTGCCTTTGCCATTGAAAAGAAACTCCCCCTGGCGTCCTCGAGCAAGACTTTTGCGCTAGTGGGAGCCTTGATGGGTTTTGGCGGCGATCAGCTTGAAATCAGCCGTCAGGCAGCGCGCATGTCCCAACAGATCCTGAAGGGGACGCCTCCGGGTGATCTGCCCGTTGAAACCGCCGATCTTTATCTTACCCTCAACCTGGTCACAGCGGCGGCCATCGGCATCACTATTCCTGACGACGTCCTCAGCGCCGCCAAAGACATCATCCGCGAATAAGAACATAACCTCTACTACTCCCGAAATGGGCGAGCTTCGGGAGTAGTATGAGCTTCACTCACTGCTTTCTCCCTTAAATTTGACATCCCGCCCTAATGTAATTTATATTTTGAGGGGGTTTATAACGTCATTGGATTGAACTGATACGTTAGCAACTCTAATACAACAGGAAATTGAATATAACAATGGGGGATTTTGTAATGAGGTTTGTCAAAATGGCAGCAATATGGAGAGTGTTGGTAGCTTTTGTCTTCGCGGCAGGAGCCTTGAGCGGCTGCGGTGAGGATGAAGAAAAAAAGGAAGACAAGGAAACCAAAAAAGTTACCATTGGTATTGTCAGCCTGGCAGCTTCGTTGGATGGGCTTATAACTGGCTACCAAACCGCTATGGGTGAATTGGGCTATGCCGAGGGCAAAGACATCACCTACATCTATAATGGTGCCGTAGGCGATATTAATCTGCTCAATGCCGAAGCTCAAAAGATGGTCGATGCCAAAGTGGACCTGATCCTGGCCGTGAGTACATCGGCAGCGGTGGCGGCCAAAGAGGTCACAGCCGGCACCAATATCCCGGTTCTGTTTTTCCCCTCCGCCGATCCGGTCGGCGCGGGAGTCGTGACCGATCTCCAGCATCCGGGCGGCAACGTCACCGGCATCATCAGCGGGCAAAGTGCTTCCAAAGAGTTGGAATGGCTGACCAAAGTGGTCCCCGGCGTTAAGCGGGTTTATGCGCCTTACAACCCGGATGATTCCGGCCCCAGTACCATCATCAAAACCGTCAGTGCAGACGCCGAAACGCTCGGCGTTGAAATTGTCACCGCCGAAACTCGCACCAAAGAAGACGTGCTCGCCGCTCTGGATACCATGCCCGACGACATCGACGCCATTTTTATCATCGCGGACAATCTGGTTGGTGCCCAGATGTCTGATCTGGTGGCGTTTGCCATTGAAAAGAAACTCCCACTGGCGACGAATAGCAAAAATTATGTGGAAATGGGAGCCTTGATGGGCTTTGGCGGCGATCAGCTTGAACTCAGCCGTCAGGCAGCGCGCATGTCCCAACAGATCCTGAAGGGGACGCCCGCGGGGGATCTGCCCGTTGAAACCGCCGATTTTTATCTTTCCCTCAATCTGGTCACAGCATCGGCCATTGGGCACACTATTCCTGACGACGTCCTCGGCGCTGCCAAAGACATCATCCGCGAGTAACCATACACGCCTATGATTTTGATCCTACTCCCGAAATAAGCAATTTTCGGGAGTAGGAGTTTTTATGTCTGGTACACCTCGCGTGTACCGGTTTTTGATTCCATGTTAAGCTGATGGCAAATCAGGGCTAAACAAACGGAGCTAAAAAAATGAGGGAAAAGCTGTTTAGATACCGCAAGCCGAGCGCAAAAATCGTATCAGGCATGATCGCGGCCACCCGGCCCGCACGCGTGCTTCTCCTTATCGTATGTCTGGCAATCCTGGCAGCAGGTTGTTCAGAGAAAGACTCTGACACAGCGGGCCAAAACCCGCTCAGGAAAGTGTCATTCAACACCCCGGAAAAAGCCATTACTTTCTATCTGCAAGCGATGGCCCAGGGCGATGTCTCCAAAATCTTGCAGGCCTCCGCGGTAGATGAGATGAGCGAAAAGTTCGACTTCGATTTTTATGTGAACCGGCTTAAGATGCTGCCATTTCAAGCCCCGTCACCGTCCAACTACCCGTTTTACGCGGAGCTGAACAATGCGCAGTTTACATGGCAAATTCTTAATCAAGCGAGATATCTGGCTTACGGTTTTCTGACCACCGAGGAAGAATTGCTTGAGGGTTATCCTGTCTACGACATGGACCCCGAACGAATTACCGGGTTCATAGAAGAGGTGAATCCTGAAAAGCTTGCCCAGCTAGAGGTCAAGAAGATGGGTATTCCCAGTCCTGATGTCGCGTCCGATGAACGCAATCTGGAGATTTGGAACCGTCAAGCCCAGACCTACGGGGCCGACGAATACACCGAACGGGTGGTCCTGCTTTCATTCGAGGGAGATTACTATTACATGGGCTTCGGGCTGCTTCGCTATGGAGACAACTGGAAAATCTACAATGCAAGCTCAATACTGGGCAATACCCCTGCACTCGGAACACCCCAGAAAACAACAGAGGCAGAATTCGAGGCATTGATTAGCGGCGATTGAAGTCATCTGGAATATATCTCTCCTCCCTTCAAACTGTCAGGGAGGAGAGAATGTTGGAGCGGGATGCCGGGGTAAATTCCTACCCCATCGTGATCACAACCTGCCCCCGCTTATGCCCCTCTTCCACGTAACGATGAGCCTCTGCCGCCTGTGCCATCGGATAACACCGATCCACCAGCGTTTTGATCGTGCCCGCCTCCACCAGTTCCTTGATCGTGTTCAGGTTGTCCAGCTTTTCGCTGCCCATCGCGCAGATCACCTTTTTGCTCCCAAACCGAGCCGTCCACAGCATCTGGAACAGCTTTTTCAGCTTGAAGCTGGCATACAGCACCCGGCCATTCGGCTTGAGCACTTTTTTAGCCCGCCCAAACGAACTGCGCCCCAGCACATCAAAAATCAGGTCGTAGTGCGCGCCGTTCTGTGTGAAATCCTGCCGGGTGTAATCGATCACCTGATCCGCGCGCCGCGGGTGGGGGCGGTCCAGGCGCGGCGGCGCACCCGCGCGGGGGGGGCGCGGGCCGGGCGCGGG
>CAYYNB010000188.1:0-11250 GCA_964472565.1 uncultured Anaerolineaceae bacterium
TACCCGCGCAAGGCGCGGAAGGGCGCAGCCGGCGGATACACGCGCAAGGAGCGTTTCCAGGCGATGAGAAAAAAATATGCGCGGCCCGCGCTCCTGGCGGCGCTTCTTGTGGTGCTCCTGTTGGCTTTCGCGCCCTCTGGGATGGCCCAGAGCGCGACGCCCGCCATCGTCGTGAGCCCGGCTCCGACCGCGGGCGTTTCGAGCGTCATCACCCCAACGGGAACGCTCCCCTCCATCAGCCTTGCCAGCAGTGTTGGTTTCCCCAGGTTTTAACCTTACCCGGTCCCTGGGTTTTTCTGATTGTGGGGGGGGGGCATGGGGTGCGCAGCATGACCCCTTTCTGCGGGCGGGGTGGGGCGAGAAAGCGGTAGAACTTCAGATTCCGCTGCGCGAAGCGGGGGCTATCCTCAATCTATGCAGCGAAGATGAAGGACAAACACCGCAAGACTGCCTGGACGGTAGATTGGAAATTTCAACAGTTAACGAACGTGCGCCTGATGATTTGCTGTTTCCTGAAGGACCACTGGTGATGGTCCGTACTGAGCCGCAGAACAACGTGAATCTGCGCAGCGGGCCGGGAGCAGATACGGGGTCGGTGGGGTTTTATGATAATGGACATGTGTTCCGGGCCGTGGGGCGAGACGAAAGCGGCGAATGGATTCAAGTGCAGAATGCACGGCAGACCGGATGGATAGCACGGTTTCTACTGCGCCCGAATGTGGATGTGATGACACTTCCAATTGTATCTGGCGAATAAGCCTTTTAAGAACCCGTCTAACAGCGGGTTCTTTTTTTATCCAATTTTGGACGAATTTTGAACCAAATGGGGGAGATATGAATAGTTAAAGAGGGCGGAACGCAAATAATCGGCGTCTTTTAGTATTCGGTACAAATAAAATTTGTAAGAGTCTGGTATTTTGCTTAAAATTCCGCAGATTTTCCACATGCATTTACCCTACATTGCTATGGTGTCGCGCCCGCGCGGTTTTCGCGTTGGGGCCGACAAAGGAGAGAGTTACTTTTGACCGTCTTAATGGAGGTCAAAGACCTCAAAGTTCGTTTTCATACTGAAGAAGGAATCGTCCACGCGGTTAATGGCGTCTCCTACGTTTTGAATGAAGGCGAAACGTTGGGCGTCGTGGGCGAGAGCGGCTGCGGTAAAACCGTCCATGCGCTCGCGATTTTGGGCTTGATTCCTCAACCACCAGGTGAAATTCCGTCTGGTACCGTGATGTTTCGCGGGCGGGATTTGCTGAAACTGTCCAAGAATCAGCAGCGCCTGGTGCGGGGGGCAGAAATCGCTATGGTCTTCCAAGACCCGATGACTTCCCTGAATCCGGTACTGACTATTGGCCGCCAAATCACCGAAGCATTAAAGCTGCACCTGGGCATGGATAATGAACAAGCGCGTGCCCGCGCCGCCGAACTGCTGTCGATGGTTGGTATTCCATCGGCTAAAAGCCGCTTAGATGATTATCCGCACCAGTTTTCGGGTGGAATGCGCCAGCGCGCCATGATCGCTATGGCCCTGTCGTGCAACCCCCAACTGCTGATTGCTGACGAACCCACGACGGCCCTGGATGTGACCATTCAGGCACAGATTTTGGATCTGGTGCGCCGCCTGCGGGATAAGATCGGCATGGCGATGATCTGGATTTCGCATGACCTCGGCGTAGTGGCCGGGTTAGCGGATACGGTCCAGGTGATGTATGCGGGCTATATTGTCGAGCGCGGCCCGGTGAAGGAAGTCTATGGCAACCCCCGCCATCCTTATACCCTGGGATTGCTGGGATCGCTGCCCCGCCTGGACCAGAAGCATTCCAAACTGTTCTCGATTGAAGGCGCGCCGCCCGACATGCGCTTTTTGCCTGCCGGATGCCCGTTTGCGCCGCGCTGCATTTTCCGAATTGATAAGTGTGAAGAAAACCCACCTTTGGTGCCGATAGCCGATGGAACATCTGACCACATTGCAGCCTGCTGGGTCGATGTTCGTGAGAAGGATTTGTATCATGAGCCAGTCCGTGCCTGAAACCCAGACCCAGCCCGTAGAAAAAGCCGGCGCAAAGGGCCGTAAAGTTTTGATTGAGGTCAAAGACCTCAAAAAACATTTTCCGATTCGATCAGGGATCATTTTTCAGCGCGAAGTTGCCGCTGTCAAAGCGGTGGACGGGGTAAGCTTTCATATTTTTGAGGGTGAAACGCTGGGGTTAGTGGGCGAGTCAGGTTGTGGTAAATCCACGACGGGCCGCACCATTATGCAACTGCACCGTGCAACATCGGGGAGCGTCGTGTTCGAAGGTGAAGAACTGACCACCCTGAAAGGCGAAAAATTACGCCGGATGCGCCGTAAGATGCAGATGATCTTCCAAGACCCGTATGCATCTTTGAACCCGCGGATGTCGGTGGGCCGTATTGTGGCTGAGCCGCTGGTGGTGCATAACATTGGCACCAAAAAAGAACGCGATGAACGTGTTGCTGAATTGTTGGAACTGGTAGGACTTAATCCTTATTTTGTCCGCCGCTATCCGCACGAGTTTTCGGGTGGACAACGCCAGCGGATCGGCATTGCGCGCGCGCTGGCATTGAATCCACAGTTTATTGTGGCGGACGAACCGATTTCGGCGCTGGATGTGTCGATCCAGGCGCAGGTGGTGAATCTGCTGCAAAAACTTCAGCAAGATTTAGGGCTGACCTATTTGTTTATTGCGCATGACCTGAGCATGGTCCGGCACCTCTGTGACCGCGTGGCGGTGATGTACCTGGGTAAAGTGGTGGAAGTCGCGGACAGTGAAGAGCTTTACACGAATCCGCTGCATCCGTATACCCAAGCGCTCCTGTCGGCAGTGCCCGTACCGGACCCGACGGTGGAAGAAAAACGCCAGCGGATCATTTTGAAGGGTGATGTACCCAGCCCGATCAACCCGCCTAAGGGCTGCAATTTCAATACACGCTGCCCGGTGTCTGTGGATGTATGCTTCGATCAAGACCCTGAACTGATAGAAGTGCTGCCGATGCATTGGGTTGCATGTCATCGTGTGATCTAACGTTTATTGGATCGTTTTCAAACAGGTCATATAAGGAGACCCAAGAATGGCAGTTGCGGATGGCGCAAAGCCAGTCTCATTAACGAAAGAAAAATACGCCAAATCCAGCCCGCTGCTGGATGCGTGGCGTCTGTTCCGCCGGAATAAAGCCGCCATATTGGCGCTGGTGGTGATTGTTATATTTCTGTTCATCGCCGCGACAGCCGCGTTATGGACAAAGGTAGGATTCCTGGATGCGCGCACGGGCGCAGAAGCACGCCACAAGGTGAACCCCGCCAACGTTGCCCAACAGGATGCGTATCCTGATCCAGGGCTGTGTGCGCGTGATGGTCAGGACCGTAACCCGTACTGGTGCGGATGGCTGACTGAATCGACGCTGGTAAATGTTCAAAACAAATACTGTTTCCGGCCAGAACCCGATCCGACGCAGCGGCAGTGGTGTTATCTGCTGGGAGGCGATGATGCGGGTAAGGACTGGCTGACTCAGACGATTTATGGCGCGCAGATTTCGCTGGCCGTTGGTTTGATCGGGGCCACCATGAGTCTGATCGTGGGCCTGATCTACGGCGTTGTTTCCGGTTTTTATGGTGGCCGCATCGATAACCTGATGATGCGCATCATCGACTTTATGTACGGTATTCCGTACCTGGTACTGGTTATTTTGCTCCAGGTTTTCTTCACCGAAATCGCACGCGAATATGGTGATGCCGAAAAAGGGGGCGTGCTCGGATTTATTATCCAGCTTAACAAGGATATGGGCGGTTTGCTCTTCCTGTTTGTTGCACTCGGTTCCCTGAGCTGGATTGGTATGGCTCGTCTGGCGCGCGGGCAAGTTCTTTCGTATCGTGAGAAAGAATTTGTTGAAGCCGCGCGGGCCGTTGGTGCCAGCAACCGCCGGATCATTTTTGTCCACTTGCTGCCGAATGTCATGGGGCCGCTGATCGTATCGGAAACGCTGGCTATTCCCGGCTATATCTTTACCGAAGCGTTCCTGAGCTTTATCGGTTTGGGCGTGCAACCCGGAACCCCAAGCTGGGGGGCGATGATCAGCCGAGTGCGCGAGGATGGCGGCTTCTTCTCGAACCGTTACATCCTGCTGGTACCCAGCGCCGCGCTGGTTATTACGACACTGGCATTCAACTTTTTGGGTGACGGTCTGCGTGACGCCCTAGACCCGCGCCTGCGTGGTACGTAGAGCCTGTGGTGAGGAGATAATTCAACGTGAGCAAACGAAATTTTCGCATGTCAGGCGCACTGCTGTTGGTTTTGATCAGCCTTGTTTCAGCAAGCCTCGCCTGCTATTCGGACCAAGTGCCGGGGGTATTTGAACTGACCCCGTACTATACTGAAACGCCGCTGCCGAAGGTCGCCAACCCGGATTATAAGGAATTACAGATCGTGTTGGCTCCGCGTGAACCGCGTGCGTTCTTCTATCTAACAGTTTATCCTGAGCCATTGATGGATAACATCACCAATTCGAAGGCGATGTGCCGAGGTGACTCAGCGGCTGAAGTTCTGTATGCCGGACTGGCCGCGGAATTGGGCGGCAATATCTTTCTGAACCACGCGGTGCAGGCGAGTCTGCCCGATCTTAAAGCCTCAAATGGCGTGATTCATGGTATCGATTCGATGCTGATGCCGCCTTCGGGCAGCAGCAGTTCAGACGTTGATCTGACACCTAAACCTCTAGGTGAACAGACCAGCCGTCGCAAGCCGATGGCTACGATTGTGGCGGAAGACCCCCGTTTCAGCACCTTGAACCAGATGATTGAAGCGGCAGGGTTGACTGAGCTGTTAGCGGGTGAAGGACCGTTCACCCTGTTTGCGCCAACCAACCAAGCGATTGCCGCAACACTGGCGGAGCAAAACCTGACACTTGACGATCTGCTCAAGGATCAGGCGCTGGTGCTAGACATTCTGAAGTATCACCTGATTGTGGGCCAAGCATTAGAACGTAACGATCTGGCAAAACTGAACACCATCGCCACTGCATTGGGCCAAGACATCAGCCTGATGCCCGGTAATATTTATTACCTGGTGGACTGCGAAGGATCGGTGGGCTGGGTTTCGGAATCACGGCTGTATGGGCCGCTGGTCTTCTCGTTGGGCGAACTGGCCCTGGCACTGCCGACGGACAACCCTAAAGCGATATCGCTGCTTGATGACGATTTTCGCCTGCAACCTGCCGTGTTTGGCAGCACATGTGAACCGGAAACCATCGTGAAGGTGTCGGCTATCCAAGCGGCTGATCCTGAAGCGGATGGCAGCAAGCGAATCTATTATGAGATTAACTGCCCGACCAGCAGTGGAACCGCACTGAAGGGGTGGGTCACGGAAGAGTCGCTGTTTGGGCCGTTGGAAATGGAAGCCGAACAGCGGGCTGTGGCGATTACGCTGCCCGGCGAAGCGGATGATCAATATCCGATGTCGTCGGAAGCTGGTCCGGTGACAGACGAAACCAAAGTCGATGGATGCGTTCCCGGCGCGATTTTGCAGTCGAGCGAAGTCAAGCTGAACGCAGAAGATAAGACAGCCTACTATAAGGTGAACTGCAATGGGATTGAAGGGTGGGTAAGCCCATCACGCTTTGTTGGTCCGCTGCTGTACGACGAAGGGATGTATATGAGTATCTACATTCCGTCGCAGTTGGGCTTCAAGGGCGAAGTGCCGCCGGGCGCAACCATTCTGACAAAAGATACGGCTGCGGCTGAAGGCGAAGAAGAAGCGGAAACGGAAGCCACCGACACCGCAACCGAAGATGTGATCGAATACATTCCACCCCTGTATATTACCAGCGATCCAGGCGCAGCGATTCTGGAAGGTGATAATAAAAATGTGGTGGGACAGTGCGCGAACAACGCTGTCGCTGAAATCCTTGACTATGCCAGTCTCGACCAAATCTATTACCAGATCTCGTGCGATGAATGCACCGAAACCGAAGTCAATGAAGATGGGGAAACGGTGTGCAAGCGAGTCGAAACGCGCGAGGGATGGGTCGAACAGATGTATCTGCAAGGTCCGCTGGAGTTCAGTACCGGAACGCGGACGTTCGTGGATGAAAACAGCGCTGCTATTTTGACCGAAAATGACGGACGTGTGTTTGCTCGTATTCCACTGACCCTGGAAAGCGCGTTTGCCCTTAGCCCAACAGCTAAGAGCATCGACTATGCAGGCCGCTGCCTGCGGGATGAAGGCGTCCAAATTGTGTCGATTCAGCTTGAAAAGGCGCTGACAAGCGATAAATTCAACTATTACTATCAGGTTGAATGTATTGGCGAGACAGCGACTATGGAAAAAGTCGTCGTGGAACAAGCCGGAAAACCTGTTGAAATGAAACGGGCGATCTATGAAGAAGGCGAACGGACGACGATAAGCGGCTGGATGAAACCAGACGAACTGGTTCCGATGTCCGAGCTTGAGGCGGAATAACGCGAGATACAAGGACGAATGCGATGATTGAAACGAAACAACAGTCACGCGGCATCAAACAAATGATCCAGGGTGTGTTGGGTCAGATTGTACGGATGCTTGGCGGGGCCAGCATGATTAAGTTCTTAATCCGGCGTTTGCTGGCCGCTATTCCCGTTTTGCTCGCCATTTTGTTAGTGACCTTTACGCTGTCACACCTGCTGCCAGGTGGTCCGTTTAACGCAGTGGGCCAGCGGCGTATGCCCGACTATATGGTGGAGCAACTCAAGGAGCAATTTGGGTTAAACCGTTCGTTGATTGTAAACACATGGCATGATGGGTACTGCCCTGAGTCCGAAAAATATATGGATGCTGCCGGGTGTTACGATGAATACAACGATGAAATGGACGACTACCATTTTGCTCAGGATCAGTATCCGGCTCAAACCGCAGGATACCAAATCACTCAGCCGTGGTATCAGGAAGCCAAAGCTCAATATGATGCCGATTTAGCCGTGTACCAGGAAAATCTGAAGCAGTTTCAGGAATTTACCGCCTCACAGGAATTGAATACTGCTTATAACGATTATGTGGCAGCCCAAGCGGACTATGAAACGGCTCAAGCCGCGTACGAACCGCGTGCGACCCAAACCAACCCACCGGTATCTTACCGGGAACTGGTCGCGTATGGTACGGCGATGGATCAGGCGGCGAATGCGCTCGAAGCGACCAAAGAAAATTTTGGAGTGACGTATTCCACCTTTGCCGCCACTGCGACACGCGAAGGACTGCCCGGCGCGGATGCGAACTTTGAAACGAAACTGGCCGGTTATGAATCGATTCGGGCTGAGGAAGAAAGCTATCTGGAAGCGCGGAATGCTGAAATCGCGGCGTACCAGGGCGAAGGCCAACCTTACGCCAACTTCCAGGCGGCAGCGGATGCTTATTTGCCCGCGAAAGACGCTTATGAAAGCTATATGCAGGCTAAGGTCCAGTATGATGCCGTCAAGGATGAGTATCTGAAACTCTTTGAGGCTTTCCAGGCCACTGAAACTGAATACAACACCGCGCTCGAAGCATACAATAATGCAAAGACCGAGTCGGATGAAACTATCGTGCCGTACCGGGAGAAGATGCTGGAGTCGAAGAACAAAGTTCAGGCTTATGAAAGCGCAAAATCGACTTATGAGTCAGCAGAACGCGATCTGGGCAAATTCGACACCTATTCTATCGATCTGGAAAAACACGAGGCTGATCTGGCGCAGATGGAAACGGATCTGCAACCGCTGTTGGATGCGGTGAATGAAGCACAGACGGCTGTGGATCAGGCATCGGAAGATGAACTCGAAGCGGCACAGACTCAACTGGCCCAGGCTCAGGTCGCGTATCAGGCGGCGGCTGAACCGTATAATAAGGCGAAGTCGCGTTATGACAAGTACCAGGAAGCGCTGAAGGCCTTTGAAGATGCAAAAGCGGCCTATGAAGCGGCGGGTACGACGTATGAAGCTGACCTGGATCAATACAAAAAAGACCTGGCGGAGTTCGATGCCCAAGTAACCCAAGCTGATGAAGCATTAAAGCCTTATAAAGCCGAACTGGATGCGAAACAGGCCGTTATGGACAACGCCACCGCCGAACTCGCTCCTTACGCAGACTATGCAGCCGCCTGGGAAGAAGTGAAAGATTATGTTGCGGATGAGGCTCAGTTAGCCGAAAAAGAAACTGAACTGGCCGATCTGAAGCAGCAGTATCTCGACGCGAAAGCAGCCTGGAATGAGGCGTCGAAGTCATTGGTCGAACAGCCCGAAGAGCCAGTTGCTCCCATTGCGCCGGCGAAGCCTGCCAGTCCCAAAGAACCGGTGAAGCCGAAGGCGTGGAGTCTGCTGCCGACCAAGCGGGTCGAAACTGAAACGCTCGGTGGTACACAAACCTCGATCCAACAGGTGAAGAAGGAAGTCTGGCGTATTGACATCCTCAATTCGCAGTTCTTCAATTACCTGTGGGATGCAATGCACCTGGAATTTGGCCCGTCGCTGAACAAAGCGCTGCGCGACCAGAATGTTCGGGTGAGCGATGAAATTGCGCGCCGTTTGCCGGTCTCGATGCAGGTCGGTGTGTTCGCGGTGCTGCTGGGCTTCCTGCTGGGTATTCCGTTGGGCGTTTTGGCTGCGGTGTACCATAACAGCGCGGTAGACTATGTGTCGATGTTCTTTGCCGTTATTGGACAATCAACACCATCGATTGTGCTGGCACCCATTCTGATCATCGTATTTGCGGTGGAACTGGGTTGGGTGCCGGTGGCGGACCAGAAGGCGACATGGCAAGATGGACCGCAGTTCTCGCTGTACTATCTGCAAATTCTGGCACTGCCGGTGATCACACTGGGTGTTGGTATGAGTGCCGGTATCGCCCGTCTCACGCGCGCCAGTCTGCTCCAGGTGCTGCATGAAGACTATGTTCGTACCGCCCGCGCGAAGGGTCTGCGGGAACGCGTCGTGATTTATGTCCACGCGCTGAAGAACGCCTTGATCCCGGTGGCGACCATTTTGGGACCGCTGCTCGCAGGTGTGTTAACGGGTACGTTTGTGGTGGAGCTGATCTATGTGATCCCTGGTCTTGGCAAGGTCTTTGTCGAGAGCGTGGCAGCACGCGACTACACGATGATTATGGGCGTGTCGCTGCTCTACTCGATCTTTCTCATCCTGGGGAACATCCTGGTAGACATCATGTACACCTGGCTCGATCCGCGCATCCGTTTCGATTAAGCGTGAACAGTTTGATCCGCATAGGCGGGGGGCACTGGCAACAGCGCCTCCCGTTTTTGTTTTGTGTAGGTCAAACGTAGTTGTGGATTCCGCTCATGTCGTTACAATTGGAGAAAGGAGAGAAGCAGCGCATCCCCAGCGGAGCAGAGCATATGTTGTACGGCAGATTAGATGTGTATTGGCCTGACGGCCCGGTGGAAAGCCATCGCTTAGAGAGGCCGACCTTAGCAGTAGGCCGCTCATCCGGCAATGATATTGTGCTTGATACCACCGCTGTCTCGCGCTATCACATCACACTGACGTTTAAAAATCAGCAGGTACTATTGGCTGATCTCCAATCGGTGAATGGAACGTATGTGGATGGGGAGCGGCTTGATCCTAATACGCCCTTTGCATTACGAGGGGGCGAAGAAATCCAGATTGGGGATATTCGGCTGATTTACTACCCCCCGGCTGAAGTGACCAGCCCACTCAGCGATACCACGCAGCGCATCACACTGTCGCAGGCAACTTACAAGGTTGAACTTGAAGGCCCGGATATGGCGGTGGCCCCAGGGGCACATGTGCAGGCCACACTTAAGGTTGAAAATATTAGCCCCAGCACCGATACCTATGCCGTTGAAGTGGATGGACTACCCAAAGGCTGGGCGCGGCTGGATCGGGTCGAAATGGAAGTGGAGCCGGGTGAGCAAGCGCAAGCGATTATTAGCTTTAAGCCGTTACGACGCAGTGAAAGCGCACCGGGAGAATACCGGGCAATGATTCGGGTACGGTCCAAGCGCCAACCCGCTCAAACGACAGAAGTGCCGACGGTGTTTCATGTGCTGGCATTCAGCGGGTTTGGGATGGCATTGGGCAGTGAGCATGTAGACAGCAATGGACTTTTAAAGCTGTATGTTCATAACCAGGGGAATGCACCGCTGGCATTGAACCTTTTTGGTGTTGATCCGTCTCAGGCGCTGCGTTTCCAGTTTCCCGCTGCCGGATTGGTGTTGGGACCGGGCGAACGGCAGACGTTGACGGGCGCTGTTAAGCCGCGCCACCATCGTTTGTTTGGTGCCGAACGCCGCTATGAGTTTGCCGTAAGTGCCCGCGCTCAAGATGCCTCTGGATTTGTGGCATCGGTGCCAGGGTTTTACCATGAAAAAGCCACATTACCGGCCTGGGTGCCGGTCATTGGTGTTCCGCTGATTGCCCTGGGGGCGATGCTGTTGGTCGGACTGGTGTTCCTGCTGTTGGGACGGGATGGTGATGAGGAGGAGCAAGCGCCCGCCGCATTTCCCCAAATCCTTACGTTTGCCGTATCCAATCCAACCGTGACTGTCGGAGAAAACGCCGAATTCAATTGGAGTGTGGCAAACGCTGATCGGGTGACGCTGACGGTTCAACATGGTGAAAATCAGCAGGAAACAGCGTTCGGACCAGACCAACTGACGTATACTCAGCCGGTTGAAGAAGCAGGGCAATATACGGCTGTTTTAACGGCGTACAACGGCGACAGCAAAAGTGAGCAACCCTTAACTTTACAGGTTGTCCCGCGCGTCACGCTCGCGGTTGATACGAAGGGCGTCAGCCGGTTTGTGCTGTTTGTCGAATATCCGCTGCAAGTCAGTTGGGATGTGGTGGGCGCGGCTGAAATTGCGGGCGGATACGATATTGCATTAACCCTCGACAGCGCAACAGACCGTATTACGCTGATGGCTACGCCTGGGGCGCTGACGGGGTCGCAGACGATCCCGTTTGTCCCGCGCGATGAACAGGGAGAATGGCTGTTCACGCTGACGGCAACCGGACCTGATGGCGTAACCAACCGACAGACCCAAAAAGTTGCAGTAGCGGAAGTGGTGCGCCCATTGTGCGAACTCAGCGCGGAACAGACGATTCTGCGCAAGGGGCCGGGCACAACTTATGAGGCCATTATCCCGCCGATAGAACGCCCCACCGAAGGCAGTTTTCCGCTGCCGATGATAGGGCGGAATGAACAAGGTGATTGGCTGCAAGCATCGTATGGGGCGGGGGAAAATCCAGTACGG
>CAYYNB010000189.1:0-11176 GCA_964472565.1 uncultured Anaerolineaceae bacterium
GGCGGTTTGAGTTCGAGCTGCTGCCTGATGGGGATATGTGGTTCCTGAATCCGGTGGGTTCCAGCCGGATACGTCGCTGTAATGATGCCGGATTAGTTGCTGCTTTTGAGCTTGTGAAGCAGACCGCTGAGCACACAGCCAAGGAGCGCGAACGCGAGCGCCGCCGCTGTCGATACGACTTTCCCTGGCAGTGCCCGCACTACCCGGATTGTCCGTGTCGCAAACCGCACGCGACACAAAACCGCCGAAACCTGGCAGTGATCTCGACGTCGTATTACGAATCTGTCTTGCAGCCAGTCGGCCAGATGTCGCTGTTTGAACCCCGAATAACACACCGCAGCGTTTGGAAACATGGCACGACAGGTGAGGTCATTGATATCCCACTCCGCCCCTTCAATCCGGCGCTGACCGTCTGCAAACAAATGGCGGTCGCAACCGTAGAATGGCTCAAACGCGATCAGGGCTGGAAGCCGCTTGCCTGGAAGATACGGCCTCTGGACGCGGGGCGAAAGGCAGGGGAGGCATGGGCCGAGGAAATGGCAATCAAACATGCAGAACGGTATCCGTCCTGCACATTCCACTTGTTGTAGACGAGCTAGGCAGTGGGAGACGCGCATCTCCCACTGCCTGTTTTTTGGGGATCGGTGGCCGGGATGATAACACACGGTGTGCATCAGGCGGAATCGCGTTTTACGGGTTTAACGGGTCGGTTTAGCGTGTCAAACACACGTTGAAGGGAAGCACTGTTTCCTCGGAGCGATCCTTCGCTGGGCGGTCCTGTGCACTACACAACCTCAGCTGAGCAATAACGCAGGCCCGTGGCAAGTTGCTGGTCACTTGCTGGCATGGGAAACCAGCCCTAGAATACTGTGACAGACGTGTTCACTGAATAGAGGGTATCCTGACCCTATGAGCACTTGGCAGCAGCATCTGCGTTATGATCCTCTGTCGCCGTTACTTTCGTCCAATCACCCATGTATCTCCTATTTCACCCGGCGCGATCTGCTTGACGAAGTCGTTGGGCCGATTAGCGACATCTGGGCGTTGCCTGAACCCCAGAAGATTCTTCGAAAACAACGTGAGGATGGAAGCTGGGACTGTCACGGGAAGAAGCAAGACGTTTATCCTCCGCATCACTATCCCCTCGTCGAAACCTGGAAGCAGTTCCGTGTACTGGTAGGCAAGTACGAGTTCGCCATTGAACATCCGGCAGCGCGGACTGCTGCCGAATACCTGTTGTCGTGTCAGACAGATGAAGGCGACATTCGCGGCATGATTGGCAACCAGTATGCCACCTACTACACCGGCGCAATTCTGTCACTGCTGATCCAGGCTGGTTACCAGGATGATGAACGGGTAGAAATGGGCATGACCTGGCTGCTATCGATGAGACAGGATGATGGTGGCTGGACCATTCCCATCCTTACCGCCGATTTGCCGTGGAAAAAGCAACTTGAACTGACCGGCCAGTATGCTGAACCCATTCAACCTGACCGACGTCAGCCCTTTTCGCACAATTGGACTGGCATGGTCCTGCGAGCCTTCGCGGTACATCCACGCTATCGCACATCCGATGCGGCGCGACAAGCGGCCCGTTTACTCAAGACCCGATTTTTCCAGGCGGACTGTTATTCGTCGTATCAATCGGCTGACTACTGGGTGAAATTGGATTACCCTTACTGGTGGAACCATCTCCTGGCCGCGCTGGATTCGATTTCCATGATTGAACCGGACCCAGATGACCGGGATATCCGGCTGGCGCTGGACTGGTTTGTGGAGAACCAGCAGGACAATGGTTTGTGGAAAACATCGTATGTGACTAAAACGGAACGTGAGGATGCCAAAACGCAAGAGAAAAGATGGTGGATTAGCCTGGCAATCTGCCGGATACTGAGGCGAATCCTCGCTTAGGGTAGCTAGCGCCGAATTGGAGGCTATTGGCGACACCCATCGGATTGGGAACGATAGTGGAAATCATTCGTTGTCAGCTTGACTGGTTCCAGTTCCCAGCGACTCGCGCAAGACATAGAGCATGTTGACCAGCCATTGTTCAGGCCCATGCTCACGAATGGCCTGCGCGGCGGCCCGGACCCAGGTTTCGTCGTCAACCAACTTTGAGAAATTTGCAGTTATCCCTGCATAGAGGGGGTTGCAGAACATCGCCCGGACTTTCTCAGCAGTCATTTGACCGTCTTCGCTGGGGGTGAGATCGACATTGGGTTTGGGCAGCGGCTTTTGGTCGGGCCGTTTGAACTTCTTGGGAGTGGGTGACATCACATTTTCCTCCATGAGTTGATAGGTTCATTGTACCCGCTGACTTGTGTTACACGCCACTGGTAGAGCGGCTCGCGTGCCTGTCGTGCAGCCGATGAGTCAGCCTCCTCACCACACTGTTTCGCGTGCAAGACACTGGGGGCGCTCCGAGGGCTGGCTATCGCTTTCCAGGCCAGGGGCAGCCATCCTCATACCTCGTTTCCTGCGGCGAACCGGGATCAGCCCATTGGTTCCAGCCAGGCGCATCTCTCGTCTTACACCTGACAGTGATGGTCCGACACCAACCCGCTTGAACACTGCTTCCACGCCGGTCCGGTTTGACCACGTCCGATGCCCCGATTTTCTGGGTTCCCATTGTCCCGTGCTGCCCGACGCATCCTCCGGCTGCCCATTAAGCCGATTGGAATGCTGACAGTCTAGCAGGTGCGCCGGGCGTCAACATCTGCAAGGCAGATGTCGCTGCGCCTGTTGGCGCCGGGCTTGTGCCGCCGAGCTGCTGCGCAGCCCGCTCATTGCCAACAGGCAGCGCCCTGCGGGTGACCCCCGGCTGTTCGCCCCTGCTGATGACCGGTCAGCCAATCGGCAATGGAGCCGGTTGTAGGTTTTCGAAGTTATTGCGGCAGCAGGCCCTGTTTTCGGGCGTTTTTGTCAAAGTTATTGCGCCGGATTTTCAGAGTTATTGCGGGATTCCTGCGGCTGT
The DNA here is from genome assembly GCA_964472565.1 of uncultured Anaerolineaceae bacterium. Lineage (GTDB taxonomy): Bacteria > Chloroflexota > Anaerolineae > Aggregatilineales > Aggregatilineaceae > DATAMF01. Next base: position 2,975 of record CAYYNB010000189.1, read on the forward strand.
GTCAAAGTTATTGCGAGAATCCTCTCTTCGCAGGACAAAAAGCCATGATCAACACCGGTCCGATTCGGGGCGATTTTCCCAGCCTGAAATTGGGGCGGATGGTGCGGTATGGGTCCACCATCGAACGGGACTTGCTGTACTTCCTGGAATACTGGCAGGCCGTGACCTGGTATCAGGAACAGCCCATGACCATTGAACGGATCATGCCAGATACCCACATCAGGCGTTACACACCAGACTACGAAATCCACGAAGGCACGGTCAAAACACTGGTCGAATGTAAACCCGAAGCCCGCCTGGAATCGGCACACGCTCAGCAGCAGCGTCAAATCGGACAGGCATGGGCTGAGGAAAACGGGTATCGTTTCGTCACCTTCACCGATACGGAGCTGCGCGCAGGACACCAACTGACGAATCTCAAGCTGCTTTGGCGGTATGCCCGCTTACGGGGGGCCTATCCAAAACAGCCCATTCTGGAACAGGTGAGACAAAACGGGACCAGTTCGGTGCATGAAGTGTGCCAACAACTCATGGTGTCCCCTCAGGTCGTCGTGCCGGTGGTATGTTACCTGTTGTTTCATCACCACTTGCAGGCGGATCTCAATCACCCGTTTACGCTTTCACTTCCCCTTTGGAGCGTCGAAGGATAACCCTATGGCACGCATACAGGTCAAAGTTGGCACGCGTTACGTCTACCAGGGCCAGATTCACGGCATCAGGCAGCGCTTAGCTGACAACCGCTACCGGGTTGAAAACCTGAGTACAGGCGAAGAGTCGATTATCAGTTATGACGATATTCTGGTGGCCTGGTCTCAAGGCAAGCTCCGGTTCGAGGTCACCGGTCCCAATGTTATACGAGATACCGAAGTGGCGCTGAATACCCGTTATGCTGAGGACGATCTGGCTGATTTACCAGAGGCGGTGCGCGAAGAAACATGGCGGCGTTACCAGATCATTTTGCAGGTCAGCCAATTTGCCGGTAGTGAGACGTTTCAGATGCTCTCACGCAGCCAGATTGAAGCTTTTGTCGAGACCCAGGGTTGGACCCCGGCGAACAAGGATCAGGAAAAGGCGAAACGGTCGCGTGTGGGTGAAGCGGTGAGTGTGGGCAGCATTGAACGCTACCTGCAAGTCTTCATCGACAGCGGGGGCGATATTCGCAGCTTAATTCCGCAGGTGGGACAGCAGGGCGGCAGAAACAAGGGACGTCTGGACGAAGCGGTGGAGCGGATCATCGAAACGGTGTTACAGGAATACGCCAGCATCACCGAGCGGGTATCCACGGTTGACCAGGTAGTCACCGATGTGGTGAACCGGATCGCCGATGAGAATCGCTTTCGTGAACCGCCTGACCGGTTACCGCTGCCCAGTGAGAGCACCATCCGCCGCCGCATCAAAAGCGCCGGTGAAAAACGGGTGCTTGGCAGACGTCTCTCGCGTCGCGAACAAAAAAGGCAGGCAGAAACCCAGCCCGGCCCGCGTCCGACGCGGATTCTGGAACGGGTAGAGATTGACCACACGCCGCTCGACCTGTTTGTCGTGGACGAGCAGGATGGCCTGCCGATTGGCCGACCGCACATTACTGCCTGCATTGACCGCTATTCCGGGTTGGTTCCCGGTTGGCATGTGGGTTTCAACGAGGGGGGCTATGAGAGCATCATGTTGTGTTTGCAGCACGCTTTCCTGCCCAAACCAGACTACCGGGAATGGTATGGGACCGAACACGACTACCCGGTGTACGGACTCTTCGAGAAGCTGTGCATCGACAACGGGCGGGACTTCAAAAGTGCTGACTTGAAAAATGCGCTGGCCGAACTGGGGATTATTCGTGAGGAGATGCCTAAAGAAACACCCTGGTTCAAGGGCAGTATAGAACGCTACTTCCGCAGTGTCAACCAGCGTCTGCTCAAGGGCAAACCGGGTTATACGTTCGGGGATGTCGTGCAGTTAGGAGATTACAACGCCCAGCAGGACGCGGTCATTTCTCTAACCGCTTTTCTGGAAATCTTCCATATCTTCATGGTGGACATCTACCCGCACACGTGGCACCAGGGGCTGGAAGCCATTCCCATGCAGCTCTGGCAGGAAAACGGTGCGGTATTTCAGCCGGACCTGTTCGAGGATGCCGAAACGTTGAAGCTGATTTTGCTGCCGAGTGCGGAACGGGTATTGCAGACTCGGGGGATTGAGTGGGAGCACAATTTCTACCGGGGACCGGAGTTAGTGCGGCTGCGTGAGTTGTACGGAAAAGAAAAAATCCGTTTCAAGTATAATCCGGATGATATTGATGTCATTTACGTGCGTGACCGGAGCAGTCCCACCGGTTGGGTTGCCTTTCACTCAACCAATGCGGACTACACACGCGGCATGTCCCTGGCTAAACACCGGATCATCCGCCGGTACATCAACGACCAGAAACAAGATGTAGATCGTTTCAGCCTGGCACGCGCCAAAGCGCACATCCAGCAGATCATTGAGCGCGAGTTCTTCACGACCAAAAAGCTGCGCCGCCGCAGCTGGTTGAAGCCGCTGTTGCAGAAGGCAGAAGCCACCTGGGAAGAAACACCGGTGGAACCCAGGCGGGTGGTTTTGTCGCCCGAACAAACCCCTTCAAATGAGGAAGACAATCTACCGGATATGACCGGATGGAGCAGCGACTACGGGCTGCCCATTCGGGGTGAGGATCGCTTGTGACCGGAATAGACACCCTCATTCAATCACCGGCAGAGATGTCACCGCAGGAACGTATTGCGCTCATATACCGGATTCGAGTCTGGTACCCGCGTATGAAGGGTATCTACGACGAGCTGGTGCGGGCCTACGAGATGAATCCGTTCACTCCAGACCCGGAGTGTATTGCCCTGTTGGGCCGTTTTCGTACCGGAAAAACCACTCTGGTGGAATCGTTTTGCGACCAGCACCCGCGTGTTATCCGCGAAGAGACGACCATGGTGCCGGTCCTCAAAGCGGTAGTGCCCGCCAAAGCCAGCATGAATACCATGCTCACCGGCTTGCTGGCAGCCCTGGGTGACCCATTGGCTGAGCGGGGCAGTATGGGCGTGAAATACTACCGTCTGCAGCGGTTCATCGTGGATTGTGGGGTGAAGATGATCATCCTGGACGAAGCCAACCATTTTGTCGACCGGGACAGCGAGCGTGTCCTGCACGACGTGAGCAATACGATGAAAACACTCGCCAAAGAACAGAACATCGCCTGTGTGCTGGTTGGTTTACCCTACACCGAAGAGGTCCTCAAGGTCAATGAGCAGTTCGGCAGCCTCTTCGGAGACCCGCTCGTGCTGGAGCCTTTCCAATGGGACGAAGAGCAGCCGAAAACGGTTGAGGAGTTTCGCATCTTTCTTCATCAGGTTGAAGGGCAGTTACCGCTGGCGGAACGGTCGTGCCTATCGTCGAAAGAAATGGCCTGGCGCTGCTTTGTGGCCACCCATGGCAAAGTGGGGTACGTCATGCGCCTGCTGCGACGGGCGGCGGAAGATGCGGTACTGCAAGACGCACCGGGACTGTCACGCGAGTTATTGTTCGCGGCGTTTCAACGCACGCTGGCGGGTAAGCGACGCAGCGTGGGAAATCCATTTGCCAACGATGTGCCCGACACCGCCGGTCCAGAGGAAGCTGAATACTGGCCGGTACGGCGGTTGGGGTAATGGAACTCAGCCCGCTGCTCAATCGACCACGACCGTACCCCGATGAAGCCCTGATAAGTTGGTTGTGGCGGTTGGCAGGGGATAACCATCTGGACTCACCGTCGCTGCTGCTGCGTCACATACGAGAAACCGTTTGCCAGACCACACCGGTCATGCGGCAGGTTATGTATGGGATGCGCGAGGCGGCGGTGTTGACTGCATTAGGCGAGATGACGACCACTACGGCTAAGACCGTTTACCAGCATACACTGCACCGTTTTGCCCATGTGTTAACCCCGCCTGACCAGGAAGTCAGCCCTCTGCAACTGTCACCGGATACCATCCTGAAATTACTTCCGGCTCGTCTCAATCGGGACTTGTACACTGCACATTTTGGTTGGTGCCCGGTCTGTCTGGCAGAAGCGCGTTATGTGCGGTTGCACTGGCACATCCCGTTGGTTGTTTGTTGTGAGGTTCATCATTGCTGGCTGCTCGACCTGTGCCCCGTATGCCAGAGGCCGTTAAATGAAGCGGATATTCTCACCGGGCACTGCGCTCATTGCAGTTTTCCTCTGGAGCAGGCGGCGACCGTGCCGATTGCTGCGGAAGATTTGTTGATGACCCTGCAATCTACCCTCATGAGTTGGTTGTATGGAGGCGCACTCCCACCGGTTGAATTGCCCAACGTTCCCATGGCTGCGCTGCTGCGTGTTTTACATGGCTTGCGTTACACCGCGCAGCGTGCCGGAACCACCTGGGATTTTTACCATATACCGTCCGGGATACCGGTCCCCGACCTCGATATCCTGAAACAGCGCCAGCTTACCCTGGTTGAGCGTGGCTGTCTATATGCGACCGCGTTTCGTGGATTGCTGGATTGGCCTCAGGGGTTCTTTGCTTTTCTGGACGCATATCGTCAGCGTCCGGCAGAAAGAACGCTCAACGGGTTACAAGATGCCTTTGGCAACCTGTACAGGTCATGGCTCATGCGGTTCTGGCAGCATCCCGCCTTTGACTTTATCCAGACCGCCTTCAATGATTATCTGGTGGAACGGATGCCTGTCTTCCACATCATTTATACCAAGCGCGCTCAAGATTACCCGGAGCTGCGAGAACGCGTGGCCTACCTGGACATGTATAGTGTCGTGAAAATGTTGAACACATCACCGACCACGCTTTTCCGTCTGGCAGATGAAGGTTACCTGACCTTACACCGCTTTGCAGATGATGACGGGATTTGGTTGGCACGTTCTGAGGTTGACCAACTGCGACAGCGGTGGCGGGGTGGGCTGCTCCTGAAGGAAGTGGTGCAGATGCTGGGATTGAGCAAACAACGAGTTCGTGAAATGCTCGAAGCCAACCTCCTGCAAGAGGTGTTTGGCTCAGTCGGATTGCATCGACTTGGTACCTCAATTGACCAGGATAGCCTGAATACCTTCATCCAGGGTTTGCAGGATGTGACAACGATCCAAACGGATACAACCCAAACGGGTATTTCACTGGTCGAAGTCTGTCTGCGTCATGCCACACTTGGAGTGAATCTGGTTCAACTGCTCCAATGTATTCTGGAGGGTAAACTCTCGGCTTATCATCCTCATGAGAGCCTGCTTCCGCTCAGCGCCCTGTGGTTTTTGCCTGACGATGTAGCGGATCTATTCAACCTCATCAAGCAGGAAAACGATTGGCTGACCTTGCGTGAAACCCAAACCTATCTGGGCATAGGGCGACAGGTTCTTCAGTATCTGGTGGATGCAGGCGTGCTTTGTCCCGACAGGGTGTTTGGTCACAAGCAGTTTTTCCGACAAACCGAAGTGCAGGCATTACGTGACCGGTATATGACAACCTCGCAGGCGATGGAATTACTGGCGGTTTCAAGAAATGACATCCATGCCTTTGTTCATCATAAGCTCCTCACACCCCTGTCCGGCCCAGGTATCAATGGTCATGGCGTGTATGTCTTCGACCGGGATGACCTGAAGACATGGCATGATCGGTACATCCTTTATCGCGAACTGCGGACATTGACCATTCGTTTGGGTGCGTTGTTAACGCTTTTACAGTCCAGGCATATTGAGCCGCTGATGCATCGCCCTCGGGTTTACTTTCGAGAACCGGTGTTAGCGGTGCTCGAACAGATGGAAATGAATTCCAGCATAAACTGAGAAAAAATCCAGCGAGACGTGGGGGGCACAGCGGAGCATGTTCTGTGTGATTCCTTTACCTCCCCCGACATACGCCGCGACATGGCCCGAATACGACACCCCCATGCCGTTTTTACTGCCTGGCGTGTCGCTGGTCCGGTTGTCCGCTGCCTGGTCTTCAAGCACGTTGGCGGATCATGCCCCTCGTTTCCTGGCACTGCTGACCATTCCGTTCTCTTCACCTCCGTAGCCCACGTCTTGCTGCCTGGCCTGACCCAGAACTCAGGCCACTGTCCCGGCAGTTGCTGCTCACCACCCTTGAGCCAATCAGGTTATTTCACCGCCGGATATCCGCGTCGTATTGAGGAAATTTCGTTACCCGGTCTGGTTGTCAGTCGTGGCAGTGCTGCTCCTGGAATATTGAGTGGCCCTGGGCTGATGACACTCCCTTGCCAGTATGCCGAACCGCGCCGCCTGTCAAACCCGCCGCGCTGCGTCGGGTTCTATGCAATTTCGACTTCCGGGCTGGTGCCGCTGCGCTCACCAGTCGAAATTGCGCCTGCGGTGACAGGCTGCCGGGAAGCGGTTCGGCTCATCACCGGCAACGCATCAGCCCACACGGGCACTCAACATCATAAGGAGCATCACAATGTCTGCTACTTCTGCTACACTCATCTTCCGGGGTCGCCTGGGAAATTCTCCTCAACTGCGCACGACACAATCCGGCGAAGCAGTCGCGAACTTCAACCTGGCGATTGACCAGGGGTACGGTGAGCGCAAGACAACCGCCTGGGTACGTGTGACCGTCTGGGGAAAACAGGCTCAGGCTGTGGCCGACCATCTCGACGCTGGCGACCTGGTGACCGCCTACAGCGAGTCGTTCCGGGTCAGCGCATGGAGCGCCAAAGACGGTTCACCGCAGGGGCAATTGGAAATCACCGCCCGTCGCGTGGATTTCATCCTGACCAAGCGTGGTCCGTCCCCGGAAACCGACGAGGAGACACCGTTCTAGCAGTATTTCCTCACCGCAAGACGAAACGGCACGCTGCGGCGTGTCGTTTCTTTTGGGGCCAGTCGCTCTATGTCCCGCCATCCCCCGGAGCCGGAGGTTCTGGCCAATCGCCAGAAGAACCCATGGCGGAGAAATTCTCAAGTTACGCTGGAAAAGCGAGCCTTTTTCTTAACTTACACTGGAATCTTCTCAAGTTACGTTGGACAACTTATTTCGCGGTTACGATGCAAAAACACGACCGCGATCTTTTTTCACGGTTACTCTGCAAACTGCAACTTTTTTCGCAGTTTTCTCAGACTGCTTTGATGGCCCTGGGGGTTTTCCGCAATAACTTTGACATTTCGCGCAATAACTCTGACGCCATGCGCAATAACTTTGAAAACCTACACCGGTGGAACAAGAGCGCCCAGGGCGCAAGGAGACAACAACATGGGTACCAGCATCAATATCTCGGTCGTCGGTTTCGTGGGTGGTCAGCCTGAAGTCAAGACGGTCGGGGAGCAGAAGGTCGCGAGCTTTTCGGTGGCAGTCAATCGCAAGACCCGTTCGGGCGAACAGACGCTGTGGGTGCGCGTGAGCTGCTGGAATGGCCTGGTGGCCGTGGTTGAGAAGTACGTCCACAAGGGTTCGCTTCTGCAGGTGACAGGTGACTGGCTGCGCCCGCGCGCCTGGGTTGACCAGAGCGGCAATCCGCAGGTCAGCCTGGACATGAGCGCCATGCGGTTGGTCTTGCTGGACCGCACCGATGCCGCAGAACCGGCGGAAGATGAGTTGCTTCCCTTCTAGCCCGATCTCGCACGACAAACGGAGCGGCATGAATCAGCCGCTCTTTTTGTGCGTTGGCATCCCTCCCTGTCTGCCGTGGGCTATAATATTTTCGACATCCGGTGGAGAGAAAGACAATGTCTTACGACGAAGATGATCTTGGCGATGGTCTGATGGACACGATCTGCGCGGGCTGTGATCCTTCGGCGGCGGTCAATGACGTGCATTTATGCCAGGACTGTTTCGCCAAGCGGGAGCGCGACCTGATCCGCGCCCGCGATTAGGATTATTCGGCCATTGCTTTCACGACTCGTGATGAGGACCTGGAAGAATCTTATAAAGACCCCGAAGTTAGGACCAATCAAGGGAAGATTATGGTAAGCTTCTAGTCCTTATTGTGCGTCATAGTAGCTTGCAAATGCGGGCTAATTTCCCTCTATCTTCAAATGAATGTATTATCGATAACAGGCAATTGCCTGTCGTCCTTCCCACTTAGCCTTTACGTGCAACGAGCATAGTGGAGAATGAGATCTCTTTAAAGGCACAACTCATGAGTATTTTTCTGTCGTACTCACGCGCTGATACTAGACTTTATCGGCAATAACGAAATAGCGAAGGGTAGACGCGCATCCCCTACCTA
>CAYYNB010000190.1:0-5989 GCA_964472565.1 uncultured Anaerolineaceae bacterium
TCGCCTCGCTTGTCGAGACGTTGTGTTATCCCGCTTGAATGTGCAAAGTCGAGCTAAGTTAAGCATTTTCCGGCGGGTGAACCCCTCCCTAAATCCCTCCCCGCTGGCGCAGAGAGGGACTTGTGGGCGGCACAAGCAGCGGGGTGGTAGGCGTCAAGTTGGCTGACCCTACGCGAGAAATTTCTTAGCTTAATGCCTATGTATCGCCATACGCCCCTACGGACGGCGCATCGGGAGCGGGTAGGCAAGCGAGCGCGGCAAGGGAAACGCGGCGAACGAGGATTATTGACAGTAACGGGATACGATCTTTTGGGAGCGGGAGACTTCGCTGCCGGTGGATTCGTCAAAGTCGAAAAAGATCACGTACTGGCCGGGGGATGGGGCGCAGAGGCCGACCCACAGATCGTCATCACCGGGCGGGTTGAACAACAGGCGGATGATACCCGTCGGGTTGGGCAGCGCGGTCCAGCCCCATTGTTTGAACGTGGCCTCATAGGTAGCTGTGATTTCATTCAGGTCAGCAGGCAAGAGATAGATTTGCCGGGCCTGGACATGGGCGTAACGGGGCGCGCCGTCGCTCAAAGCCCAGGCATAGGTGCCTGACTGCGGTTTTGCTTCGCGGATCAGAGTCGATCCGCGCGGGGCAGCGGCGCGGGTGCGCGCGTAGATTTGCTCGACGCGATCCTGTGCCCTGGCGGCGACAAAATCGGCGCGGAATGTCTGGTAATTCAGCCAGAAGTAGAACAGCAGACACAGCCCGCCACAGCTTACAATCACCGCGAGAAGGGCTAAAACAATCCGGCGCACTATTTTGGAATGGTTTTCGGTCATCGGCTTACTCGTCGGGCGGCGGTGTGGGCAGATCAGGGGCGACGGGTTCGAGCGCTAACATGGCATCGGCGGCGGCTTCGATGCTGGCGTTTTCCCAGAGCATGGGATGGTATTCGATGAAACGCCAGGGGTCGATCATGTCGTCGTAGTGGGCGCTGGCGAGATGGTTGCTTTGACCCGTCGTGAGCATGGCGCGGCTGGACTCAAAATTACTCAGGTCGATGATCAGGCGGGCGGAAGGCGCGGCGACGATTTGGAAACGACGATCCGGCGAGGTCAGGCTGGGCGTGGTGTTGATCGTGTCGGCGCTGCCGCTGACCGGAAACGGGCCTTGATTAAAGCGGTCTTCGATGACGCTGACGCCAAAAATATCGGTGAGGACGTGGGTAAACCGCACGGTATGGAGCGCGCCCCAGGTCCAGGTGGTGCGGTCATCACCTGACCGTTTGGTGACATCGGCAATTGCCTGTTCAAAGGCGCGGCGCAGGACGGCATCGCGGCGTTCCGTGACCTGCTCGGTTTGCACATCGTCCCACCAGGGATGGTTTGGATAGTCGAGCAGTTCGAGTATGGCCTGCTGAACGTTGGGACAGTCACAGGGGACCGTGCCGAGTTCGTCGGCATAGGTGTATTCCAACAGCCGCAGCCAAAACGCCGAAAACAACGCGGCCTGAGCGCTGTCCATATCAAAGCGGAAATCCCACCCCGCCAACCAGGACCGCATCTCGATCAGGGATTCGTCTTCCAGATCAATATCGAGCAGATAGGGTAATAACTGCGCGGCGAAGGGGCTGGTGGTGTCGCTCTGGATGGCGGCAAAGGTTTCGATGGTGTGGCTGGCGCGATCTTGCAGCAAGGCTTCAATTTCCGCCTGACTGTTCGAGGCGATGATATATCCCTCGGCGGGGTTGTAGGTCGAGGGCAAGTCAGCAAAGGCGACATAACCGGACCACTCGGACGCGGCCCCCGGATGGGTGACGGGGATCAAACCGGCCTCAGCGGAGGAGCGGCGCGGGACATTCCCGGCGACCTGATAGCCGATATGACCCTGCACATCGGCATAGAGCGCATGGACGGCAGCCCCACCCCAGGTTTGGAGCGCAGCGCGGAAGTCGTACCAGTTTTCGGCGCGATCCAGCCGCAGCAGGGCACCAATAGGATCGGCGGGGGTACGATAGCCGGACCACAACACGACGAGCGCCTGATCCCCCGGCGATCCATCTTCGGTGAGGGGAAGCAGCGGCCCGGCATGGGTCTGGTAGATGGTGAGGGGGAGCGGCTCCTCTTCGTTATTGATGGTCAGCAGTTCCTCACGCACGGTGAGATCGCGCCAAACGCCATCCCATTCATACTGCATGGGATTAGCGGGGTTAAGCTGGACGACAAGCACATCCTGCTCATCGATTCCGGCACTGGTGAAGCCCCAGGCGATGGTGTCATTGTGGCCCATCCAGACGGCGGGCAAACCGGGGACACTCAATCCGGTGACGTGGTAGGGACAGGCGGCGGAAACCCCGACGCAGTAGAGGCCGATTTCATACCAGGGCGACGGAATCTGGATAGGGAGATTGGGCGCAACAGCCAGCAACGGCAGGCCGGATGCAGTCCTATCACCGGAAACCACCCACCCGCTGCCATCGAGCATTTGACGCGGGCCGATCAGATCAAACAGCGCCAGCGCTGAGTCCAGAGGCAGGCGGGTGTAATCGGCGGGCAGCGCGGCGGGCAGCGGCACCAGCAAGGACAGCATACTGGCATCGACCAGAGTCAGATCGCGGGCGGTGGCGAGTTCCTGGGAGACATTGCCGCTCATTTCCCAGCGCAAGGCCACCTCCCAGGCAAGCGAATCCTGGGGGGTCCAGGGCTGGACGGTGACTTGATCGAGGCGCAGATCGAGCACGGTATATTCAAGGGCGAGTTCACCCGGCGAGCGGCCCTCAATGTAGGCGTTCACGCCCGCCGTATAGGCATCCAGGGCGAGGCGCGCTTCGGGGGACGCGGCTTCCCAGTTGGCCTGGGCGATCTGATCCCAGCCGAGGGTACGGGCGAGGCGATCAATCGCCTGCACCTTGTCATTCTGGCCGAGCAGTTCGCTCAAGGTGCCGCGCCCGATGCGGCGGCTAACATCCATCTGCCACCAGCGATCCTGGGCATGGACAAACCCCTGGGCAAAAAACAGATCGTAGCGCGTGGCGGCGTAAATATGCGCAATGCCCCACGTATCCCGGTAAATGCGGGTTTCGCGCTGCATGCCTTCGATGCTCATTTCGCCTTCCTGTTTGGGGAGCGGGCGGCGATAGGCATAATAGGCCCAGGCACTCAGAATGAGGGCGGCGATCAGGATGGCAGCGCCGAGGATGATCATAATTTTGCGGAGGATTTTCATGGGGCTGGTTTGTAGCACGGGGCGCAAAAAGCGGCAAATATTGGTATGATAGAAAAAAGGAGGTCTGCCGATGAGTGAGCCGCGCAGCACAGTGACAGTTCATGTGGAATACAATACAGAGGATGCCAGCCCGGTTTATGTAGCATCGTGCGACGAGTTGACGTTCACAACGGACGGAAATACGTTTGAAGAAATGCTGGAACGAGTGCGTGAGTGTCTGGTGCTTAATCTTCAGGATACTGACAGCGTAACCGAGTTCAATGTAGCACAGAATCCACGTATATACTACCCCAATCCAGATTAACCCCCTCTCGCCTATTTTTTCACCCGCTGGGCGCTGTTATGGCATAATGGTGCTGTAGAATTATTTCAGGAAGGAAACACGTATGAGCACAGGACGAGGGCGGCGTTCATCGCGGCTGCCGGGATTTTACCAGCGGTCATTGGCGGAACGGGCGGCGATTGTCGCGCAGTGGGCGGACCTGACCCGCGAAGAACAGGCGGTGCTGCTGGGCCTGTCGGGGCTGAATCCGCAGCAGGCCGAGCATATGATAGAAAATGTGGTCGGCGTGTATGCGCTGCCGTTCGGCGTGGCGACGAATTTTTTGATCAACGGCGATGATCACCTGATCCCGATGGTGGTGGAAGAGCCAAGCATCGTCGCGGGGGTGAGCTACGCGGCAAAACTGGCGCGCGGCGGCGGCGGATTCATCACGACGGCGGACGATCCGGTGATGATCGGGCAGATGCAAGTGCTGGACGTGGAGAATGTCTATGCGGCGGCGGGGCGCATCTGGGAGGCGCGCGAGCAGTTGATGGACGAGGCGAACTGCTGTGATCGCACGCTGGTAGAACTCGGCGGCGGGGCACGCGGCATCGAACTGCGCCCGCTGATCGATACGCCGATTGGCCCGATGCTGATCGTCCACCTGCTGTTCGATGTGCGGGATGCGATGGGCGCAAACGCGATCAACACGACGTGCGAGCGGCTGGCCCCGATCATCGAAGCATTAACGGGCGGGCGCGTGAATCTGCGGATTCTGAGCAATCTCGCGGATCGACGCAAGGCCACCGCGAGCTGTATTGTTCCGGCGGAAGAACTCACGGCAGAGGGGATGTCCGGGCAGGACGTGGCGCGGGCAATTGTCGAGGCGGCGGCGTTCGCACAGGTCGATCCGTACCGGGCGGCGACACATAATAAAGGCGTGATGAACGGTATCGATGCGGTGGCACTGGCGACGGGCAACGATTGGCGGGCGCTCGAAGCGGGGGCGCATGCTTACGCCGCGCGGAGTGGGCGTTATTCGTCTATGACGGACTGGTGGCAGGACGACAAAGGCGATCTGCGCGGGCGGATCGAGGTGCCGCTGGCTGTGGGTACGGTGGGCGGAGCGACGCGGGTGCATCCGGCGGCACAGGTGGCGCTCAAGATTCTCGGCACGAAGTCGGCCAGCGAACTGGCACAGATCATGGCAGCGGTGGGACTGGCGCAGAATCTCGCGGCGATCCGGGCGCTGGCAACCGAAGGCATCCAGCGCGGGCATATGAGTCTGCACGCGAAACAGATGGCGGTGGCGGCAGGCGCGAAGGATCACGAGGTGATGGCGGTGGCCCAGCAGATGGTCGAAGAGAAGCAGATCAGCACCGAACGGGCGGCGGAACTGCTCGAACAGATGCGCGAAGGGAAATAGTCAGGTTTCCGATCTGTAATCGTCAGGCACGGTAGCAATCCAATTAGTATAATCAAAATAGGTCACAAATGAGTACAAGCGGAGGACCAGAAATGAAACGGATTGCACCTCTTGTCGTCATTTTCATTCTGACACTGGTGGCGGTGTTACCAACGCCTTTCAGGGGGCAGGTCCAGGCCCAGGGCAGCACGGTCTGGTTTGCGGAATATTACAACAACGAATATCTCATTGGTTCACCCGCATTTACCCGGCAGGAAGGAAATTTGCAGTTAAACTGGGGGACAAACGCGCCGGGATCGGGCGTGAACGCGGATAACTGGAGCGCACGCTTTGCCGCCGATCCTTATTTTCAGGATGGCACCTACCGGTTCTATATTCTGGCGGATGACGGAGTCAAACTGTGGATTGATTTTCCGCCCGATAAAAAGGCGACCATCGATACCTATAACGCCCCAAAGGCCGGTGTCACCCTGACAGCGGATGTCACGCTGACGGCGGGGTATCACCATATCCAGGTGGATTTCCGCGAAATGACCGGCGATGCGTATCTCTATGTGTCATGGGAAAAACTGAGCGGAGGATCGACCAGCGGGCCGGGATTCCCGGTGCCGCCGCAGTCGCTCAACATCAATAGCTGGACGGCGCAGTATTACAATAACGGCGCGCTGGCGGGCGCTCCGGTGGTGACACAGGTGGAAACCAGCCCGACGCATAACTGGGGCGTGAATGCGCCAGTGTCCGGCGTCCCGGCGGATTTGTTCTCGGCGCGGTGGACCGCCTACCCCACGCTCAACGCGGGCACGTATACGATCACGGCGCAGGCAGATGACGGCGTGCGGGTGTATGTCAACGGCGTGATGCTGATCAACGAGTTTCACGGGGCGAGCGGCCAGACGTATACCAATACGTTTAATCTGCAAGCCGGACAGCACAGCTTTGTGGTGGAATACTACGATTACCAGGGCAACGCGTTCCTGAATTTCAACGTGACGCTTCCCAGCAGCACGAGCAGCCCCACAACGCCAGCAGGCGGGCCGACACTGACCGTCACGGCGTACCGGCTGAATGTGCGCTCGGCTCC
>CAYYNB010000190.1:6089-11045 GCA_964472565.1 uncultured Anaerolineaceae bacterium
GCAGCTATGGGCGCGTGCTCCCCGGCGATCCGAATAATATGCGCTCAGCCCCGAATTTCGGCGCGACGGTGCTGGGCCAGATTCCCGCTGGAGCGGCGTTTTATGTGGTCGCGGGGCCGACCTGCGGCGATAACGGCGCGTGGTGGCAGGTGTACTATAACGGCGTGAGCGGCTGGACGCTCGAAGGGCAGTACAGCTCGTACTGGCTGGAACCGATCTAATCGGGTGATGAATTTGCTGTGAACGAAAAAATCCCTTCTCCGGTGAGAGGGGATTTTTTGTTTGGCGGGGAATGTCAGTATGATAGAGATGAGTGGGGCAATTGGCCCCTACATTCGGATTCTGTTGGGGGGAATGAGGATGCTGCGCATTTTTATTTCATACCGCCGCGCCGAAACCGGGGGATGGGTGACGGCGATTTATAAGGAACTGGTCAAACACTTCGATCCGGCGGACATTTTTCGCGACATCGACACCATTGATTTTGGTGTGGATTTTGTGCAGGAGATCGAAAACGCCGTGCAGCAGTGTGATGTGCTGCTGGCGATGATCGGGCCGCAGTGGGAGACCATCACGGATAAAAAGGGGCGGCGGCGGCTGGATGATCCGAACGATTTTATGCGGCTGGAAATCGCCACGGCGCTGAAGCGCGGGATTTGGGTGATTCCGGTGTTGGTGGACGATGCGACGATGCCGTATGCGGAGCAGTTGCCCGGTGATCTTCAGCGGTTGTGCCGGCGAAACGCGCTGGAAGTCGGGGAGCGGGATTTCGATCATCATATTGAGCGGCTGGTGCGGGCGTTGGAACGGATTTCAGGCGATGCAAGCAGCGCCCCTACGCCGAGAAAACCGATAGGGGCAATTCATGAATTGCCCCTACGCGTTGAGGATATTCTGCCGCCGCCGTTCGAGTGGGTGAAGATTCCGGCGGGAGGGGTGATATTAGAGGATGAGAGCGAATCGAGCGGCACAAAAGGCGGTAGATACGATGTTCCGGCATTTATGATTGCCAAATATCCGATCACGAATGCGCAGTATGACGTATTTGTGAGGGATGGCTACGGCGATCCGCGCTGGTGGGAGTATTCCGAAGAAGCGAAGGCATGGCGAAACACGCATGATCAACCCAGGTTTACCGCATTTGAGGGGGATGATCTGCCACGCACGAATGTGACCTGGTATGACGCGGTTGCGTTTTGCCGGTGGTTGAGCGAGCAGAGCGGACAGTTGATTATGCTGCCGACAGAGCAGCAGTGGCAGCGTGCTGCACAAGGGGATGATGGCCGGACCTATTCCTGGGGCAATGAAGAACCGAACGCAGAATTATGTAATTATGGTGACAAGCTAGGGAAACCGCAGATCGTCACACAGTATCTCAAAGGAGCCAGTCCCTTCGGCGTGATGAATATGAGCGGAAATGTGTGGGATTGGTGTCTGTCGGCATGGGGAACTGATGACGTGCATTTGACTGGTGACGCCTTGCGGGTGGGACGGGGAGGCTCATGGGACTACGGCATCTGTCTCGCGAGATGCGCAGCCCGCTGCAACTGGGAACCAGAATACCATTCTTTTGATGGGGGGTTCCGGGTGGTGTGTGCGTCCCCTCTATAGTTCTGGACTCTGTCGCTATGGGCGGCGAAGTGCTGCCGGGGTTGCAGGTGGCATGTTCCCCGATTAGGCCAGAATCGCTTGCAGGGCGGCGATCTGTTCGGTGCCGTCGAAGACGGCGCGCACCGGGATTTCAAAGCCGCTCACGATGTCGCTCTGAATGGCTCCCGTTTTGACCTTCACGGCGAGCTCATAGGCTGTGCCGTGCAGCACATACTGTTCGATGCTTTCCTGCTCCGGGTCGATGATCCAATATTCAGCCACGCCATGCAGCGCGTAATCTTCGAATTTGAGGCCGCGATCAATGGCAGCGGTTGAATCCGAGAGCACTTCAACAACTAAATCCGGTGCGGGAAATTTTACTTGTTGAGGTGTGAAGTGTGCTGCCTTCGCATTGTCCCAAAAGCTGATGTCCGGTTCGTAGTCATTGCGGGTGAGAGACACGAGTAATTTTTCATGTCCGACATGGCCTAGCTGATGCTTGCGGACATACGCTTTGAGAAGCATGAACAGGTTTTCACTCGCTTGGCTGTGTTGAAGTTTGACAGGGGAATGCACAATCATCTCTCCGTTGATGAATTCGGCCTTTTGGGACTCGGATACTTCATCATAAAAACGCTGGCGCTTCGCGTGTTCGGCTTCGAGAATCGCTTGCAGTTGCTGCGTCACCTGGGGCAGGCGGGGAGAGTCGAGAATCTGTGCGATGAGAGGATCATATACAGCGCTGCTCATGGTGCATTCACTCCTGACTGCATTTCTTTAAATTGTATCCTAAAATGCGTATTTCGCGTGATTCGTGCGGGGTTTCACAACTCTGAGAGGTTTTGACAGATTCTCAGCCCTATGATCTGCCAGCTTTTGACAGTTGTTGTCGTGTATGTTTAGTGCAGGTCAGGACCACACATACACACATACACACATACACATACCTCAAAAATTTTCTACGGAGTGAGCATGTCAGACGGAACGAATCCCCTCAAGGTAGGGCAAAGCTTATTGAAGCCGGATCGCCCGGTGGGTATCGCCGGATATGGGGCGTATGTGCCGCGCTATCGTCTGCCGGGCACGGAAGTGGCGCGTGTCTGGACGGGCGGATTGGGCGGATCGCCGGTGAAGGAAAAAGCCGTCGCCGGGCTGGATGAGGACGTGATCACCATGTCCATCGAGGCGGCGCATAATGCGTTGAAACGCGCGGCGATTGATCCGCGCTTGATCCGCGCGGTGTGGGTCGGCAGCGAAAGCCATCCGTACGCGGTCAAGCCCACATCCACGATTGTGGCGGAAAGCATCGGCGCAGCGCCCAACGTGCAGGCGGCGGACTGGGAATTCGCATGTAAGGCGGGGTCCGAGGCGATGCAGGCGGGAATCGGATTCGTGGGCAGCGGTATGGCGCAGTATGTGCTGGCGATTGGGATGGATACGGCGCAGGGTCGCCCCGGTGATGCGCTCGAATATACGGCGGCGGCGGGCGGTGCGGCCTATTTGCTCGGCCCGGCGGCGGAAAGCTGTGCGATTATCCAGGGCAGTTATTCGTATGTGACGGACACGCCCGATTTCTGGCGGCGCGCGCATGAAGCCTATCCGAGTCACGGGGATCGCTTCACGGGGGAACCGGCGTATTTTGCGCATACCCTCAGCGCGTCGCAGCGCATCATGGAAATGATGGGCACCAAACCCACTGATTATAAATGGGCAATTTTCCACCAGCCGAACGTCAAATTTCCGCAGCGCGCCGCGTCGGTGTTGGGCTTCAGCGCCGAACAGATCGAGCCGGGGCTACTGTCGAACGAGGTCGGAAATGTGTACGCGGGATCGTGCATGCTTGGTCTGACGGCAACGCTGGATGTCGCGCAGCCGGGGGACCGGATTCTGATGGTCAGCTACGGCAGCGGCGCGGGATCGGATGCGTTTGATCTCGTCGTGACGGACAAAATCAACGAGGTGCGGAATCGCGCGCCACGCACGCGCCAGTATATCGCGCGGCGGACGCCGGTGGATTACGCGCTCTATACCCGGTATCGCGGCAAGCTGATGATGGATTAGCGGATGATCAAAAAGGAAAATACGAGCATGCGTGACGTAGCGATTATGGGTGTCGGGCAGGTGCCCGTAGCAGAGAGTTGGGATATGGGGCTGCGGCAACTGGCGCTGGGAGCGATCCAGGCGGCGCAGCAGGACGCAGGCGTAGAACGCGTGGACGCGGTGATCGTGGCGAACGCACTGGGCGGGAATCTGAGCGCGCAGAACCACGTCGGGACGCTGGTCGCGGATTATGCGGGTTTCCGCGGAATCGAAGCGGTGCATGTCGAGGCGGCGGATGCGTCGGGCGGCATGGCGCTACGGCACGGGTATCTGATGGTGGCGAGCGGCGCGGCGGATACGGTGCGGGTGGTGGGCGTCGAAAAAGGCACGGATCGCACCGGAACGGAACGCGATCTGGCGATTGCCACGATGCTCGACGCGGATTATGAAGCGGGCGTCGGCGGAACTCCGGCGGCAATGGCGGCGCTGCTGATGCGGCGGTATATGGTCGAATACGGCGTGACGCTGGATCAGTTTGAGGGGTTCAGCATCAACGCGCACGCAAACGGCGCGATCAACGGAAACGCCATGTATCGCAATAAGATCAAACCGGGCGCGTTTGCGCGAGCACCGATTGTCGCGGACCCGGTGAATCTGTTTGACAGCGCGCCGGAAGGTGACGGGGCGGCGGCGGTGATCCTCACGACGACGGAAAAAGCAGTCGATCTGGTGCCGCGTGCCGTGCGGATTCGAGGCAGCGCGGCGGCGACGGATACGCTGGCGCTGCACAACCGCGAAGATATGTTGTTTCTGACGGCGGTGAACCTGGCGGCGGGGCGTGCGTTTGAAATGGCGGGCATCCAGCCGAGCGATCTGCATGTGGCGGAACTGCACGACAGCTTTACTGTGCTGTCTGCGATGCAGTTGGAAGCGGCAGGATTTGCTAATCGCGGCGAGGGCTGGAAACTCGCGGCGGAAGGGGCGATTCTGCGGAACGGCGCGCTGCCGATCAGCACGTTTGGCGGCCTGAAGGCGCGCGGGAATCCGATTGGCGCGACAGGCGTGTATCAGGCGGTGGAGATCGCGCTGCAACTGCGGCGGGACGCGGGCGATAATCAGGTGGCGAATGCGCGGCTGGGGCTGGCGCTGAGTCTCGGCGGGCTGGGCAGCACGGCTGTGGCGCACGTTTTCGAGCGCGTCGAATAGATCGCAGCCATTCAGGTTATCCAGCGGGAGTGCAGCGGATGTGCTCCCGCTTTTTTGGTGTGTTTGTTGAACTTCTGAATGAGGGGGCGGGGGGGGGGGGGGGGGGGGGGGGGGGGGGGG